>CAZONX010000001.1:0-18639 GCA_964581295.1 uncultured Acidimicrobiaceae bacterium
ACAACTGTCCACCATGTCCCCGAACGCGCGTCCATGATGTCCCCGGTCTTGACACACGCAGTGGGGGGAAGCGGATTCGCCTCGGCGAATCCGCAGGGGGGTACCGCGCGAGGCCTCATGTGTGCGGTTCTGGCTCCCAGGCCGCCCCCTCCGCTGCGCTCCGGCCTGGCAGCCGGTGCTCGCGCCTCTCCCACTGTGTGGGGCGGAGGCAAAGACTGCCGCGGGCTGGGCAGCTAGGTTGGGCGCGCCGTGGCAACATCTGAGATGAGTTCTTCCGACACTTCGATTGCCGTCGAGATCGTCGAGCCAGCGCGCCGGAAGCACGCTCGGTTGCCGAGCGACCTGCTGAGGATGCTCGCGGCCCTTGCTGTCGCGGTCGTAGCCGCCTTGTTCGGATTCGTTCTTGATGACATCAGCGCGGGCGCCACTTCGGACCTCATCCGGGTCGCCGAGGGGCTCACGAACCCCGTTGTTGTGTCGCTCGTGTTGGCGGTTCGACTTGCCGCGTTGCTGCTGCCCCTGCTGATCGTGTCCTTCATGCTCCGGCAGCGGCGCTATCGGCGGTTGTTCCTGGTGCTGGCGGCCGTGGGCGCGGCGGCACTGGTTGTGTGGTTCTTCGAATCGGACCTGCTTCGGATCTTCCAGCCGGACCTTCCCATCGGCCGGCCGGAGTGGGTGTGCCCGCCCGAGGGAGCGGACGGCCCGATCGGCGGTTGTGTGGGCGCGTCGGGATTCCCTTCGGCGGTCTACCTCGCAGGATTTGCCGCCGGATTCGGAGTGCTCGCTCCGTGGGTGAACCGGCGCTGGCGCTTGGCGGGTTGGATGACGATTGGAGTTTTCCTCGTTGCCCGGTCGATCGACGGCACGCGTGCCCCCATGGACGGCCTCGTGGCTGTTGCGTTCGGCTACGCGGTCGGTGCCGCCGTTCTGCTCGTCTTCGCCGCACCGGATCGCCGCCCGAGGGGCTCCGACATCATCGCTGCGCTCGAGAAGACCGGTATCAGCCTGAGTCGCCTCGAGTGGGCCGATGTGACTTCGAAGGGGTCAACACCGTATTACGCAACGACGACCGACGGCAATCGTGTGTTCATCAAGGTCATGGGGCCGGAGGAACGAGCTGCCGACGCCATGTACCGGATGTACCGCACCGCGAGGCTCCGCGGTACCGAGCGGCGCACGGTCGCGTCGGTGCGTCGCGCCGTGGAACACGAGGCGGTGGTGTCGCTCAAGGCGCAGTCGGACGGAGTGGCGACCCCACGGCTCGTGAGCGTCGCCGAGGTTGGGCCCAGTTCGATGTTGCTCGCCTACGACGCCGTGGATGGTCGAACGTTCGATGCCGTTGCGGACTCCGAGCTGTCGGATGATGTGCTGGCGGCTGTTTGGGAGCAGGTCAACGAGATGCGTGCCAGGCGAACGGCGCATCGGAATCTCGGGCCGGGGAACATCATGCTCGGCACCGACGGCGCGGTGTGGATCATCGACTTCGGTTTCGCTGAGCTGGCGGCGTCCGATGCCAGGCTGAATACGGACGTCGCTGAGTTGCTGTTGGCATTGTCGGCGCGAGTTGGGCCTCAGAGAGCGGTTGCAGCAGCCGTAGCCGGCGTTGGTCCCGACGCGGTGCGCAGCTCTGCACCGCGACTTCAGCCGATGGCGGTCGGTACGTCCGTCCGACAGTTGATCGACGCGTCCAAGGGTCTCGACGAAGATGTACAGGAAGCAGTGAAGGCAGCGACTGGTCTCGAGGACATCGAGTTCGAGCCGCTCGAGCGGGTGCGGCCGAAGACCATTCTCTCGGTCCTGGGGATCGGGGCCGCCTTCTACTTCCTCATTCCACAGCTCGCCCAAATCGATCTCGGGGACATTGCTGGAGCCAATTGGATGTGGCTTCCCGTCATCATCATGTTCTCGCTCGTCACGTACACCGGTGCCGCGTGGGCGCTCATGGGTTCGGTTCCCGACCAGCTTCCGTTCGTCCCAACGTTGTACACCCAGGTTGCCTCCTCGTTCCTCAACCGGATCACACCGGCGAAGGTGGGTGGGATGGCCGTGAACGTGCGCTATCTCCAGAAGCGGGGCATCGAGTCGGCGATCGCGGTGACCGGCGTGGGGATCTCCAACGTCGCCGGAATGGTCGTGCATGTGGCCCTGCTGCTGATCTTCGTTCTGGCGACCGGGAGCAGTGCGGACCTTCCCATTGGTGTTCCGTCCGGTGGAGCGGTGCTCGTCGGGTTGTCGGTCGTGCTGACGCTCGCCGGATTGGTCATGGTCACGCCGTGGGGCCGGCGGGTGTTCCTCCGTGGGGTCTGGCCGGTCATTCGGACAGCGTTTGGCGGAATCGTCCAGATCGGGCGAGATCCGATGAAGGTGCTCCTTGTATTCGGGGGGTCGTTCGTCACCACGACCGCCTACCTCTTTGCGCTTTGGTACAGCATCGAGGCTTTCGGCGGAGGAATCGGCTTTCTTGCCGTTGCCACGGTGTACCTCGCAGGTTCGGCGGTGGCACAAGCTGCGCCCACGCCCGGTGGTATTGGCGCGGCCGAGGCAGTTCTCATCGCCGGGTTGACAGCCCTCGGCCTCGCGGCCGCTGTGGCCGTGCCCGCCGTGTTCTTGTACCGGATCGTCACGTTCTGGATCCCCATCGCTCCCGGTTGGGCGGCATTCCGGAAGCTGCAGCGCGACGGTGCCCTCTGAGTTCCTCGCTCCAGTCTTCTCCTCCACCACGTAGTGGGGGAGGCGCGAGCACCGGCCGCCAGGCCGGAGCGGAGCGGAGGGGGCTTTGGGGGCTCGCATCCGACAATGAGGTCGCCCGCGGTGCCCCCTCTTCGGCCGAGCATCAGCTCGGAAGCGTCTCTCCCACAGCGTGGGGGAGACGAAGAGATGAGTTCGTGCGTAGCGGCTCGTCTGGCGGACGAGCATCAGCTCGTGAGCGGCTCCCCCACCGCCGATATCGACGGTCTGAAAAGGAGCCAGATGAGGGGGAGGCCGCCGAACATGGCAATCGCGCCCATCACCATGGCGGTCTCGAGGCCGAAGCGGTCGGCGAAGACGCCATATCCGATGGCAGCGATCGATCGTATGGCCATCGACATCGAGAGGTAGAAGCCGTTTGCGAGGGCCCGGCTCTTCGGTGCCTGCTCCTGGACGAGCGCCATGATCACCGGCGGTACGGCGAGCAGCGAGAAGCCGACAACCACCAGCATCGCAATCCGGACCCACCCGCTGGCAGCGAGGAACGCCAGGAGTGCGACCGGAGCAACGAGATGTCCGAAAACCAGCACCGCTTTGCGGCCGATGTGATCGCTGATCCAGCCTCCGGCGAAGGCACCCCCCACCCCGGCTGCTTCGACGATCGAGAGCGCGGCGCCTGCGAGCCAGAGACTGGTCCCGGTCTCGGTGAGGTAGAGGGGGAGGAACACCGTGACAGCCAGCATCATCATGCTGCGCATGGCGGTGAGTCCGGCGATCACCATCATGAAGTTGCGCATTCCCGCCAGCGCAGCTCTCCACGGCACTTGCTCGCCGTCGTCGCGGGTGCGTAGCGGCACGTCTCGCAGGCGGAAGTAGAGAACCACCGAGGTGGCAATCCCTGCGATCGAGAGGAATGCGATCTGCTTCAGCGACACCAGCGCCAACGCGCTCACCACGACCAGCGGTCCCAGTGTGCGGCCAAGTTCGCCACCGACCATCCAGAACCCCATGCCGCGGCCGAGTCGGTTCCCCGACAGGTAGCCGACCGCCACCGGTGCCGTTGAGTGGAACGCGGCGACGCTCAGGCCGGCGACGAGGAGCAACAGCGCGAGCGCCACGTACCCGGGAGCCCATCCGAGGAAGCTCATCGCCGTGGCGGTGACCCCGGGTCCGAGGATGACGATCCAACGCAGCGTGGTTCGGTCGGCGAGGTGGCCGATGAACGGCTGGAGCAACGACGGGAACTGGAGGAACGCCGCCAGAGACCCTGCGGCGGCGTTGGTGAGCGAGAACTTCTCGACGAAGGTCGGCAGGAGGGGAGCGAGGAACGCGGTGTAGGTGTCGTGGACGGCGTGGCCTGCGGCGATCGATGTCACCCGGCCGGTCTGGAACACCGTGCTGTCTGATGAGTCGAGGTCAGCAGGCGGGGCGGGTTCGGTCATCTGTTTCGCCTAGCCATGTGCACGGCCCCATGTTTACAGGCTGCGAACGGGCGGTATTCGCCGGGTCGAATCCGCAGCCAAACGACGGGTTGCCACATCGTCGATAATCGATTATCTTAGGGCGAACGGAGGTTCCGAAGTCTGTATCGATCGGAATCTGGGAGGAATGAACACGCGGGCCTGAGTCAGGAACACACTCCTCATCGCCGAGAACGCGCCGCGGACTTCCTCCCCCGTGGCACTGGTTCCGGGTCGCGCACTATCCCCCCTTGTGCGCGGCCCGGAATCTCGTTTTCGGCCTACTCGGGTGCTGCCGCCTTCTCCATCGCGTCGAGCAGCGGCAGCGACTGGCCGCTGAGGAAGCGGATGAGTGCGCCGCCGCCGGTGCTGATGAAGCTGATGTCTTCCGGATCGACGAAGCGCCTGGCACTCGCTACGGTGTCGCCGCCTCCGATCACGGACTTTCCATCGGCTGCGGCGACGGCTTCCCACAGCGATCTCGTGCCAAATTCGCCGGCAGCAGACTCGTAGACCCCGGCCGGTCCGTTCACGAAGATCGTGGCGGCGCCGCCAATCGCGTTGACATAGCGGGCGACGGTCTTGCTGCCGACGTCGACGAGGAGTTCATCGACGGGCAAGCTCCCAGCGTCGATCTCGCGACGTTCGCCATCGTCGTCGTAGGCGAAGTCGGTCGGCACCTCGATCCGGTCGCCGTAGGCGGCCAGCAGTTCCTCAGCCCGGGGGATGAACACCTCGAGGGAGCGGTCGTTGATGAACGCCTCAGTGGGTGCCCCGAGATCGGCGCCACCCGCGAGCAGCATCACGTTCGCAGTGATGCCGGTCGTGAGAATCGTGTCTGCGGTGCCGTCAGCCAGGACCTTCTCCATCATCGAGAATGCATCAGAGATCTTGAGCCCACCGAGCAGGAAGACGCACGGGCGTGGCGGGCTCTCTGCCAGGCCAGACAGCGCTGTCACCTCGTCAATCAGCAGCCGCCCGCCCGCGGTTGGCAGCAGCTCCTGGAACGCGACCATCGAAGGGGCATTGCGGTGGGCGGCGGCGAACGCGTCGTTGACGTAGATGTCGACGAGCGGGGCCAGATTGCGCACGAGGTAGGTATTGGTCATCTCAGCCGGCGTGAGCTTCACCGCACCCTCGAACGTCGACACCTCCTCGGTCAGGATCCGGATGTTCTCCAGCAGCAGGATCTCGCCATCGGCGAGCGCCGCAATGGCCTCGCGGGCAGCCGGGCCGGCAACGTCGTCGATGAACCCAACCTCACGATCGAGCTTCTCGGACAGCCGATCGGCGTGCTCACGCAGCGACACCAGGTTGTGGTAGTCGAGCGTGTCTCCCTGATGGGCAATGATCACCACACGGGCGCCGGCGTCCGCCAAGTCGGCGATCGTGGGCAGGCTCATGTTGAGCCGGTTGTCGTCGTTGATCTTTCCGGTCGCTCGATCGATCGGCGAGTTGATGTCGACGCGAAGCAGGACCACCTGCCCCTGCACGTCGAGGTCGTCCAGGGTCGCGATGTTCACCCTGCTGCCTCCTCCATGAGTTGTGCGGAATGGTCGGCTACATGCCCAGGTATTCGTTGGTGAGTCCGACGGCTTCGAGGCGATCGGTCTGCATCTCCAATGCGGCCCGGATGCCGTCGATTGTCTCTGGGATGACGACGGACTCCTGCGGGATGTTGATCGCGAACATGATGTCTTTCCCCGAAAACCCGACCGTCTCTTCGAACAAGCCGACTTCGTACATGTCGCCGCGCGGGTGGCCCAGGAAGCGGGCGTAGTTGAAGAGCGACGTGTTCGTGTCGAAGCCGTCGGCAATGCGGACGACCCGGATGCGGGGGTGCGTTTTGAAAGCCTCGATCACTTCTTCCTTGGTGACCTCGCGCTTGGGCGTCGCCACGATGGTGATGATGTGCCCGTGGGTGACCGGCGTGTGGACGAGGATCCCGGTCGCATCGATGTGAGGCATGATGCTCATCAGGTCGATGGCCTGGTGGTTCGGGATGGGTTCGATCTGGAGGGTGTCCACCAGCCCACGATGGGTGTCACCGGGATCCGCGACGCGTCGGATGATCGTGATCGCCACCTTCTCGATACCGACCGCACGGTCGAGCGCGTCGATCGTGCGAATCAGGCCGGTGGTGTTGCACGACGTGAGTTTGAGGTAGTCCTGCCCCAGGCCGTTGTCGTAGTTGGCATAGCCGTGGAAGAAGACGTCTGCGACCTCATCGGCTTCGCCGCCCTGGAAAATGGCTTTCACGCCCGCCGCTTCATACTTCGCCTTGTTCTTCGCCCCGATACCGCCCGGCGCGGAGTCGAGCATGATGTCGACTTGCGCGATGAGGTCGTCGAAGTCCCCGACCACGGGGATGCCTGCGGCCTCGAGCGTCTCTCGAGCGCCCGGCATCGCGGCGTAGAGGTCGTAGGGCATGCCCCGCTCTGCGAGAGCCATGACGGCCAGTGTCGGTGCGACGTCGGCGACTCCCACGAGCTCCATGTCTTCCTGACGGGCCACACCGTCTGCGAGACGTTGGCCGATCACTCCGAATCCCGCCACTCCAACCTTCACTTTGCTCATGTGTGCGTGTTCCCTTCGTCTAGGCGGTCGCGCGCATGGCGTCGACGACAGCGGTTCCCATGTCGATTGTTGAACTCGTGCCGCCCATGTCGCGGGTTCGGGTGACTCCCGCACCGAGTGTGGCCTTGACGGCCGACTCGATGTGGTTGGCGGCCGCGGATTCTCCGAGATTGTCCAGCATCATACGAACGGCTTCGATCGTCGCGATCGGGTTCACGATGTGCTTGCCCGTGTACTTGGGAGCCGACCCGTGGATGGGCTCGAACATGGACGGATAGTCGCCCTCTGGGTTCACGTTGCCGCCGGCGGCGAAGCCCATCCCGCCCTGGAGCATGGCTCCGAGGTCGGTGATGATGTCTCCGAAGAGGTTCGAGGCCACGACCACATCGAAGTAGTCGGGGTTCTTGACGAACCACATGGTCAGGGCGTCCACCAGGGCCATGTCGGTCTCGATGTCCGGGAAGTCCTTCGCCACGAAGTCGTAGGCCTCATCCCAGAACACCATCGAGTAGTTCAACGCGTTCGACTTCGTGCAGTTCGTGACCCGGCCAACTGGTGCCGACGAGCCGAACTTCTGCCGACTGCGCGCCATCTCGAAGCCGTAGCGGATCGTTCGCTCGCAGCCCTTCCACGTGAAGATGCCGGTTTGGAGTGCGAAGGCATCCGGCGTGCCGCGCTTGAAGAACCCGCCGTTGCCGGAGTACTCGCCCTCGGTGTTCTCCCGAATGACCAGGATGTCAACCGTCTCGGGTGTCGCCGTCGAGATGGGGGAGGACACGCCGGGGTAGAGCTTGATCGGGCGGAGGTTGACGTATTGGTCGAAGCCTTTACGGATGGCGAGCAGCATCTGGAGTGAGATGTGGTCTTCAACCTTGTTGGCGTCGCCGATGCAGGCGAGGAAGATCGAGTCGAATCCAGCGAGGGTCTCGAGCGCATTCTCCGGCATCATCTCGCCTTGCGCGAGATAGCGGTCGCACGACCAGTCGAAGTTCTCGGTGTCGACTTCGAAGCCGTAGATGTCGGCGGCGGCATCGAGCACCCGCACTGCCTCATCGGTGATCTCGAGACCAACGCCGTCGCCGGGTATGAGGGCGATCCGATACGACTTCATGTGGCACCTCCTGGTGGCCAAGCTTCGGTGTAGCCGATGCTATCGCTTGATAGGGAAAGGGTCCATTCGAGCACTGGGCTCCCTCGGAGGAGCCTCACACGTTCGTGACTTCGAGCAGTTCGAACACGACGTCCGTGTTGTGCAGGAACCGTTCCGTGGAGAAACAAGCCGCGAGTTCGTCGGCACTGAGGTCACACTCCAGATCGGCGGCGAGGCGATCCGCCAGGTTGCCGCCTTCGTCCCACGTTGCCAGGGCGTTGCGCTGGACGATCCGGTAGGCGTCGTCCCGGCTGTGACCGCGTTCGGTGAGCGAGAGGAGCACCGCCTGGGAGAAGATCAGACCTCGGGTGGCCGTGAGATTCTCTGCCATCCGATCGGTGTCGACGATGAGGTCTTCCACCAGTCGGGTCGCCCGGGCGAGTGCGTAGTCGAGCAATCCGGTGGCATCCGGGAGGGTGACTCGCTCGGTGGACGAGTGGCTGATGTCGCGTTCGTGCCACAGCGCCACGTTCTCCATGCCGACCGAGGCGTAGCCGCGGAGCAGTCGAGCGATGCCGGTGATGTTCTCCGACGCGATCGGGTTTCGCTTGTGGGGCATCGCGGACGAACCCTTCTGCCCGGAACCAAAAGACTCGCGGACCTCGCCGACCTCGCTGCGCTGGAGGTGGCGGATCTCGGTCGCAAACCGCTCGAGTGAGGAACCCGTCAAGGCGATGGCGTTGAGGAACTCGGCGTGGCGGTCCCGATGCGTGATCTGGGACGACGCTGCCTCGATACCGAGACCGAGTCGGCTGCACACGAAGGCTTCGACGGCCGGGGGTGTATGCGCGTAGGTGCCAACCGCACCGGAGATCTTGCCGACCGCCACGCTGTCGCGGGCGTGGTGCATGCGGCGATAGTCGCGCTCCAACTCGAACGCCCAGCTTGCAAGCTTCAAGCCAAACGACGTCGGCTCGGCCCAGATGCCGTGGGTTCGGCCGATGATCGGTGTGTCGCGATACTCGAACGCCTTCGCTTTCACGACTTCAAAGAGGACTGCGATGCGTGCCAGCAGCAGGTCGGCGGCATCGCGCATCATCACGCCGAGAGCGGTGTCGACGACGTCGGACGACGTGAGGCCGAAGTGCACCCACTCCTCGCCCTCGGTGGCGGAAGCGGCGAGGAGGTCGACGAATGCTGCAAGGTCGTGGTTCGTGACCGCTTCGCGTTCCTTCCACGCCACAGGGTCGACTTCAGGTGCTGCTCGCACAGCTGCGGCTGCCTCGGCGGCCGCGATGCCGAGATCCACCCATGCCTCAATAGTGAGCGATTCGACCTCTTTCCACACGGCGAGTTTGTTCGCTTCGCTCCAGATGGCCGCCATCTCGGGGAGCGAGTAGCGCTCGATCATTGATCCGGGCGCATGAGCGTCGCTTCGCGACCGGGGCCCACCCCCACGGACGAAACGCGAACGCCGCACAGTTCCTCGACGTGCTCGACGTAACGGCGTGCCGCGTCCGGCAGGCCGTCGTAGGACGTGACCTTCGAGATGTCGACGTTCCAGCCCTCGAGCTCTTCGTAGATCGGCGTGCAGTGATAGAGCACGGATTGCTGACGCGGGAACTCGTCGTATCGCGTGCCGTCCGACTCGTAGGCGATCGCGATCTTGATCGGATCGAAGTGGGACAGGATGTCGAGCTTCGTAAGGGCGATCTCGGTGAGTCCGTTGACCCGCGCCGAGTAGCGCAGTGCCACGGCATCGAGCCAGCCACACCGGCGTCGACGGCCGGTGACCACGCCGTACTCGCCACCGATGTCGATCATGCGGTCGCCGGTCTCGTCGAGGAGTTCGGTCGGGAACGGTCCGGTTCCGACTCGCGTGATGTAGGCCTTCGCCACGCCGATTACTCGGTCGATGTCGCGCGGGCCGATCCCAGAACCGGTCGCGGCGCCACCCGCCGTGGGGTTCGACGACGTCACGAACGGGTAGGTCCCGTGATCGATGTCGAGCAGCGTTCCTTGCGCCCCCTCAAACAGCACGTTCTTGCCGCCGTGGATCGCTTCCCAGACCAGAAGGGACGTGTCGGTGATGTGGCCCTCGAGGCGTGACGCGTAGACGAGGTACTCCTCGTAGATCTCGTCGACATCGAGCGGCAGCTGGTTGTAGACCTTGGTGAGTTGCCGGTTCTTGTCCTTGAGGGCGACCTCGAGCTTCGTGCGGAAGATCTTCGGGTCCAAAAGGTCCTGCATGCGGATGCCAAAGCGGGAGAACTTGTCCATGTAGCACGGGCCGATGCCGCGCTTGGTGGTGCCGATCTGCTGCTCGCCGAGATAGCGCTCGAGAACGGCGTCCATCTTGCGGTGATAGGGCATGATCACGTGCGCGTTGCCGGACACTTGCACGCGCGAAGGGTCGATGCCCCGCTCGGTGAGCTCGTCCATTTCGCGCAACAAGACGGCCGGGTCCACGACGGTTCCGTTTCCGATGACCGGTGTGACTTGGGGGTAGAGGACTCCCGAGGGGATGAGGCTCAGTGCGAATCGCTCGCCTTCGACCACGATCGTGTGCCCGGCGTTGTTCCCTCCCTGGTAGCGCACTACCACATCGGCATTTCGGGAGTAGAGATCGGTGATCTTCCCTTTGCCTTCGTCGCCCCACTGGGAGCCAAGGATCACCGTCGCTGTCATGTGGTCTCCTCCACTGGTGAGAGCCGATTCTACCGGCCCGGTAGAGCAGGCCGTAGCCCACCCGAAATGGCGTGGCAGGTTCGGTGAGGCCCCGGTATCCTTGCGTGGCCGTTAGGGTCTCGTCGTCGATTCACAAGGACATCATGGACGAGCGTATCGCCATTCGAAAAGCCACCCTCGATCCCATCGGTACGCCCGTCGTGCTTGCCGCCAGTGAGTCGCCTGCCATCCGCACCGAGGCCATGCACTTCCACACCACGGCGTCAGAGGAGTTCTGGGACTTCACCGACATCGTGCGCGACGTCGTGAAGCGCTCGATGGTGGGCCACGGCCAGGTCACGGTGTATACCCCGCACACCACCACGTCGATCGTCATCAACGAGTCCGAGACCGGCTTCCTCAACGATTTCCGCAAGGCCATCGACCGCGCCGTGCCGGTCGACGCCTACTACGAGCACGACGACCACGACGTGCGCACTGAGAACATGCAGGAAGACGAGTTCATCAACGGCCACGCTCATGTGCGCCAGCTGCTCGTCGGTCAGCCGTCGGTGACGATCCCAATCGTGGACGGCGAAGTCCTTCTCGGTCAGTGGCAGCGGGTGCTCTACGCGGAGTTCGACCAGCCGAGAGAGCGGCGCATCTTCTTCCACGCCCAGGGAATCTGATCCAACCTCGCAGCGACCCCGCGGATCCGGCGCTAGCCGACAGCGTCGACATCATTGTGTGCCGCGATGTTACGAAGTCGTTTGGTGACATCCCTGCGCTGCGAGGTGTGACGACCACCGTTGCCGAGAGCGAAGTGGTGGTGATCATCGGACCATCGGGATCGGGCAAATCGACCTTCATCCGCTGCATCAACCGCCTTGAAGCCCACGACGGCGGCACCATCACGGTCCACGGCATCGAGCTGACCGGGGACGTCGCCAACGTCGAGCAGATCCGGTCCGAGGTCGGCATGGTGTTTCAACAGTCCAACCTGTTCCCGGAACTCACGGTTCTCGAGAACGTCACTCTCGCACCTCAGCAAGTGCGGGGGGTCGAAAAGGAAGAGGCCGACGAATCGGGGATGGCGGTGCTCGAGCGTTTCGGCATCGCGGATCTCGCCGACCGGTTCCCGGATCAGCTCTCCGGTGGACAGCAACAGCGGGTTGCCATTGCGCGATCGCTCGCGATGAAGCCCAAGATCATGCTGTTCGACGAGCCGACCTCGGCGCTCGACCCCGAGATGATCCTCGAGGTGCTCGACGTGATGAAGGAGTTGGCGAATTCCGGCATGACGATGCTGGTGGTCACCCACGAGATGGGGTTTGCCCGAGAAGTGGCCGACCGGATCCTGTTCTTCGACGAGGGTGTGGTCCTCGAATCAGGTACGCCTGAGCACTTCTTCGCGGACCCGCAGCACGAAAGAACGAAGCTGTTTCTGAGCCAGATCCTCTGACCCGGTAGTGTCCGATCACCATGCCAGACGAGGTCGCCCCATGAGGGTCGTCAACTTCAACGCCGGGCCGAGCACATTGCCCCCCGCCGTGTTGGAAGAGGTGCGTGACGAGATTGTCGAGTTCGGCGACTCGGGGATGTCGATGATCGAGATGAGCCACCGCTCCGAGGACTACGAAGCGGTTCATTCCGGGGCGGTGCGTCTGATTCGCCGGCTATTCGCCGTGCCCGACGACTTCGACGTGCTGTTCGTCCAGGGCGGAGCGACGATGCAGTTCGGGATGCTGGCGATGAACCTGCTGAGCGATGGCTCGAAGGGCGGCTACGTCGACACGGGTGCGTGGGCTTCGAAGGCCCTTGCGGATGGGGCCCACCACGGGGATGTCTACACCGCATGGAGCGGCCGTGCCGGCGGGTATGTCCGGGTTCCGGTTTCGTCCGAGGTCGAGATTCAGACCGACACGCGCTACGTCCACCTCACGAGCAACGAGACCATCGGTGGTGTGCAGTATCGAATGTGGCCGGATGTCGGCGTCCCGCTCGTGGCGGACATGTCGTCGGATCTCATGAGCCGCCCGATCCCGTGGGAACGATTCGATGTCGTCTACGGCGGTGTCCAGAAGAACCTGGCCCCGGCCGGGCTGGCGCTCGTGTTCATCCGAACGAGCGTGCTCGAGCACACGGCGCGCGACCTGGCGTCCTACTTCCGCTACGACGTGCACGCCCGTGCGGGATCGATGTACAACACCCCGCCGGTGTTCTCGATCTATGTGATGGAGAAGGTACTGCGCTGGATCCGTCATGGAGGCGGTCTCGATGCCATGGAGGCGGTTGCCGATGAGCGAGCCGGGCTGCTGTACGGAGCGATCGACAACAGCGACGGCTTCTACACCAACCCGGTGGAGCCCGCGAGTCGGTCGCACATGAACGTTGTGTTCCGACTCGCCGACCACGACCTGGAGTCGGCGTTCATCGATGAGGCCGCCGAGCGCGGTCTGGTCGGACTCAAGGGCCACCGCAGCGTCGGGGGCGTCCGGGCGTCGATCTACAACGCCATGCCGATCGCCGGCGTTGAGAGGCTGTGTGAATTGATGGGGGAATTCCGCCGCCGGGTCGCGTGAGCTAGAACCGAACCTTCGTGATGCGTTCGATTGGGTCGGTCGCTGCGAGGGCTTGGAGTGCCTCGTCGGGGACGTCGGAGTCGACGCTGATGAACGACAGCGCACGGCCGCCCGGTGCGGAACGGCCCGTCTTCCATGTGGCGATATTGACGCCAAGTTCGCCGAGCGTTGTCCCGACCTTCCCAATGAAGCCGGGCTCATCGTGGCTGACCGTCACGAGGATCGTGTCCTGAGGCACGACATCGATCCGATATCCGTCGACTTCGACGATCCGCGGCTCGTCATGGCTGAACAGCGTCGCTGCCACCGTGCGGCTCCCGCCGCTCCACTCGACGCGGCATGAGATCAGATTCGGGTAGTCAAGGCTGTGTAAACCGGAGGTCTGGGACACGGCGATTCCGCGCTCGCCGGCAACGTGCTGTGCGTTGACGTAGTTCACCGAGCCGGTGACCACTCGCTCCAGGATGCCCTTGAGGGCCGCGATCGAGACGGGTGCGATGTGCTCGTCGATGTCGTCACCCTCGACAGCGACCTCGACCTTGGTGACGGCGCCGAGGGCGAGCTGTGATTGGAGACTGCCCAGGCGTTCTGCCAGTTCGAGATACGGGCGTAGCTCGCTGAGCAGCTGTCCGTCGACCACTGGCATGTTCACGGCGTTGCGAAAGTCCGTGCCCTCGAGTGCGTCGATGACTTGGCGGACGATCTGGATGCCGACTTCTCGCTGTGCCTCGTCGGTGCTCGCCGCGAGGTGCGGGGTGACGACGACGTTGTCCATGTGGAGCAGCGGATTGGATGGATCCGGCGGTTCGTCGGTGAGCACGTCAAGTGCGGCGCCCGCGACTCGGCCGTCTTCGAGGGCCGCGATCAGTGCCTGCTCGTCGATCAGGCCGCCACGGGCGGCGTTGACGATGCGGACCCCCGGCTTCATTCGTGCGATAGCGTCGGCGTCGATCATGTTCCTTGTGTCGTCGGTGAGCGCTGCATGGAGGGTGATGAAGTCGGATTGTTCGAGCAGTTCATCAAGCGACACCTGATCGACCTTGAGCAGCGCGGCCCGCTCACTGCTCAGATACGGGTCGTGGCAGATGATCTCCATGCCGAAGCCCCGGCATCGTCGTGCCACGCGTTGCCCGACGCGGCCGAAGCCGATGATGCCGATGGTCTTCGATCGAACCTCGATGCCCTTGAACCGCTCGCGGTCCCACTCACCGCTGCGCAAGCTCGCCGTCGCCTGTGGCACATTGCGGCACAACGCGAGGAGCAGCGCCATCGTGTGCTCGGTGGTTGCCACCGTGTTGGCGCCGGGCGTATTCATCACGATCACCCCCCGCGCACTCGCCGCCGGGACATCGATGTTGTCGACGCCGGCACCGGCTCGGCCAATGACCTGCAGCCGTTCGCCCGCCGCGATGACCGCTTCGGTGACCTGAGCGCTGCTGCGGATGATCAGGCCGTCGTACCCAATGATGCGCTCCGCCAGCGCGTCAGGACTCATCCCCTTCTCCACGACAAAGTCGACGTCCGGGTGGGCGTTGAGCAGGTCGACGGCTTCCTGCGAGAGGTCATCGGTTGCGAGTACCCGGTATGTCATGGCGTCGTGCCCCTTTTGATGATGAGTTCTCCGTCGCGGATTCTGGTCCCGGCGTCGTCGATCAGCGAGACATACGACGTGGTGCTGAGTGCTTCTTGTTCGGACGCCGTCAGGGCGAGACCGAGCAGCGGCGAAAGGGCGGGCCCCGTGATCAGGACGTCGGCAGCGGCGACGACGGCTGGGCGCTGTGCGACGCCGGTGAATCCGACGAAGCAGGTGACCTCCCCGGCGGCCACGAGATCGCTGGAGCCATCGCCGATCAGCAACGAACGCCCCGGCCGATCTTGAAGCAACTCGCGCACCACCGTCGTCTTGCCGTCGGCCGTGGTGAGGGGGCTGGGTTCAACCCCCGCATACCGGTCGACCAACGCCTCGTCAGGTGCATAGCGGATGCCGACCGCGCGAATGTGGTCCTCCGGGACGCCCAACCAGGCACCGAAAGGCCCGACGGCGTCGACGAGACCACCCGACACGATGAACACCTGCTTGCCGACTGCGCACAACGCTCCGATCACGGCCGGCGCATCGGCTACGACGTGGTGTCGGTAGCGGTCCGCGATCGACGCGACGTCGCTCAGCGACGGGTTCAGCATCTCGAGCCTTCGGACGTAGACATCGTCGAGCGCGAGGTCACCGTTCATGGCGGCATCAGTGAGCGACGCGATCTCTTGGTATCGACCGCTCAAGCGGGCGAGTTCGTCGATGCCTTCGATGGTTGTCAGCGTGCTGTCGCAATCAAAGATGACGGTGTCGAAGCCGGACTGGTACTCGGGGATCGCTGCGGTGTCCATTGCGGTCGGCCTCCGTTCAGCGACCGGCGGTTGCCCGCAGGCGCCACTTCCACAGCTCGGCAACCGCGATTATTGCCACGGCCGCCGATACCGAAATCAGGAGGTCGGTCGGGTTGAGCGCCACCGTCCCGAAGATGCGCTGAGCCACCGGGAGGTAGATCAGGGCGAAGTGAGCCGCGACTCCGATGAACACGGAGACGAGCATGGCTCGGTTCGAGAACAGGCTGGTCGAGAACAGCGACCGCCGCTCGGTACGGACTTCGAGTGCCAGCGCGAGTTGCGAGAAGATGAGGGTGGTGAACAGCATCGTCTGCCAGGCCGGGTCCTCGGCCTGCCAGGCATACCAACCGACAAGCAGCGACAGCGCAGCCATTAGTGCTCCGAACCAGCCGATGTACTGGACGACGCCGCCACCGAAGATGGTCTCGCTTGCCGAGCGGGGTGGGCGATCCATCACGTCGTCCTCCGCCGGTTCCACCCCCAGGGCGAGTGCCGGCAGGCCGTCGGTGACCAGATTCATCCAGAGGATCTGAAGGGGGAGCAGCGGGATCGGCATGCCAAGGAACGGGCCGATGATCATCACTGCGAGCTCCGAGGCGTTGCACGTCAAGAGGTACTTGATGAACTTGCGGATGTTGTCGTAGATGACGCGGCCCTCTTCGACCGCAGAAACGATGGTGGCGAAGTTGTCGTCGAGCAGCACCATGTCGGCTGCTTCCTTC
The DNA here is from genome assembly GCA_964581295.1 of uncultured Acidimicrobiaceae bacterium. Classification (GTDB taxonomy): domain Bacteria; phylum Actinomycetota; class Acidimicrobiia; order Spongiisociales; family UBA5794; genus JAHEEL01. The sequence continues at coordinate 16,169 of CAZONX010000001.1, forward strand.
GAAACGTCGGTACCGGTGATGCCCATGGCGACACCGATGTCCGCACGCTTCAGCGCCGGTGCGTCGTTCACGCCGTCTCCGGTCATCGCCGTGGGCGTACCGTCCTGGCGGTAGGCGGAGATGAGGCGGAGTTTGTGCTCGGGAGAGACGCGGGCAAACACCGACGTGGTCTGGATGGCCTCAATCAGTTCGGGCTCACTCATGGTGTCCAACTCGGCGCCGGTCAGGAATCCGCCGCCGGCGTCGATCCCGATCTCCGTGGCGATGTGGCGAGCAGTGAGCGGGTGATCTCCGGTGATCATCACCGTGCTGATGCCGGCAGCTTTCGCTGTGGCGACGGCCTCAGAAACCTCAGGACGCGGCGGATCCATCAGTCCGAAGAGTCCGATGAAGACGAGGTCCTGCTCGGCGTCCGCGTCGGGCGGAGGCGACGCCCAGCCGCGAGCGGCGACAGCGAGGACACGCGTGCCGGTGGCAGCGATCTCCTCGGTGCGTTCGGTGATGCGCTGAACCCAACCGTCCGACATCGGCTCGACGATGCCGGAGACCAACACCGAAGAGGAGGCCTCGGCGACACGTTCTACCGCACCCTTCATGAACGACGCCGCCTTCGTGCCGGGTGGGAACACGGTCGCGATGCCGTCGACCCACGCCGGAAGCGTCTCGGGGACGGAGTGGATGGTGGTCATGCGCTTGCGGGTTGAGTCGAACGGGACCTCGCCGATTCTGGGGAAGAGGTCTTCGAGGTCGGGTTTGGGGATACCGAGTTCTGCCGCCGCGAGCACGATTGCGGTCTCCGTGGGATCACCGACCGATCGATAGCCGTGTTCTGTGGTGGTGAGCGTGGCATCGTTGCAGAGCGCCCCGGTGGCGAGGGAGGCTTCGAGGCCTTGGGCGATCTCGTCTGCTCCCGTCTCGGTCTTGGTAATCGGTCCACTGCTCTCGCCGGTGAGCTCCACCTTCTCGTTCGCGAGGTCGAGCACGGTGACCGTCATGCGGTTCTCGGTGAGGGTGCCGGTCTTGTCGGAGCAAATCACCGAGACTGAACCGAGGGTCTCGACCGCCGGGAGTCTACGGATGAGTGCCTTGCGCTTCAGCATGCGCTGGGCGCCGAGGGACAGGGCAATGGTGACCACCGCAGGCATGGCTTCCGGGATGGCGGCGACGGCGAGGCTCACCGAGGTGAGGAGCATCGTCTCGACGCTCTCACCGCGGGCGATCCCGATCGCGAACAGCAGCGCCACGATGACCAGAGCGACGATCGCAAGAACCTTGGCGAGGTGGTCGAGCCGTCGCTGGAGCGGGGTGCGCTCTTCCTCCACCGATTGAAGGAGCCCGGCGATGCGGCCGAGTTCGCTGTTCATCCCGGTGCCGGTGACAGCGACGACACCGCGGCCACGCGTGACGGTGGTCCCGCGATACACCGTGTTGCGACGGTCCGCGACCGCCATGTCTCTTCGATACACCCGATCGGCATCCTTGCCCACCGGAACCGACTCCCCAGTCAGGGCGGCCTCTTCGATGTCGAGGTTCACGGCCTCGATGAGGCGGCCATCGGCCGGGATGATGTTCCCGGTCTCGAGGATCAAAATGTCGCCGGGCACGATGTCGGTGGATGTGGCAACGATCGCCTCGCCGGAACGGACCAGGGTCACCTCCGGCACCGACATCCGCTTCAGGGCCGCCATGGCCTCTTCGGCCTTCTTCTCCTGGACGTAGCCCATGACTGCGTTGAGCATGATGATGGCCAGAATCGCAATGGCTTCGATCCAGTCGCTCAGGAACGCAGAGATGACTGCGGCGACGACGAGGATTGCGGTGAACAGGTCCTTGAACTGTGATCCGAAGATCTGGAACGACGAGCGCCCGCCGCGATCCTCGAGTTCGTTCGGACCGTAGGTTGCGAGCCGTGCTGCGGCCTCTTGAACCGAGAGACCGTCGCGTGACGATCCGAGATCGGACAGCGTCGTGTCGACCTCGACTTGGTACCAGGCTGTGTCGGGTGCAATGGTTCGGGCAGGCATGACGGGACGATAGGACATCCGGGCCGCTGGACGTCAATGCGGCGACGAGGTCGGCCGCCGGGTGCGATCAGCTGATTGCACCACCCAGGTCGTCCCAGCGATCGCCCTCGGCAAGGTCGATAATCGTCATTGCCATGGCCAAGGCGCCGTCGGTGATCGCGGCTTCTCCGGACGGAGTCAGCGTGTGGGCCGCGAACTCCTTCTGATGGTTGACCGCGGGCGCTGCCTTGATATCGAGCATTGGGTGGATCGTCGGCACTTCGTATGACACGTTCGCCATGTCGGTCGAGCCGGTCGCGGCAGGGTCGTATTCGCTCCCGCGGTGCATCGGCCGACCCACGACTTCGGAGTTCTCCGCGTAGATGTCGGCCAAAACCGGGTCCACGACCATGTCGGTGTAGGCGTGACCGCGAGGCTTGACCTCGAACGTGCAGCCGGTGGCGATCG
>CAZONX010000001.1:18739-27728 GCA_964581295.1 uncultured Acidimicrobiaceae bacterium
TCGGTGTAGGCGTGACCGCGAGGCTTGACCTCGAACGTGCAGCCGGTGGCGATCGCTGCACCCTCGAACGAGGCGAGGACCCTGGTGTACAGCTCATCGAGACGGTCCTTGGTGAACGCCCGCACGTACCAAGACATCGATGTGAACGCCGGAATCACATTGGGCACGTCACCGCCATGGGTGAATACGCCGTGGATCTTGTCGGTTGGATAGATCGCCTGCCGGAGGGTGGAGATGTTCACGTAGGACTGCACGGCGGCATCGAGTGCGTTGATCCCAACTTGCGGTTTGAACGCGGCGTGCGACTCCTTGCCGTGGAACTCGACGTCGAACTGTGCCACCGCGAGGAAGTTCTTGTCGACGACATCATCGTTCGCCGGGTGAACCATCATTGCCGCGGCGGCGTCGCTGAACGCGCCGGCGTTGATGAGATCGATCTTGCCGCCGTAGGCCTCCTCGGCCGGGGTGCCGAGCACCGTTACGCGAATGCCGAGCTCGTCGGCAAGGGGAGCCACGGCGATGCCGGCTCCGATCGCGGCCGTGGCGATCACGTTGTGGCCGCAGGCGTGGCCAACCTCGGGGAGGGCGTCGATTTCGCAGCAGATCACCACCTCGGGACCTGAAGTGCCGACCCGGGCTGCGAACGCGGTGTCGAGGCCGTAGGCCGGATACTCGACGTCGAAGCCCTTGCTCGAGAGATACTCGACCAGCTTCGCCGATGTCTCGTACTCCTCGTACGCGATCTCTGGATGATCGTACATCCAGCGCGAGAGATCACGCAGCTCGTGCTCGACCTGCCCAAATGTCTCGCGTGCCGTGTCCTTGGCGTTCACATCCGCTCCGATTCTCGTTGTGGGTTATGTGTCGCGGCCCCGTCTCGATCGCACACGACGCATCGTCGCGGTCGGTCCGGCTGATAGCTGGCAGCTGGCAGCTATCAGCTATCAGCTGAAAGGAGGCTACTCGGCGTGGATCGCGCGGCCGCCGGTCCGGGATCGTCGGAATGCCGGCGGCTGGCACAGGTTGGAACCTCGTAGCATTGCTTCAAACGAGGAGGTGTCATGGGCGAATACCAAGACGAAATCAAAAAGATCGCACCAGCGACGCAGGAACTGCGCGAGTTCATCCCCGAGGTGTACGAGGGGTTTGCTACCACCTACCGAGCGGTCTACCAGGACGGGGCGTTGACAGCCGGGGCCAAGGAACTCATCGCCGTCGGGATCGCCATCTCGAAGGGCTGCCGGGGCTGCATCGCCAGCCACACGCGCGGCGCCGCCCGCAAGGGCGTCACAGAGGAACAGATGGCTGAGACCATCGGCGTCGCAATCCAGATGGGTGGCGGGCCGGCTTCGATCTATGGACCGCAGGCGTGGGAGTCGTTCAAGGAATTCAAAGAGCGCTACGGATGATCCCACTGCTCGCCTCCATCCCATCGCCGGCGCGCAACGTGATCGAGATCGGTCCGTTGACGATCCACTTCTACGGGATCATGATCGCCATCGGCGTCATCGTCGCCGTGGTTGTGACGCGCCGCCGCTACGAACGCTACGGCGGGAGCGGATCGATGGCGGAGCGGGTTGCGATATGGGCCGTTGTCATTGGATTCCTCGGTGCACGTCTCGCCTATGTGTCGACCCACACGGGCGAATTCCTCGATCGACCATGGGCAATGTTGTTCATCTGGGAAGGCGGCCTGGCGCTCTACGGCGGGCTCTTCCTGGGCACCGTGACAGTGGTGGTGCTGCTGCACCGATGGCGCGGCGACGTGTTCGCTTTCGGCGATGCCGTCGCCGTCGGCCTCCCGCTGGCGCAGGTGATCGGGCGAATCGGCAACTACTTCAACCAGGAGTTGTTCGGCACGCCGTCGGATCTGCCGTGGGCGGTTGAGATCGATCCGGGAATCGCAGCAGCAGCCGGCTACCCCGGATCTACCACATTCCACCCGACGTTCCTCTACGAGTCGCTGTGGAATCTGTTCATCACCGCTGGCATCATTTTGCTGCTCGAGCGCAGGGGGAAGCTGTTCAAGGGATCGTCGATCGCGATGTACCTGATCCTGTACGGCACGGGCCGGTTCCTGATGGAGTTGATGCGCACCGACACGACGTTCCGCTTCCTCGGCCTGAGCCGCAACGGATGGGTCTCGGCCGGCGCCGTACTGCTCGGCATCGGAGCGCTCTGGTGGATGCAGCGCCGACGCGAGCCGCGCACCCTGGTCGGCCCGCCGGTGTTCATCGCCCCTGGGGCCCAGACGGTGGCGGCGGACGGTGAGTCCGAGGTCGGCGTTGACGAGTCCACGGCCGACGAATCGGTCGCCGACGAAACCGCCGAGGAATCGCCGCCTACGTGAGTCCGAGTTTGGTGAGGTCGGCGCGGACCGCTGGATCATCGAGCAGACGCCGAAGTTCCGCGACGGCCGGCCGATCTCGGCGGTTCTGTCGGACGGCCAGGTCGTAGCGCTCGTTGGCGACAAATTGGAACCCGAGGCCGGCAGACGCAGCGACGGTCTCGAGCGTTAGACCCCAATCGGCACGCCCCTGCTCGATGGCTGCTGCGACACCGTTGTGGGTCTTGACCTGGTGCAGGTATCCGGGCGGGCGAGCGCCGTCGAGGAGGGCGTCGATGAGGACCCGCGTACCGCTCCCGGTGTTTCGGTTGACCATGCGGTGCCGATCGGAGCGGATCTCGGCGACCAATGGCTTCGGCCCGAGTTCAGTGAGGGCCGAGTCTTCGAGCCGGAACGCGATCCCTTGGCGACGGTCGTAGCCGGGGATCAAGGTGACACCGGGTGGGAGGAACGCCTCGTTGTACCGGCCGGTGGCTGCATCGAGCAGGTGAGTACCGCCGACATCGCCTTCCCCCCGGCCGAGCGCCGCCAGTCCCGCCGTCGAACCCACCGGTATCGATTTCAGCCGGAAGCCCGCTTCACCGAGCCGACCGAGGAGATAGTCGAGGCCGACGCAATGACTCCCGATCACGACCAGGTCGTGCACTTCGCGCCGATCGCCGAGAAGCCGGACGGTCACCGTCTCGCCCTCCGCCACGTACTCGGTGGTGGCCGGGATGCGGATGAAGCCGTCGGCCCGACCGAACGCGGTGACGCTGCCCGACCCTGCTCCGAGGGGGTAGGCGGCGAATCCGGCTTCGCCTTCGACGACGTCGACGAGGGAGTACTCAGCCCGCCCTGAGACCGATGCGATGCGCACCGGTGCGAATGCGGCCATCGTCTGCACAGCGTTCTCGGGTAGTCCCGCGAGGCGACGCAGCAGGGGCGCTACGAACTCGTGGAAGGTGAAAATCGCCGACGTCGGGAATCCAGGCAGGACGATCACCGGTCTCCCGGAGACCACCGAAAGGAGGATCGGCTTTCCGGGCTTCAGTGCCACTCCGTGGACGAGGATGCCGGGGGAGTTCGGCAGTCGGTCGGCGAGGCGGGTCACGGCATCGGCGTTGATGTCGCCCTCGCCCTTCGACGTTCCTCCGGAGAGCAGGATCACATCGGCCGAATCCGAGCCGGTGATCAAGGCCTCGATCATCGACTCGACAACCTCGAGGTCATCGGGGGCGATGCCGCCTGCGATCGGTTCGCATCCGAGTTCGCGGACCGCATCGAGGAGCATCTGCTGGTTTGAGTCGGAGACCTGGCCGAGGGAGGAAACCTCACCGGGCGGCACGATCTCGTCGCCCGTTGATAGGACGGCGACTCGCGGCCGAGCGACAACATCGATGGTGGTGACACCGACGGCGGCAAGCACGGCGGTGTCGCGCGAGGTCAGCACGGTGCCGCGACGCGCAACCGTGTCGCCGTGGCCGATGTCGGAACCGGCGAACGAGATGTTGGCCCCCGGTGGAACCGAGCGGGAGACCGCGATGCCGTCGGAGGTCGGTTCGGTGTCCTCGACCATGACCACCGCGTCGGTGCCGCGGGGGACCACGGCACCGGTTGCGATTTGCACGACAGTCCCCGCCGGAGGCTCGAAGTCCTCAGGTGGGGTATCACCGGCAGCGAGCGTCACCTTCGATGGGGCAAGCGTGATCGGATCGAGTTCCTCGGCCCCGTAGGTGTCGAGAGCGCGGGCGGCGAAGCCGTCCACGTTGCTGCGGTCGAATCCGGGCACATCGACGCGAGCCACGACGTCAGCGGCGAGCACCCGCCCAAGAGCGACGTCAAGAGCGACCTGTTTGGTTCGAGGCTGGAGATGAGTACATGCCTTGTCGAAAGCCGCGTGAGCCACGTCTTCATCGACCACGTTGAGAAACTGGCTCTGTCTCACTGTTCGCCCTTGTCGCGGTAGCAATGAATGACGACCGTGGTCCCCTCGACGTAGCCCTCGAACGCGGCCGGAACGACTACGAAGCCGGTCGCTCGAGTCACCGATGACAGCACGGAGGAGCCGGAGATCGCGATCGGCTCGACGGAGTCACCATCGACCACGACCCGGGCGTAGTCGGTGCGGCCCACCTGCGACACCAGGCGGCGGCTCAAGGTTCGTTCAATGGTTCGGTAGGGCCAGCCGGGGGAGCGGCCGGCCAGCGACCGGACCACGGGCCCGGCGAAGAAGTCGTAGGCCGCAAGACAGGCAACGGGGTTGCCGGGGAGAACCAGCACCCGCACGCCGTTGATGGTCCCGACGCCGGTGGGAGCGGAGGGGCGCATCGTGATTCCATGAACGGTGAGCTCGCCGAGCTCACCGACGAGCACCGGGACTCGGTCCTCCGAACCCACCGAGGCGGCGCCGGCCGTGACGATCGCGTCCGCTCCCGGTGCGCCGAGCGCCTCCGCCATGGCTCCGCGGTCGTCCGGTATGCGCGTGACGTAGGGGACGCCGCCGTCGCGTTCGACGAGGGCTGCGAGCATCGGCGAGTTGGAATCCACGATGGCGCTGCCACTCGGTGAAGCTCCCGGGGGCAGAAGTTCGTCTCCAGACACGATGATCCTCACGTTCGGCCGTCGGACCACCGCTATCGGATCATGGCCGATCGCGGCGAGCAGGCCGACATCCTGTGCGAGGAGGCGCCGACCGAGCTGCAGAATGCGGTCGCCCGCCGATACGTCCTCGCCGACGCGGCCGATATTGCGGCCAACCGGCACGGCTGAGGTCGCTCCGATCTCGTGGCCCGAATCAGTCGTGTCTTCGGCCTTCAGCACGGCGTCGGCGCTGTCGGGGACCGGGGCACCGGTCATGATGCGTAGGCACTGGCCCCGATCGATTGCCGGCGGTGCGCCGGCTCCCGGCATAGAGGAGCCGAGCACCCGGAGAGGGACCGGGTTGTAGGTCGATGCGCCGTAGGTGTCCTCGGCCCGAACCGCGTAGCCATCCATGGTCGCACGCCGGAAACCGGGCACGTTGACGGCACTGTCGACGCCCTCGGCAAGGACCCGACCGGCAGCTTCCGTCACCGAGACGTTCACCGCCGCCAGCGCCCCAACGCCGTCCAACGCCGCCACCAACGCCTCATCAACCGTCGACCGCTCCCGAAACCCCTTCATACGGATGTCTTCAGCAGGCATTCTGAGATGGTACCGGTCGAGAATGCGCGGATTGCTGCGCACGGGTCGCAAGGCACAAGTAGCAAGTAGCTCGACCGGGCACCTCGCAATGGCTTCGGGCCGCCGTACCGACGGGGCTTGCCGCTTCTCTCTTGCTACTTGCTACCCAGCATCACACCCCGAGTTCGTCGGCTACCCACGCTAGGCCGACTTCCTCGAGGGTCTCACGGGGAGGATTGCCCGTTTCCGGGTCCCAGCCAGCGAGGCGGTAGTAGGTCTGGATGGCTTCGGCGATGGTGTCACGATCGAGGGTCGCTCCGGCGTTCGGACCGTCTTCAAGGGGATCGTCGTAGAGCCGCTTCGGGAGGGTGTCGCGTTCGCTGGCAATGCCCTCACGCGCGTTGAACGCTCGCAGCAGGTTCAGGCGTCGGCGGCCGTAGAGCAGGAGATCGTCGACGGTGACTTCCATGCCCGTCACGGCGTTGATCACGTTGGCGAGGTCGTCCATCCCGAGCATCTCCCAGCCGGGGCCGTAGACAAACTGGCAGACGTCGGCGGTGTCCATCGCCGAGTAGGCGTATTGGGTGATCAGCGCGTAGCGGACCTTCTCCTCGTTGAGTGAGTCTTCCGGCTGCGGATTGGTGAGGCCGATGTCGGCCATGCGCTTCTGGTATTTGTCGGGGCTCTCAGCGATCGTGTCCGGCGTATACATCGGGTCGTGCTCGCTCGACTGGTGGTCGGCGCCGAACGGGTTCACGGCATAGATCACGCCGAGCGTCGGCTTGACGCGGGGCATGTGGGCGGGGAGTTCTTGTCCCTTCGAGGTGACCACGAAGTCTGCCGCCCCGTTGCCGATGCGAACCGATGCAGCCTCGGATCCCTCAGCGAGAATGTCGCCGAAGCCCTCTCGATTGAGGGTTGCCTCGAGCATTGCGATCATCGCCTCGCCGTCGCCCCAGGCGAGTTCGATACCACCGGTGTCGCTCGCCGTGATGAGGCCCTTTTCGAAGCACTCGATCGCAAACGCCATCGTTGCCCCGGCCGAGATCGTGTCGACTCCGTATTCGTTGCACAGCTGATTGGCGTAGGCGATGACGTAGGGATCGTTGATGCCGCAGTCGGAACCGAACATGGCGACGGTCTCGTATTCGGGTCCGCCAGATTCCGCATTGATGGCCTTCTCCTGCCACTCGGCGTCGACCACACGCTTGCACCGCACGGCGCACGAGTAGCACGTCTCCCGACCCTGCTTCAGCTGGTCTCCGGTTTCGGCTCCGCGCAGGATCTCGTCGTAGTAGCGATCGGCGCCGATCGCCTTGGCATCGTCGAAGCCGAACGATCCGCTCAGGAAGTTCCGCGTTGGCAGGCCACCCACCGCGCTCTGGCTCTCAGTAATGCCCATGGTCCCGTACTTCGCGAGCTCCCAGATGTCCTCGTCGTCTCGGACGAGCGGAATGGCGCGCTGGACGATGGCGCGCAACGCCTCGGGATCGGCCATCGGCAGCTTCTTCTTGCCGCCGCGAACGACGATCGCCTTGAGCATCTTGGAGCCCATCACCGCTCCCATTCCGGTTCGTCCGTGGGCGCGTGTGGCCATCGACATGATGGCGGCGAAGCGGACCTTCTTCTCACCTGCTGGGCCAACCTGGAGGACCTCGATGCGGCGGTCGTCGAGTTCGGCTTCGAGGATGTCGTCGACTTCGTTGGTCGTCTTGCCCCACAGGTGGGACGCGTCGCGCAGTTCGGCCTGTCCTTCCTTGATCCAGAGGTAGACCGGCTTCGGCGAGGTGCCGGTGACGACGATGCCGTCGAAGCCTGCGAACTTCAGTTCGGCCGGCCAGAACCCGCCGGCCTGGCTATCGCCGACCGCGCCGGTGAGCGGCGATTTCGCCACCACGGTGCATCGGCTCTGGCCGGCGACCGGGGCCCCCGTCACGCCCGAAAGCATGAACGCGAGCGTGTTCTCCGGTCCGTAGGGGTCGGCGCCGGCCGGCGTGTTCTTCAGCAGGTAGTAGAGCCCGAGGGCGCTGCCTCCGAGGTAGGTGCGGTAGCGCTCTTCGGGCGGCTCCTCGATCTCGAGGGTTCCGGCGGTGAGGTCAACGTGAAGGATCTTCCCTGCATAGCCGAACATCTGGTGGCGCTCCTTGGTGCTGATGGCGTCGCCCACGATACATGAAGAGGGGGTTCGCCAACGTGGCGAACCCCCTCTCCATGCGTTGTTGGTTGGTGTCAGTTCCGGTTCGCGAGGGAGTCCCGGATCTGCTCGAGGAGTTCGACCTCGGTGGGTCCGGCATCCTCTTCCTCGTCCGTTCCTGCGCTGTCGCGGTAGGCGTTGTACGGCTTGACGATGAAGAAGAACACCGCAAGAGCGACGAGCAAGAACGCAACGATGGCCGTGATGAACGAGCCGATCAGAATCTGCGAGTCATTGATCGTCCAGATGATGCTGTCGAAGCTCGGCTCGCCGAACGGGATGGCGACGATCGGCATGAGCACGTTCTCGACGAGTGCACCGATGAGCGCGATGAACGCGGCGCCCATGATGAAACCGACCGCGATGTCGATCATGTTGCCCTTCGCTATGAAGTCGCGGAATTCCTGGACCATGAAGGCCCCCCTTTGTGTATGGCGTGTACTTGCGAGGGAAGAGAGTACTGGGCCGCTGGCCGCCGGGACTCCCCTGCGTCGTCGCTGCTGCTCCTTCGCTTCCCCCCGTCCTTCGGCCGAAGGGATAAACGGACGGAGGGAGCGCTTTCGCGCTCCCTCCGGGTTGTCCGAATCTGCGGGCGCCTACATCGCTCCGGTGTCGTCGGAGGATCCGAAGATCTCGCCGATTGCACCGAGGGATCCGAGGATTCCGCTCGTCTCCAGCGGCAGGAACAGCTTCGTGGCCTTGCCGTCCGCAATGCCCTGAAGCGCATTCAGGTACTGGATTGCGATGAGGTCGGGAGTCGGATCTCCATTGTGGATAGCTCCATACACCCGCTCGATCGCCTGTCCTTCACCCTCTGCGACGGTCAGCTTCTGGAACTTTTCGGCCTCGGCGACTTCCTTGATCGCCTGAGCCTGACCCTCGGCTTCGAGGATGCGAGACGCCTTGACGCCTTCGGCCCGAAGGATCTGGGACCGCTTCTCACCCTCGGCCTCGGTGACGACCGCACGCCGTTCGCGCTCGGCCTTCATCTGGCGGTGCATCGCCTGGGTCACGTCGGTCGGCGGGTCGATCCGCTGGATCTCGACGCGGACCACGCGGGTTCCCCACACGTCGGTCGCCTCGTCGAGGATCTGCCGCAGTTCGGTGTTGATGGTCTCGCGTGAAGTAAGTGCGTCATCGAGGTCCATATCACCGACGACATTACGAAGGTTGGTCTGTGCCAGCTTCGTCGCCGCGAGGATGAAGTTCATCACGTTGTACTTCAGCTTCACCGGGTCGGTGGCCTGGTAGTACACGACCGCGTCGACGGTGACGACGACGTTGTCCCTCGTGATGACCTCCTG
>CAZONX010000001.1:27828-42428 GCA_964581295.1 uncultured Acidimicrobiaceae bacterium
TGGCGGGATGGGCTTGACCACCAGTCGCGTCCCGCGTACCTCGACGATCTCGACGCGAGCGCCCTTGGGGATCACGATGTCGGAGTCGACCTTCGCTCGCCACTCCTCGGTACCCATGCGAACCATCCCGTTCGTGTCGAGGTACTTGACCGGCTCGATGACCACAGCGAGCTGCCCAACGAAGCGGTTGGCGCCGGCGGGTGCGGCGACTGAGTCATCCTGCTCACTGCGAGCGAAACGCTGGAGGATGGCAAGGAATACCACTGAGATCCCGACGAACGTGACGAGTTGGATTGGCACACCAACGCCCAGGAACGCGAGCACGGCTGCGGCTGCGGCTCCTACGGCGAACGGCAGCAGGAAGAATCCCGCGGTCAGAAGCTCGCCGACAGCGAGCACGACGGCCACGCCAATCCAGATCCATCTCCATTGTTCAGCGTCCACTTCGGTTCCTTTCGGTGCGAGGATTGCCACGGCTGCAAACGCGATGCCGAGCAGTCCGATCGTGAGCCAGATCCAGATCGCACTCGATCCGCTTCTGTCATCTTTCGGGGGAGGGGGTGTCGCCGGATGCCGGTACGCCGTGGCCCATTCCTCCGCGAAGGCGGCGAGATCGGGGCCGACGACCTGGTCGATCGACTGTCCCGCTGCGGAGGCTTCGCTGAGGTGGTCGTTCAACTCGTTGCGCATTTCGGCGGCGGTCGCAGCCGGCACTCCGGTGTCCCGCCAGTAGCGGGCGCACTCGGTAACGATTTGGTCGACGCTTCGATCAGTCATGCTCACCTCCGTTCAGTATTGCCGAGACTCCGGCGCTCAGATCCTTCCATTCACCCGACCACTCTTGGAGTCGCTCTCGGCCCGGCTCCACGATCCGGTAGTACTTGCGAGGCGGCCCGCTCCCATCGGCTTCGATGAAGTAGCCCTCGACGAGGCCGGCCTTCTGGAGTCGGGAGAGCGTTGGGTAGATGCTCCCGTCGCTCACCAGCTTCAGCCCTCGGTCCTTCAGCTTGGCTGCCATCTCGTACCCATAGCTGGGTTCCTCAGCGATGAGTGAGAGCAGGCACATGTCGAGCACCCCTTTGAGGAGCTGGGAATTGTGATCCACGTTTGGCTCCCTCCAAGTCTTGCGATGTCAGATATAGTGTTTCATAGGATACCTTGTATCAACATATATCATGGATTGGGCAGGTTGGCAAGGGGGATTCAGTGATTGGACAGCTGTTCTTCGTCGGCCGTCGGCCAAGAGGAATCAAGCGAGGTTGCGGCTCAGCCGCTGGCAAGGCACTCCGGGCGCCAGTCGGAATCGCCGAAGACATCGACGAGCAGGCGATAGAGATTCGAGTCGTACGTGCGCAGCTCGTCTCGCGTGTCGATCTGATTGTGGATCTGGTCCTTTTCGTCCTTCTCTTCGTTGTTCGCGTCGAAGAACGACTGGACGCCCTCAGCCCAGTACATGTCGGAGTTGACCTCGGCGACCGTGTTTCGCCACAGGTCAGCTGCGATGGCTCGCCCGTAGGCATCCTCGATTGCGCGATCGAGATCCGGGTCGGTGGGTGCAATGCCGAACCGGCGGATCGTCCAGCCGAAGTCTCGGAGGAACATGTCCTCACCCTCGTAGCGATCAGATTCGAGGCACAGGAGGTTCTCCTCGGCGCCGGCCGGAACGGGAATCTCCTCGGTACCCGGAAATGAGCGGCCGAGACGTGCCCAGTTGGTCCCGGGGTGGATCGAATAGAGATCCTCGAAGTCGGGGAGGCTAGTGATGCGCTGATCCCGGCCGATGACCGCCACGTGTCCAATCGATGAAGCAACCGCTGTGGCGAGCTCGGGCCGGTTGGTGAGCAAGGCGTTCATACGATCGGCCGCCGCCTCGAGGGCTGTCGCTTCGACGTCCTGTCCGGCAACGACGGCAATGCCGCTCTGTTCGCATGTCTTGCGGTAGAAGTCGTCGTCGGTGCCGATGTCCCGAACGGTGCATTCCGGCGCCGGAATCGTCGTGGTCGTCGTAGTCGCGGCCGTAGTCGAGGTTGCTGCGCCGGTCGTCGTGGTCGGCGCCGCCGTCGTGCTCGTTGTCGACATCTGAGCGAATGTCGTGGTGGTCGAGGTCTCCCCGGACGCGGACTGACACGCCGCGACAAGCAGTGCCGCAACGAGCAGGAGAGTGAATGGTTGCAACGAGCTCATCGGCCAGAGATGCTACGACGCTTGCTGGTCCAAGACGTGCATGGGCGAGGAAATTCGGCACCTTGACAGCGGTACTAGGTTTCCGCTTGGGGCTCAGGGGGCTGCTGCGGCAGTCAAGTGAAGAGGTAGGCACATGCGGTCAAGGCACGACCGGATCTTGGATATGGCTGCGAGCCGACTCGAGCTCGGCATTGAGGCGGGCATCATCCATCGTCGGATCGAAGACGAGCGCCTCGACGGTGCCACGATCAGGATCGACGGCCACGATCTTGCCGACTTCGGTTCCTGTGCATACCTTGCACTGAACCGCGACGAGCGGCTCAAATCTGCGACGATCGACGCCACCGAACGCTACGGCACGAGCTACTCGTCGTCTCCCACGTACACGGCTCTTCCTCTTTACGACCAGCTCGAGGGCCGCCTTCGCCAAATGACCGGAGGCTCGGTAGCCGTTGCTCAGACTACGACGCTGGCGCACATCGCGGCCCTGCCGATCATGATCGCTCCCGAAGACCTCGTTTTGGTCGACGCTCAGACGCACGACTCGGTCCACCTGGCGACTCAGAATCTGCGTGGGGCGGGCGTCCTCGTCGAATGCGTGCCTCACAATGACATCTCAGCCCTCGAGAGACGGCTTGAGCAGAGTGCTGCCGACTACCGACATGTGTGGTATCTCGCCGACGGCGTGTACTCGATGCACGGCGATCTTGCTCCCGTCAAGAGGATCGCCGCCCTGCAGGCGCACTATGAGAATCTCTACGCCTACTACGACGATGCCCACGGATTCGGGTGGCAGGGAGAATCAGGCCGGGGCTATGTGCTTTCCGAGACTCCGCTAACCGATCGGATCGTGGTAGCAGCGGGGTTCGCGAAGTCGTTTGGGTCGGTAGGGGCTGTCCTCATCTTCGGCGACCCGGCCCTGGCACGTCGCGTCCAGCTGGTCGGTGGTCCACTTACCTTCTCGGGTCCGATACCTCCCCCCGACTTGGGGGCCTCCGTGGAGTCGGCTCGAATCCACCTCACCCCGGAGCACGCAGAGCGCCAGAAGCGATTGCTCGACGATATCGCCTGGGTGCGATCGGAGATTATTCGGCGAGAGCTTCCGGTTGCTTCACTCGCTACCAGTCCGATATGGTTCGTACGCGTTGGGCCGTCTCGGCCGGCCGTGGAACTGACTCGACGTTTGATGCAGGACGGCTTCTATCTCAGTGCCGCAATCTTCCCTGCCGTACCGGTAGGTCACGGCGGAGTGCGATTTGCGCAGACGCTCCACAACAATCGAGCCCAACTTGGCAGCCTGATGGACGCGATCGAGAGACGGCTTCCCGAGTACGCTCCGGCCACCGAGCTCGTTGTAGATCTGCGGGACGAAGCCGATGTCCTTGTGGAGGAGACTGAACCCTCCGCGTCATGATGGCTTCACCTATTGGCCGACCGAGCCGATAGATGGACATGCGGGTCCAACTGCCAACCGGGTCAAGGTACGGTCGCGTACGCATGCCTTGGTATGCCACCATGACGTTTGTCATTGTCGGCGTGGCGGCGTTGATCCTCCTGCTCGGCGAGACCGAGTTCTCGCACGCGGTCGCACCACTCGGAATCCTGCTCGGAGACATGGTTGCCGGGTTCCTGTTCCTACGGGGTTCGCGCAACCTCGCAAGCGTCGAGCGCCGCGCCTGGACCCTCGTAGGCATTGGCCTGATGGTGGCAACCAGCGGCATCGGCGTATTGGCAATACAAGTCCTACTCGGTTTTGATCCGCCAACGTTTGGCATTTCCGACGCGTTCTTCGTGGCCGGGTACGTGATCATCCTTGTTGGCATGGCATCGCTCCCGCACACCGAGGGTGATGCGCTACAGCGAGGGCGCGTCGCTTTGGATGGTGTCGTCGCGGCGATTTCCATTGGTGCGCTCACCTGGGTGTTCATCCTCGAGCCGATCGCCACTGGATTGGATGGGGCGCCGCTTGTTGATCGGGTCTTCGGTGTGCTCTATGTGCTGGTCGATATCCTCATCATCGTCGTCGTGATAATCGTGACGCTCCGGCGATCGATGCTGCGGTTCGACATTCGATTGATCCTCTTCAGTGTTGCCGTCACCCTCCAAGGGATCGCGGATGTGAGTTACCTCATCGAGGGTGCCGGTAAGTCGTTTGTCGACGCTCAGCCGCTGTACGGCGTGTACCTGGTGGCCGCCGCCTTCTTCCTTCTCACTGCCCTCAACGTCGATAACGTTCCGCAGCCCAAAGAGTTCGCCGACCGACGTTCGTCCACCTGGGCGTTGGTCGCACCCTATTCGGCGGCAACCATCATGATCATCGCTCTCGCCTCTCGGCTCTGGGATGATGAGCTGACTGCCGACGATCAAGTTCTACTCATTGCGACACTCCTTGTGGGGTTGCTGGTGGTTGCGCGGCAGGGGATTTCGATCCGCGAGAACCGCGCCCTTGTCGAGCAGCAGCGTTCGGACCTCGTTTCCTCGATCTCGCACGAGCTCCGGACGCCGCTGACGGCGATGGTTGGCTTCCTCGAAGTCGTCAAGGAGGATTCCTCGCTGTCGAAGGCCGAGCGCATCGAAATGGTCGAGATCGTCGCTGACCAGGCCGCCTATCTAGAACGCATCGTTGAGGATCTGCTTGCGCTCGCCCACGGCGTGCCGGATCGGATGGATCTTGATCTCTCCGAATGCACTGTGGCCGCGATCATCGAGAACGCGATCCTTGCCACGACGATCAATAGGCGACATGTCGAGGTCGAGGTCAAGCCGGGTCTCACGGCAGTCGTGGACGGGAATCGCCTTCAGCAGATCATGGTGAACCTGCTCTCGAACGCTGCTCGGTACGGCGGTGATCGGTGCCTGGTCGTCGCCTACGCCGAGGGGAGTGGCTTGATCATCGAGATTCATGACTCCGGACCAGGAGTGCCGAAGAAGCACGAGATCACGATCTGGGAGCGATTTGAGCGGGGCCAGAACCGCTACAACGCCGTGACTCCGGGCTCAGGGATCGGCCTCGCCATGGTGAAGAGCATTGCCGACTCGCACGGCGGTACCGCCACGTATCGGCGTTCGGATCGCCTCGGAGGGGCCTGCTTCGTGGTCGAGCTTCCCGGCCGGGTGGCGCCGCAGCGGCCGGTCGCTGTTGTGCCCGGCGGCAGGATGGCGATCGGCTGAGCCTCGATCGGTTCAGACCTTTTCGAAGCCGAGCTGGTCTCCGTCGACCGTGACCTCGATCGTATCGCCGTCGCGGAACGTGCCGTCGAGGATGGCGAGCGCAAGCGGATCTGCAATCGCTGTCTGGAGCAGCCGCTTGAGTGGGCGGGCGCCGTAGACGGGGTCGTAGCCGTGCTCGGTAAGCCAATCCGCTGCTTCGTCGGAGAGCGCGAGTTCGATTCGGCGATCGGCGAGGCGACCAGCGAACCCGCTGAACTGGATCGCTGCGATCTCCCGCAGATCTTCCTTCGTGAGGCGGTGGAAGACGATCACATCGTCGATCCGGTTGAGGAACTCCGGGCGGAAGTGCGTACGCACGACATCCATGACCCGGTCTTCGATGGCCTCGTCGGGCAGGTCGGGGACGATGAACTCGGATCCGAGGTTCGACGTCATGATCAGCACCGTGTTCGAGAAGTCGACGGTGCGTCCTTGACCGTCGGTGAGACGGCCGTCATCCAAGAGTTGGAGCAGCGTGTTGAAGACGTCCGGGTGGGCCTTCTCGACCTCATCGAGCAGGATGACGGCGTAGGGGCGTCGCCGCACCGCCTCGGTGAGCTGTCCGCCCTCGTCGTAGCCAACATATCCGGGAGGCGCACCGATGAGCCGGCTCACCGAGTGCTTCTCCATGTACTCCGACATGTCGACGCGGACCATGGCTCGCTCATCGTCGAACAGGAAGCTCGCCAGAGCGCGGGCGAGTTCGGTCTTGCCCACGCCGGTCGGGCCGAGGAAGAGGAACGAGCCGATTGGGCGATTTGGATCGGAGAGCCCGGCCCGCGAGCGACGAATGGCATTCGAGACCGACTCGACCGCGTCGTGCTGGCCGACCACCCGCTCATGGAGGTGCTCTTCGAGGCGGACGAGCTTCTGAACCTCACCCTCCATCAGCTTCGCAACCGGGATGCCGGTCCAGCGGCTGACGACCTCGGCGACATCCTCGTCGTCGACTTCCTCCTTGAGCATCTTCGTGTCGGCTTGAAGGCCTTCGAGCTTCGTCTGACGGTCCGCAAGATCGCGCTCCAGATCGGGGAGCGTCCCATACCGCAGCTGGGCTGCCTGTTCGAGATCTCCGGAGCGTTCGGCCCGGTCGGTCGCCGCTCGGGTCTCTTCAATCTCGTGTTTGGTGGATCGGATGTTGTCGATGGCGTCCTTCTCGAGCTGCCAGTGGGCGCTGAGGGCGTCGAGCTCCTCTCCGAGGTTGGCGAGATCCTGCTCGATCGCTGCAAGCCGAGCTCGCGACGCATCGTCGGTCTCCTTGGTGAGCGCCTGGCGCTCGATCTCGAGTTGGCGCCGGCGCCGGGTCAGCTCGTCGATCTCCTCCGGCATCGAGTCGATCTCGATGCGCAGACGCGAGGCCGCTTCATCCATGAGGTCGATGGCCTTGTCGGGGAGAAGGCGACCAGTGATGTAGCGGTCGGACATCACGGCCGCTGCGACCAGGGCGGCATCGGTGATGCGAACGCCATGGTGCACCTCGTAGCGCTCCTTGAGGCCGCGGAGGATCCCGATGGCGTCCTCGACAGAAGGCGGCTCCACGACGACGGGCTGGAATCGCCGTTCGAGGGCTGAGTCCTTCTCGATGTACTTGCGGTACTCGTCGAGCGTCGTCGCTCCGATCATGCGGAGTTCGCCGCGAGCGAGCATCGGCTTGAGCATGTTCGATGCGTCCATCGAACCCTCGGACGCGCCGGCGCCCACGATTGTGTGCATCTCGTCGATGAATGTGATGACTCGGCCCTCGGCGGCCTGGATCTCGGCGAGCACGGCCTGAAGACGCTCCTCGAACTCGCCGCGGTACTTGGCGCCGGCAACAAGGCTACCCATGTCGATTCCGACGATGCGTTTGTTCTTCAGACCCTCCGGCACATCGCCGTCGACAATGCGTTGGGCGAGGCCCTCAACGATTGCCGTCTTGCCGACGCCCGGCTCGCCGATCAGCACCGGGTTGTTCTTGGTGCGACGGGACAGCACCTGGATCGTGCGGCGGATCTCCTCGTCGCGACCGATCACGGGGTCGAGCTTGCCGTTTTGGGCGAGTTCGGTGAGGTCGCGCCCGTACTTTTCGAGCGGTGCGAACGTGTCTTCGGGGCTCTGAGAGGTGACGGGCTGGCTGCCGCGGATGTCGGCGAGCACACCGAGCATGGCGTCCTTGGTAGCGCCCAATGAGCGCAGCAGGTCGCCGGAGCTTCCATCGGACGCCGCGAGGGCCAGGAGGATGTGCTCGACCGACACGTAGTCGTCCTTGAGCGCCTGCCGCTCACCGTCGGCGCTGTCGAGCAACCGGATCGCTTCGGGGGAGAAGGCGACGTCGCTGCCGCCGACGACGGCCGGAATCGCGTCGAGCGACCGACCGACCGGTCCGGAGACGTCGGTGGCGTGGATGTCGAGCTTCGCAAGCACGGGGTAGATGAGCCCGTCGGGTTGTGCGAGCAGTCCGGCGAGCAAGTGCGTGGGTTCTACATAGGGGTGGTTACGCTGCGTTGCGAGTTCGCGAGCGGCGAGGGTGGCTTGCTGAGATTTCTGCGTGAAAGCGTTGAAGTCCATGGGTATCCATTCGTGGGCGTTCAAGATCGTACACTGATTCAACCTCGATGGTGAATCCTTTATGCCAGAAAACTTGAGTCGTAGTATATCAGGTTGTGAGGGGTGGTGTCGACAGTGAGTTTCACCGACCGCGGTGGTTGGTGGGTCGTCGGCCAGCTGCTGCTCTTTGCGATGTATGCGTATGCAATGGTTGCTACCGATGGACTGACTGAGGGCTTCGGTCTCGGGTTCGCCAGGATCACCGGCGTTGGCATGATGCTGATCGCTGCCGTGGTCGGCGGCTGGTCGGTGGCGCTGCTCGGCCGGGATCTCACGATCTTCCCGCACCCGATCGATGAGGCCAGGCTGGTCGACAGCGGGCCCTATCGGCTGGTTCGGCATCCGATCTACTTCGCCGTCATCATGGGGGCAATTGGGATGGCCCTGGCGTTCTTGAACCCTGCGGGTGTGCTGGTCAGCCTTGTCTTCATTCCGTTCTTCATGGCCAAGACCGGATTCGAAGAGGATCGGCTGGTCGACAAGGTGCCGGGATACCGCGACTACCGATCGGCGATTCCCTATCGGATCATCCCCTGGGTCATGTAGCGCGAGGCTTCGGAAATGCCGGGCCGCGCTCGCGCGTTGACCTGGACAGCCAACCAGGGAGCCGGACAATGCCGAAAGCCGTGTGGAATGGAACTGTCATCGCTGAGAGTGATGACACCGTGATCGTGGAAGGGAACCACTACTTCCCGATGACCGCGCTGAATCAGGAGCATTTCGCGTCGAGCGATTTGGCGAGCCGCTGCCCGTGGAAGGGGGAAGCCGGCTATTTCGATGTGACCGTCGATGGCGACGTGAACCCCGGAGCTGCCTGGCACTACGACGATCCGAAGCCGGCTGCCGCCGAGATTGCCGGGCGGGTGGCATTCTGGCGCGGTGTGACGATCGAGCCGTGATCGATCGGACGGTATTCTGAGGGCACGCCACCACGGAGCCTCATGAACACTATCCGCATCGTCGAGACCGAACGAGAAGACTTCGACGAACCGATCGTCGAGTTGTGGATGGAGAACGAGTTTGTCGGGATGGTCTTCTGGGACGGCACCGCGACGGTTGTGCAGATCTACCCAGCGGCCGGCGATGACGTCCACGATCTCGAGATGCGCGAGCTGTTCCGTGTCTTGGAGATGGCTGAGAAGATCGTCGACCCAATGGCGTTCGATCAGGTCGACGGTCTCATTCAACTCGGCGGTGAAAACGTCCAGGCGAAGCGGGAGGAAGGCGCCGACGACTGGTCGGAGGAGGATCCGGCGACGGTTGAGCTGCTCTCGGAGTTCGATCCATTGTCTGCCTTCCGTTCCGAAGACGGCGAGGGATTCTTCCCGAGGGATGCGGCGATGCGGTTCGTCCGCCGTTGCCAGGACCTGCGGCTCGCTGTCGTCGAAATGGAAGGCTTCGACCTCGTCGCCGGAGAGCTGAAGGCCCGGCCCGGGCTCGAGCTCGTCGTCGGGCCCCAGTCGGTCATGTCAGCGGCGGAGTTCCAGGCACATGCGAACGCGACGGCCCTCGATCACCTTGGTGGATGGCCACGGCGCGAGTCGCTGGTGGTGGCATTCGTCGTCCAGCAACTCGACGGCGAGACCATCGTCGCCTGACACCGTCCATAATCCGCGTACCCAGGGTTCGTGACGTCGTATTTGACGTCCTGAGCCCACAGAATGCAAATGGGCGTTGCCCCGACGCCGGTAGCATGCGTGCGCTGGTCGAACGAGTGAGAGGTATTGCATGCAGACGTCCGTGTACAACGAGCTGAAGAGCTACTGGTGGTTGTTGGTGGTCTCGGGGGGCCTTGCCATCCTCATCGGCGCAGCCTTGTTGTTGTGGCCCGGCAAGACCCTCGGCGTCGTCGGATTCCTGATCGGCATCTGGATGCTCTTCTTCGGCATTATGCGCTTCCTCATCGCCCTGTTCGGCGGCGACACCGATGGCCGCTGGGTGCTCATGATTGTCGGCGTGGTCGGGATTGTGCTGGGGATCGTCGTCATGCGGAACCCGGCCGAGACCATCGCCATCATCGTGCTCATCTCCGCCATCTTCTGGATCATTTCCGGACTCGTCGACATCTTCCGCGGCATCAGCGACAGCGCCATGGAGAACCGTGGATGGGTGATCGGCGGCGGAGCACTGGCAGTCGCCGCTGGCGCCGTTGTCCTGCTGTGGCCCGCCGCTTCGGTGCTCGTTCTGGCGATCATCGCCGGCGTGTTCTTCATCGTCGACGGGGTCATGCAGATCGTCGCCGGGTTCCAGGTCAGGGACGCCTAGCGGACGAACCCCCCCACGTTCTTGCGTAACTATGGGAAGCGGGCTTCCACTATCTACGCAAGAACGGGATTGAGTGGGAATCGAGGGCGCTACGTCTTGCCGTCGGTGGCCGCTTCGGCGCGTTCATACCAGTCGGCGTAGCGTTTCGCTCCCCACGGAGCGCTCACGCCGTGGAGGATCACGCTGAGCGTGACGGTGACGATCACAGCTCCGACGATGCCCTGCGCATCGTCGAGACCAGTCTCCTCGATGAGCACGCCCGCAAAGATGATCGACGCCAGCCCGCGAGGTCCGAACCAGCCGAGATAGACGACCGTCGGTGCTCGAAGTCCAGTCCCGATCATCGAGATCGCGACCGGGATCATCCGGATCACGGTGAGACTCAACAGGGCATAGACAACAGTCGTGATGCCGAAGACCGACTGGTTGGGGCCGAGAATGTAGGCGCCGAAGAGGAGAAACGAGACCATCGCAAGGATGTTCCCGAGGTCATCGTTGAATTCGCCGGTTGCATGGTCGTTGACGTCGATGACGCGGCCAAAGGTGTTGCCCCCCACGTAGGCGGCGATGAACCCGCTGCCCCCGAGCTCATCGGCGACAAGGAAGGTGATGATTGCGACCGCCACAACTGCGATACGCATCCAACTCGTCGCAATCCATCCACGGCGGACGGCGAGCTGGAGCGCGACAGCGGCAAGCGCCCCGGCGGCGAGTCCGACGGCTGCACCGATCCCAATACCCTCGAGGACCAGCCTCCACAGCGACACCCCCTCCTCTGTCTTGGCGAGTGCGGCGAGGAAGAGGAGGATCGGAAGCGCAATCCCGTCGTTGAGGCCCGCCTCGATCCCGAGGGCTTCCCTGATGCGGAGCGGAACTCGTGGGTTCTCCACCACGGCCCTCCCAAGGGCAGCATCGGTTGGCGAAAGAATTGTGGCGATGATCGCCGCCCCGACGAGGCCGACGGAGGGGAACATGAGAGCCGCAGCGAACGTGCCGAAGACGATGGTGAGCGGCATGCCGATCGAGAGGAGCCTGGTCGGGAGGTCCATCTCGGCCTCCCATGACCGAATGTGAACCTTCGAGGCGTCGCTGAAGAGCAGCAGGGCCAGCGTGAATTCGAGCACGACGCTCACGGGCGATCCGACCACCTGAATCGGTTCCATGACCCCCGTCGCGTAGGCGACCAGGCCGAATGCGACGAACACGATCGGGCCGGAGGCGGGGGTGGCCCGGAGACGTTTCGAGACCAGGCCGTAGACGAAGAGCGCCCCCGCGATGTAGATGATGATGCCTGCGCTCATCGATTCCTCCGTGCCAGCGAGGCTACTTCATCGGTCGATCGCTGCCTCTGCGCCGAGCAGTCGGTCGAACGAGTCCTCGATGGCGTCGGCCAGTGCCCGCTTGTGGAACCACAGCAAGGTGGCGTGGCCACCACCGATCCACCGCAGCTCGGACCCCGGCCAGTGATCGTGCAGCGCCTCGGTTGCCGCCGGCGGGACATAACCGTCGGATCGGGCCGACACGAGCACCGCATGCCGAGCATGGTCGGGCGGCGGACGATCGAGGACGGAGGCGGAGAGCAGCGTCTCGCGAAGGTGCGCCTCCGCGGCATTCTCGCCGCCGAGCGGCGCCCAGTCGATGCCGGAGCGCAGCACACCGTCGAGGTAGACCGGCGAGGGCGAGTAGGACGCCGCGAGTGGCGCCGTCGCAACCGGAAACGGCATGGTCGAACTCACCAGCGCCGCCAGGTTTCCTCCCATCGAGTAGCCGGCCACGCCAGGCACCTTCCCCCAGGAGCGCACGGTTGCCAGGAGGCCTCGGCCTTCGGTCAATGCGCCGATGCCCATCCGAAAGAAATCGTCGACGGTCCTGATCGGCTGGCCGTCGTGATCGTCTGGCCGTCGCACTCCGTAGTAGGGATTCTCGAGCACGAGGGTGCCGATTCCTCTCTGGGCGAGACGGCGGGCGATCCCGAATCGGGCTCGGGAGTCGTGTTCGTTCCATGCCGCCATCATCACCACCACCCGGTCGGTCCCCGACCGCGGGGCGATGAGCGTCACCGCGCCGTGCCTGGCATGATCCGGCATCACGGCAGCAGGGCTCTCGAAGATCCCAACGGAGATCTGCATCTCGTCCTCCGTAACCTCAGAGACCCAATCGATCGATATCGGATCGGGTTCTTCGGTGGGCACAACCACGGTCTCGATCACCGTTCGGTCTCCCCAGCCGTCAGTGAAGAACCGGAGCCGGTCCGGGCCGTAGGCGACGATGGCACCGCCGATGAGATCGATCGGGTGCCTCATCGCCGGTGCACCCCGAGGCCGCGGCGATCGAACGGGACATCGGCTGCTCGCAGGGCTGCCACCGGCAAGCGGCGACAATTGCTCGACTCAACCATCAGGTGTGACCCCCGTTCTCATCTTCGGACTGCGCCTGGAGCGGTACAGTCTGGCCGATATGGGAATCGACATCGGCGCCACCGGACGCGCAACTCTGACCGTCACAGCAGCGGACACTGCAATCGCCCTGGGGAGCGGTGACGTCCCCGTGCTCGGCACGCCGCGTATCGTCGCCCTCCTCGAGCAGGCAGCGGTCGCTGCCATCGCTGACAGCCTCGACGAAGAGGTGACTTCGGTGGGGACCCAAATTGGCGTGGACCACCTTGCGGCTTCGTTTGTCGGAGCGTCGGTTGAGGCGATCGCGGAGGTCGTCGACGTAGACGGTCGAGCCGTGTCCTACCGCCTCACGGCGAACGAAGGAGACCGAACTATTGCGACCGGCAACCACATACGGTTCGTCGTCGATCGCGAACGGTTCGTCGGGCGTTCCTAGGCCCACCACTCAACGCGGCACCACGACCGCCGTTGGCAATTCGGGCATTGCATCCACCGGCTGAAGTGCTTGCCGGGAATCCAGAGTGAGATCAAGGCGATCCGTACGCCGATGTCGACGTGCGACGCTCGTGTCTTCGTTCCGCAGTGTGAGCAGTCGATGACGCCGGTTCCAGATTGATGCTCGCCGGTCGAGAACAGCGCATCCTGCCCTTCGCGGCGCTCCGGGTCGCGGAGTTCGTCATCTTCGAGTGGATCGTCGATGTCGGTCGCCGGCGTCTCGAAGAGTGCCCGCTTGCCTTGCGGGTCGCTGCGATCGGTCATGCTCGTCGCTCCACTTCAAGGGCGAGCGCCCGGTAGGCCTCGGCGCTCTTCGATCGACGAGCGTGATCGAGGACGGAGCGCCCCAGACCCGGCGCTTCTGCCACCTTGACGGAGCGTGGGATCGGCGGTGCCAGAACCTCGATATCGTGCGTCTCGGCGACCTCGACGAGCACCTGCTTCCCCAGATTGGTCCGCCCGTCGAACATCGTTGCGACCGCCCCCATGACCTCGAGGTCTTCGTTGGTGTACGCGCGCACATCACCGATCGTCTCGAGCAGTTGCCCGACGGCACGATGCGACAGCGTCTCGGCTTGGAACGGGATGAGCACGTGGCCCGCTGCCGTGAGACCGTTGAGCGTGAGAATGCCCAGCGATGGAGCGCAGTCGATGAAGACGAAGTCGTAGTCGTCAACGACGGCTCGCAGCGCGCGCCCGAGGACGAATTCGCGGCCCGTCTTCGTGAGGAGGTGGACCTCCGAGCCAGCAAGGTCAATCGAGGATGGCACGAGGTCGATGCCGTTGACGTCGATGACGACGTCGGCGATGCCGACTCGGCCGAGCATGACATCGTGGACTGTGGCATCGAGATCGTCCGGGTTGACGCCGTTTTCGTAGGTGAGGCAGGCCTGCGGATCGAGATCGACGATCAAGACGCGTTTGCCGCGCTCGACGAGTGCCGCGGCGAGGGTGTGAACGGTGGTGGTCTTCGCCACTCCGCCCTTCTGATTTGCGACCGCGATCACTACTCCCATGCGTTGATTCTAGGAGGAAGGCACGCGGGGCGTCCCGCCGTGTAGCGTTCGGTGCCATGGCGAAGCACTACGAAGTCACAACAACTCGGAGAGCGGTCAATTGGATGGCATCGATGCTCGCTCGCCTCGGCAAGGGCCCGGCCTGGGAGCTGACCGTGACCGGTCGCCGTTCCGGCGAATCAAGGACGGTCCCGGTCACGCCAATCGAGGTCGGCGAGTATCGCTATCTCGTGGCGCCGTACGGCCCCGTGCCGTGGGTCCACAACATCCGGGCCGCCGACGGCGCAACGCTGAGTCGCGGCGGATCGAAGGAACGTATCACGGTGATCGAAGTGGAACCGGACGAAGCAGGCCCGGTCCTACTCGAGTACTACCAAGACCTCGAAAAGGTCGTCGGAGCATATTTCGACGTACCCGAAGAGCCGACGGTCGCCGATTTCGTGGCGGT
>CAZONX010000001.1:42528-63710 GCA_964581295.1 uncultured Acidimicrobiaceae bacterium
TCGGAGCATATTTCGACGTACCCGAAGAGCCGACGGTCGCCGATTTCGTGGCGGTGGCCGCAGACCACCCGGTGTTCAGGATCCAGTAACAAGACACAAGTAGCAAGTATCAAGACCGGACCCTTGCTCGGGCGCCCGGGAGTTTCCTCTGGTGAACCCTGCTTTGGTCTTGCTACTTGCTACTCGGACGGAGCACACGGTTCTTCGTAGCCTTCGCTCAGGACGGGATGACCGGTGTCTTCGATGTAGACGGGGACGAGGCAGGCACCGATGCGGCCGTCGGGTTCGAATACGAATTGGGCGATCGCCGTCGGGCGAGCGTTGGCCGGATGGGCCTGCCACACGAAGTTGCCGAGGCCCCACGCGATGGGTTTGCCCTCGTACCAGCCGAGCGGCTGGAGCATGTGCTGATGGTGGCCGAACACGCCGTCGGCGCCGGCGTCGATGAACGCCTCCGCCAGACCGATCTCGAACGCTCGAGGCTTCGTCGTTCCCTGCTTGCCCCAATGGATAGTGACGATGACGAGATCGGCGACCTCTCGAGCAGCCCGAATAGCCTCGGTCATCGCCTCCGCCGAATCACCGTCGGTCATCCCCGGACGGTCCTCGGTGACGATCCACGAACCCGTCTCGGGGTGGACGCCGCCGCCGCCCAGGACCGCGATCGTCCAACCGTTGCGCTCGACCAGCACCGGCGCGTAGGCCTCGGCGGGCGTTGCACCGGCACCGACCGGTTCGATGCCGACGGCTGAGAGGTTCTCGCGGGCGTCGAGCATGGCCTCGAATCCGTAGTCGATGGCGTGGTTGTTCGCGAGGTTGGCGATATCGACGCCGGCATCCGCCATCGAGGGCAGCGCTTCCGGGTCGCATTGGAACGTCCACGGTTTGTTCCACGGCGTGCCGAGGTTCGAGGCTGAGCACTCGAGGTTGACGACGGTGAGGTCATCCTCGTTGAACACGTTGTCGAGGCCGGACCATGCGTATTCGTAGCCGGTCGAGCGGAACGAACGGACGAACGTCGGGTCGAGATTCACGTCGCCGGTTCCGCTGATCACCAATCGCTGCTTCGGGTCCGGCTCGGGAAGCGTGGTGGCAGCCGCGGTAGTTGTGGTGTCAACGACGGTCGTCGACGAGAACAGAGTCGTCGTGGGGGCAGTCGTTGTCGTGGTCGTCGCAGATGGCATCGTCGTGATCGAAACGAACGAGTCGAGAGGCGGAGGAGTCGCTGCCGCGCCGTCGGAACAGCCCACGAGAACGATCGCGATCGCGAGGAGACCGAAAATGCGAAGGAATCGGATTCGATGCATCGAGAGAACGGTACCGTTCAGGTCTCGGAATGCCAGGTTTCGTGCGCGCTCGCGCAACCAGAGCATCCCAGGCGATTTCACCCAAGCTACGAAGGAGCACAGGATGCAGAAGTGGGTCTATCGGTTCGACGAGGTCGACCAGGCCGAAACAGCAGTCGGCGGCGACTGGGACGCGGTTCGCGGATTGCTCGGCGGCAAGGGCGCGAACCTCGGAGAGATGTCGCGAACCGGAGTACCGGTTCCCCCTGGCTTCACGATCACCACACAGGCGTGCAACGCCTACCTCGACAACGATGAGAGCTTTCCCGAAGGGCTGACCGACCAACTCGCCGACGCTCTCGCAGCGATCGAAGCAGGTCTCGGCAAGAACTTCGGTTCGGCCGATTCTCCGCTCCTCGTGTCGTGCCGTTCCGGAGCGAAGTTCTCGATGCCCGGCATGATGGACACTGTCCTCAACATCGGCATCAACGACGCCGTCCTCCCCGGCATGATCGTGGCGTTCGGCGACGAGCGTTTCGTCTATGACTCCTACCGCCGCCTTGTCCAGATGTTCGGCAGCGTCGTGATGGGCGTCGACGACCATCCGTTCGAAGACGTGCTGACCGCCGCTCGTGCCGAGGCCGGCGTGGAAACCGACTCCGATCTCAACGCCGAGCAGCTCGCCGCGGTGCTCGAACAGTTCAAGGCCATCGTGAAGGCCGAGACCGGAATGGACTTCCCCCAGGATCCTCGCGAGCAGCTGATGATGGCTGTCGAGGCCGTCTTCAAGTCGTGGAACGGCAAGCGGGCGTTCGCCTATCGCGACGCCGCAAAGATTGCCCACGACCTTGGGACCGCCGTCAATGTGCAGACCATGGTCTTCGGCAACATGGGCGACGGCTCGGGCACGGGAGTTGCGATGTCCCGTAACGCCACCACCGGTGAGAACCGGCTCGAAGGCGACTACCTGATCAATGCCCAGGGCGAAGACGTCGTGGCCGGCATCCGGGTGACGCACCCGATCGCCGAGCTCGCCGGTGACCTTCCCGAGGCCTACGCCGAGTTCGACGCCTACGCCAAGAAGCTCGAGAACCATTTCCGCAACATGCAGGACATGGAGTTCACGGTCGAGAAGGGCAAGCTCTGGCTGCTCCAGACCCGTGATGGAAAGCGCACGGCGCAGGCTGCTGTTCGCATCGCTGTGGACATGGTCGACGAGGGCCTGATCACCAAGGACGAGGCGCTCATGCGCGTCGAGACCGATCACGTCGACTTCTTCCTCCACCCGCAGTTCAACACCGAGTCGAAGACCGCGGCCCTTGAAGGCGACCGCAAGATCGCACTCGGGCTCAACGTGTCACCCGGCGCTGCTGTTGGCGTCGTTGCTTTCGACCCGGACCTCGCTGAGGCGTGGGCGAAGGACGGCAAGCCGGTGATTCTCGGTCGTCCGGAGACGAAGCCGGATGACGTGCATGGAATGCTCGCCGCCGAAGGGATCGTCACTACCAGGGGCGGTCGCACCAGCCATGCGGCACTCGTCGCACGCCAGTTCGGCAAGCCGGCCGTTGTTGGAGCTTCCGAGCTCAACATCGACCTCAAGGCTCGCACGATGAGCGTCGGCGACGTCGTGGTCAACGAGGGCGATTGGCTCTCCGTCGACGGCACGACTGGCGAGGTTTTCCTCGGCCAGGTCGAGACCGGGGTTCCCGACATCGACGACCCGTGGCTCACCAAGATCCTCGAATGGGCGGACGAACGGCGCGACCTCGATGTGTGGGCGAATGCCGACTATCCCATCGACGCGGAGCGCGCTCGCCTCTACGGTGCACAGGGCATCGGCCTCTGCCGCACCGAGCACATGTTCTTCGAGCCGGAGCGGCTCCCGGTCGTCCAGAAGATGATCCTCGCCGACGATCCCGTCGAGCGTGAGGAAGTGACGTTCTCGTTGCTCCCGCTCCAGCGCGAAGACTTCGCCGGTCTTTTCCGGGCAATGGACGGCTACCCGGTCGTGATTCGTCTCATCGATCCGCCGCTGCACGAGTTCCTCCCCGGCTGGGGCGATCTCACCAACGAGATCGCCGATCTTCGGATCAAGCTGAGCGCCGGTGGCGATGAAGCCGCGATCCAGGCTGAGATCGACGAGAAGAGCGCCATGCTCGATCGGGTCGAGGCACTGCGCGAAGAGAATCCGATGCTGGGCCTGCGCGGTGTGCGCCTCGGTATTCTGCGTCCCGAGCTGACTCGGATGCAGGTGCGGGCCATCATCGAGGCCGCCTGCTTGGTTGCCGGTGAAGGCGTTGATGTGCATCCGGAGATCATGATTCCGCTGACCAGCCATGTGAACGAGCTTGCGCGCCAGCGCAGCGTTCTCGAGCAGGAAGCCAAAGACGTGATGGCCGAGCAGGGCGTCGAAGTCGACTACAAATTCGGCACGATGATCGAGATCCCGCGTGCGGCGGTCACGGCGGATCAGATCGCCGAGTACGCCGAGTTCATCTCCTTCGGGACGAACGACCTCACGCAGATGACGTACGGCATCAGCCGGGACGACGCCGAGAAGGGCTTCCTCATGGAATACCTCTCAGAGGGCATCCTGGCGGACAATCCGTTCTTCACGATCGACCCCGACGGCGTCGGTCAGCTCATGGCGATTGCGCTCGAGAAGGCGAAGTCGGTTCGCCCGGATATCGAGGCCGGCATCTGCGGCGAGCACGGCGGCGAGCCGCGTTCGATCGCTCTCTGCCACACCCTCGGCTTGAAGTATGTGAGTTGCTCACCGTTCCGCATCCCGATCGCCCGCCTCGCAGCAGCGCAGGCCGCAATCGTGAGTCCGCGGTAGGGCAAGTAGCAAGACACAAGTAGCAAGTAGCAAGAACCCGCTCTTGGCCTCCCGTCGAGGGAGCTGGGAGTGGGTTCTTGCGTGTCGTCAGTCGTCAGTCGCACGGAGGCCTTTGCCTTGTTGCTACTTGCCACTTGCTACTTGCTACTCATCCCGGCTCTCGCTTCAGACGCTGTCTGTCGGCGCCGATACGGTCCCATGGACCTTCTTCAGGGGGATTTGGCGGCGTTTCCGCTTCGGGACGTGGTGCTGCTCCTCGCTCAGCGCACGCAGACCGGTGTTCTGCGGGTCGAGACGGCTGGGATGACCGGGCGCGTGTTCTTCGTCGAAGGTCGGGTGACCTATGCGACCACACGCGACGGAGATGGTTCGATCGCAGCTCTCGCCCATCTCGGAAGCCGCCCGGAGCGAGACCGGCGCGGTCGCAACCCCGGCGGGAAGTGGCCCGATCCCGCTCGTCCCCTGATCCTTCAACAGATCGGTGAAGTCCTGGTTCGACTAGGCCACGGCGTTTCCGGTCGCTTCTGGTTCGTGGAAGGGGTAACCACCCGCGCATACGGGGAGAACGACATCGAGCGGTTCGAGGTCGGAGAAGTGCTCGGCGCAGCGGACGGTCGCCGCAAGGAGTGGGCAGAGATCGCGCGTGTGCTCCCGGACCCATCCGTACGTTTCGTGATGCGGCCACACCTCGCCTCGGGTGTCCAGCGTGCCGTCGTGTCGGCGACCGCGTGGCAGGTGCTCGCCGGCATCGGCGACGGCTCCACCGTTCAGGAGCTCGCAGAGCGGTTGAGCATGTTCGAACTGGCGGCTGCCCGGATGATCGCCGATCTCTACGTCGAAGGTCTCGTCATCGATGAACGCGACATCGTGCAACCCGATCTCGTGCTGGTCAGCGTCGACGTAGCTCCGACAGACCACTAGATCGGCGGCGTCGTTCCGGTCGCGAGTCGAATCACCCAGACGATGAGCAGCAATGCTGCGGTCCCCCCGATGACGACGTCGACCCACCGGCGGCGGCGCCACTCGATCCAGCCGGCGCGATGTGCCATCCAGATCGTCCATGCGCCGAGCAGCTCGGCAGCGACGAGCAGGATCAGCGGGTGGTAGCGGAGTGCCTCGATCAGGTTCCCTCGAAAGAGTTGGCCCGCTGCCCTCGTCATGCCGCAGCCAGGACACGCCACGCCGGTGCAGTTCGCGAAGCCGCAAATCGTCGGACTTGTGTCCGATGGATTGATCGTGGCGAGCGCGACCGCAGCGACAAGGGGGATCGCAAGGAGCGATCCCGTTCCCATGCGGGAGCGGGCGGCGACGGTTGGGATCACGTCGTGCTGGCGAACAGACCGATGGCGAGGGCGAACATGAGGAATCCAATCCCGATGATCATCAACACCGTCGCGATGATTCCGAGGATGCGCCCTGCCTGGGCCGTGCCGCGGTTCTGCGGCGGCCGGAGGCCGGCGTCGATCCCAGCGAGTTCCTTGTTCCCCATGACCCATGCGAACGGTCCGAGGATCTGACACAGCACGAGCGACAGGATCCCCAACACGAGGACGGTGGTCGCCTGGCTGTCTTCCTGGTAGTACTGATCAGTCATGGGGTCAGTATGGCCGGTTCTACCCGGTCGATGCCAGAGCTATCGAACAAAGGGGCGCTGGACGCGGACCGTCCAAGCGGACGGCCCGCGGTCGACAGCGGGCCCCTAACTCAGCCCTGATCCTGCCAGAGGTTGCGCCTCATTGAGTTCGGTGAGGTCGATGATCTCGGCGATTTCCTCGGCGTATGGGGTTGCCAGCGCGGCAAGGTCGTGGATCTTGATCTCGACTTCGGTGATCGCTGCCCGCAGGTGATCGAGGCGGGCGGAGATGCGCAACTCTTCGCGGCTCGCTTCGCCGACGATCTCGTTTGCGATTCGATCTGCTTCCTCAGTCGCTTCGCTCAGCCGAGCCGCCGCGGCGAGTTCGCTGAGTTCGAGCAGGCGCTCGCGATCGCCGACGGCCGAAGCTCGGGCGTTCTCAGCATCGAGCTGGAGGTGAAAGGACTGCTCGTCAGCGTCCGAAACCCGTGCGAACCACTCTTCGTGGGCGTCGATCACCACCTTGTCGCGTTCGAATTGGATGGTGTCGATCTTCGCTTTCGCTTCTGAGAGGCGAGCGTGGGCGTCGATCTCCGCGTCGGCGACCAAGCGCGCGGCCTGGTTTGTGCCCTCGTCGAGCATCTCCTGGCTCGTGCGTTGCGCTGCTGCGAAGGTGCGGCGAATGGCGTCCACAGACTCGTCGGCTTCGTCGACTCTGGCCCGGAGCGTTTTCGTGTCGGCTTCATACGATCGCAGCGTGGCGACCAAACGATCCATGACTCGATCGACCTCCACCGGGTCGTAGCCTTTGCGCCGTACGGTCCCGAAGCGGTGTGCCTCGACCGTCGTTGCTTCAATCTTCATGCGTCATACTCCCCGGAGTGCCCCATCCGTTGCTAGCCCCTGCAAACCATGCGAGCGACCGGGTCGGCCGCAGTCGTGCCCGAACCCTACGGCGCGATCAACGAACCCGCAAGAAGAAACCCCACACTCCTAGACGTTGGGCCGCAAGTCGGGTAGAACAGTGGCATGCAACGTATCACCGTCGACGTGGACAAGGAATGGCTCTCCGTTGCCGACATCTGTGAGTACATGGATGTCTCCCCGTTCGTGGTCACCAGCCAGCTGAGATCGGGTGGTCTTTCAGCGGTGAAGTTCGGTCGGGAGTGGCGCGTCTCGCGCCAGGATTTCGAGGACTGGATCAACGCCCAGCGTGAACAGACGGAGTCGCCGATTGAGGCGTAGGGGGGCCGCTGCTCCGACCGCCGTCTCGGTGAAATCGACGTGATCGCCACTGCGGTACCGTTATTGACCCCTCGAAGGAGAACCTGTGTCGCCGACCGTTGCTGTGATCCTTGCCAATGAACCGGGGTCCGGCTTCGCCGCCTCGAAGTACCTGACCGACATCGGCGGAACAGCGTTGATCGACCGCGTGCTGGCGGATGTTGCCACCTGGCCGATCGACGACGCAGTCGTCGTTCTCGGCCCCAACGCGGAAGAGATCGTCGAAGCGATGGCGCCGACGTCGGCGACCGTGGTGATCGACCTGGAGTGGAACGAGGGTTCGGCCGCGTCCCTTCGCGTGGGCCTCGACGTCATCGAGCGCGGTCCCGTCGCCGATTTCGTGGTGATTGCGATGGCCGACCAGCCAGGGGTCGACGCCGCCGACGTGGCGGCTCTCATCGATGCAGCAGATGGCGCAGCGGCTGTCGTTCCCAAATACCGTTACCGGCGCGACTTCCCCGTCGTGCTCGGCCGCGGCGTCTGGGAGCGTCTCCTCGGATCGGAAGGCGACATCGATCTGCATGACGTCCTCGAGAGTCATCCCGATGGGGTAGAGGAGGTCTGGTTCGACCATCTCGCCAGCCCGCGCATTCGTGATGTCGAGGATGCACAGAACTACCGATCATGACGTCGTATCGACTCGCAGCAGGGCCGTCCGGTAGCATTGCCGCCGCGTTGTCTTGCGACCAATCAAACCAGGGGGCGTGAAATGGCATCGATCTCAGCAATCCAGTCGATGAGCCACCGGGACGCAACCAAGCTCCGCAAGGCCGGCGTGCGAACCACCGACTCGCTGCTCAAGACCGCGTCGACCCGGACCGGCCGCCGACGCCTGGCGAAAGAGACCGGACTGGCGGAGAGCGACATCCTCGGCTGGGTGAATCGAGCCGATCTGTTCCGGATCTCCGGTGTTGGTTCCGAGTACGCCGACCTGCTCGAGGTCGCAGGGGTCGACACGATTCGTGAGCTGCGGCGTCGAAATTCCGACCGTCTTCTGGAGGCCATGACCGAGCTGAACCTCAGGAAGCGATTGGTACGGAGGCTGCCGACCGATGTCATGGTCGGCGCCTGGGTAGAGCAGGCCAAGGAACTCGAACCGCTCGTCACCCACTAGCGCTGCAACCACCAACCTATGCGGTGTGCCGCAAGCGGCACATTCCAGTTTCCTGCGGAAACTGCTCTCCAATGCGAAGCCCCGGCCTTTCGACCGGGGCTTTGCAGCGAGAAGCGCGCGCTACTTCTTCGGTTCCGTCTTTTTGGCGGTGGTCTTTTTGGCGGTGGTCTTTTTGGCGGTGGTCTTCTTCGCCGTGCTCTTGGTGGCCGTCTTCTTGGCCGTGGCTGTCTTCTTGGTGGCCGTCTTCTTGGGTGCGGGGGTGTCCACCTCAACCTCGACCTTGACCGGGTTCGGGCCGGCGACGCCCGGCGTGAACTGCTCGCGCCAATTGTGCAGCGTGGTTTCGAGCTGCTCCCGCATGATTTCAACCCGCTCCTGGAAGAGATCGACATCGACCCGCTCCTGGATCTGTTCGACGACCTTCACCTCCTGAAGCATGTCCACGCTGTCCTGAAGCTGCTCCGCCACGTTCAAGTCGCGAATGGCGCCGGTCATCTCACGACCGGCAGCCTCGAGATCATCGATGGAGGTCTCCGTAAACAGGGCTGCGCCGAATTCCTTGACCTTGCGCCCGGTGACCATCGGTGTACCGACGGCTGCGTAGAACACGCGAATGACGCTGTCCTTCTGGGTTTCCATTACTGACGTCATGTTGTCTCCTCCTGTGGGTCGCGGGCGAAGCTCCGGTAGATCTCCGCCAATGCTTGCTTCTGGGACTGTGTGAGAACCGGGTCCGCAGAGATTGCGTCCTCGACGCTTGGTCGCTCGATCTCGTCGAGCAGCCCGGCGCGCTCATAGAGCGATTCGGTCCGGATGCCGAGGGCCGTGGCGATCGACATCAGAATCTCTGCGGATGGCTTGCGGAGCCCCCGTTCGATCTGCGACAGGTACGGATTCGAGATCCCGGCCTGGTCAGCGAGTTTGCGCACGGACATCGCGGACCGGGTCCGCTGCTCTCGAATGAACGCTCCCAGATCTGGGACGGTAGGGCTCTTCACGATGATTGCAGTATACCGCAAAGTGCTAACTACAGCTAGCACTCACCGGTGAGCCGATGACTGATGATCCTCAGGAGAAGGCGGTGCCCCTCGCCGCGAGTTGGGCATCGAGGGCCGATTGCACCGAACGGCGGATCTCTTCGGATCGTTCGAGCACTCGCAGCGGATCGGGCTCTTCTCCGGGATGTTCCGGCATCACCGGGGGGAGGAACCTGATGTGCCACCGGACCGGGAGCGGCACCGGGTTGAGGAAGATGGCAATCTCCTCGACCCGCTGTTGAGGGAAGACCAGCCGGACGAGTTGCGCGAGGCGTTTCGAGACGCCGACCGCAGGGTGCACCTCTTCGGCACCGACGATCGCGACGGGAACGATGGGGACGCAGGCGGTCTCGGCGAGGTGCACGAATCCGCCGCGACCGAAGCGCTGCACGTGGTACGCCTGCCAGACGGGTTTCATGAATCCGGACTCGCCTTCGGGGAACACGCCGAGCAGCCCTCCTTGGTCGAGGACGTGGCGGGCGTCGTCTCGGCTGGCATAGACGGAGCCGACCTTCCGATACATGTGTGACACCCATGGCAGCATGTTGAAGATTTCGGTCGCGCTGACACGCACACGTCTCGGCAGCGGAGCGGTGTTGAGTACGGCGAGAGAGAGCATCGCCGCGTCGTAGGGGAGCGCGGCGCCGCCGTGGTTGGCGACGAGCATTGCAGCCCCATCCATTGGGACGTTCTCGATGCCCTCGACCTCCACACGGAAGTAGTCGAAGTAGAGGCCGTTGATGACGTGCCACACCATCTCGTGGATCACCGGATCGAGGCCGATCGGATCGATGTCGTAGGTTGCGAGGTGCAGGTGCCGGAACAGGGTTGGCCATGTGTCGAAGCCGAGGCGCCCGGTTGCCGGCACCGCCACGTCATAGCCTTCCTTGCCGGCATGAAGAGTGCACGACTGCGTGCCACGGACGATGGGGAGCCCGCATCCGTGGCCCTCGATGCTCCGCCACGTGCATCGTCGGGTCTGATCGACGAGCCTCGCGAGCCGCTCGTAGAGGGCAGAGCGCCGGACTCTCGCCTCAAGTCGGTCATCCTGGCTGATGCCAGGGATCTGGAACATCGAGGCCGTCCCCGGTTCCGCCTCGATGGGTGCAGCTTCGGTGGGTTGAGCGAGCGCTTCGACGAGTTCGGCCTTGTTCATCTTCGAGCGTCCCCGCAGGCCAACGGCTCTTGCCCGTTCGACAAGGTCCGCCTTCGTCATCGCTTCGAGCGCGTCTCGGTTCACAGTGCCGCCTCGTGCCGGGCGCGGCCGTAGGCCACCATCGTGGTCTGGCGACACGTGAGCGCGGGCTGGAAGCCGAGCGTCGACGCCATCCCGTCTGTGTTCATCACGCGACCGTGTTTCAGCAGCGCGATGGTGTGCTTCGGGAGAGCGATGCCGCTGCCGGCGAGCGCTCGGAGTGCCGAGTGGAACGCTCGTTTCGGCAGGGGTTGGGGCACCCTGCGCCCAAGCCGGAGGATGCGCGAGAGATAGAGCTGACCGGTGCCGGCGACGTTGAACGTCCCGGATGCCGGATTGTCAATCGCCTGCAGGAAGACGGCGACCGCATCGCGTTCCGAGATGACCTGGAGACGAGGATCGAAGCCAAAGAGGGTCGGCACTCCGGGGAGCGTCAGATAGGAGCTGATGGGGTTGCGGATCGTCGGCCCGAAGATCGGGGCCAGCCGGATGATCGTGTAGTCGACGTGGTCGTGGCGATCGGCGGTCTCGCGTACGAACGTCTCCATCTGTTCGAGATCCCGTTGGTAGCGGCCTCCGGTTCGCTCGAGTTTCGAGTTCACCGTGACGACCGACGGTGCCCGCGGACCCGCCCCGTACACGGCGCCGTCGGACTTCACGATCACATGGCGGACGGCGGCGCAGCGCCCGATCGCACCGAAGAGCGCCTGGGCTCCCACCGCTGACTCTTCGTGGGCGCGTGTGGCTCCGTGCAGCGTCGATCGATCAACGGTTTGCAGGTGGACGACCGTGTGTGGCTCGAGGTCGAGTACGAAGCGGGCAAACGAGAGATCGTCGATGTTGAGACGCTCGAATGGAGAGCCGAATCGTTCGACAGGTTCGAGGTCGTCGACGGCAAACACCTCGGTGTCAGGAGCCTGCTCGAGCTGCCGGATGATCCGGCCACCGGTCCGGGTGGCCGCACCAGTAACGAGGATGCGACGCATTCGTGAGAGAGTAGGGAATCCCAAGATCCTGAGGCGACCCGGGATCCAGTAGCAAGATAGAAGTAGCGAGTAGCAAGACCGGGCACGGGGACGCGGCTCGGTGATTGACTCGGGGTGCAACCTGATTCTGTTTTGCTACTTGCTACTTGCTACTTGCTACTTGCGCGCCCACGGATCGTGACGGCGCTGTCGTCCCTACCCTGTAGTTGCCATACGAAACGGAACCATGCCGGGAGACGGAAGCTTGATCATCGTGATGCGGTCGGATGCGACTCGTGAGGACGTCGACCATGTTCTGGCGCGGCTCGCCGAGGTTGATGCGGAGGCGCACGTGTCCGAGGGCAGCCGGCGGACCGTCATCGGAATCGTCGGTGACCGAACCCGGGTTCAGCAGCTGCCATGGGAGGCATTCCCGGGCGTCGAGCGTGCGGTCCCGGTGTTGAAGCCGTTCAAGTTTGTCAGCCGCGACTTCCAATCGGAAGAGTCGATCGTCGAGGTGGGGTCGGCCAAGATCGGTGGCGGACACTTCGCTCCGATCGCGGGACCGTGTGCCGTTGAATCGAGGGATCAGCTCTTCGCTGCGGCCGAGGCCGTCAAGGAAGCAGGGGCCACCATCCTGCGAGGCGATGCGTTCAAGCCCCGTACCTCACCGTATGCATTCCAGGGTCTTGGAGAAGCTGGCCTGATTCTGCTCGCCGAAGCACGCGAGGAATTCGGATTGCCATTCGTGGTCGAGGTGCTCGACCCACGCGACGTGGAACTCGTCTCGTCCTACGCCGACCTCATCCGTGTCGGGACCCGCAACATGGCGAATTTCTCGCTGCTCTCGGAACTCGGCCGCCAGGAACGCCCGGTGATGCTCAAGCGCGGCTTCACCGCAACGGTGGAAGAGTGGCTCAACGCCGCCGAGTACATCTACAAAGAAGGCAACCACAACGTCGTCCTCTGTGAGCGGGGAATCCGAACCTTCGAGACCTCAACGCGCAACACTCTCGACATCTCGGCCGTGCCGATCGTCAAGAGCCTTTCGCACCTCCCGATCATCGTCGACCCGTCGCACTCGGGCGGTCACCGGCACCTGGTGGCTCCGCTGACCCGGGTCGCGGTTGCGGCACGAGCGGACGGGTTCATGGTCGATGTCCATCCATCCCCAGAGACGGCGCTGGTCGACGGACCACAAGCCATCCTGCCGCGCGAGTTTGCCGACCTCATGGATGAGGTTCGAGCACTTGCTGCGGCCATGAATCTCGTGGTCTGATCCCCGTGGCACGGGCGTTGATCTCAGGGACCGGGTTGATCGGCACCTCCATCGCTCTGGGCTTGCGAAGCCTCGGGTGGGAGACCCTTGGCTGGGACACGGACCCGGACGCGCTCGCCGGCGCTGTGGCGGCCGGTGCCGTCGATGAGGTCGACGGAGTCGATGCGGTGCGGCTTGCCTCAGGGGACCTGCTGATCCTTGCGTCGCCACCGACGGCGATCATCGGCACGCTGGCAGACCTGGAGACCGACGCATTGGTGATCGACGTCGCGTCTGTGAAGGCCCCGATCGTGGACGGCGCCCGCGTTGCGCGCTTCGTTGGGACCCATCCCATGGCCGGTCGTGAGGTGACCGGACCGGATGCTGCGCGAGCGGCGCTGTTCCGCGGCGCAACCTGGGTGATTGTGCCCGGCGCAGCGAGCGAAGCGGACGTGGAGACGGTCGAGCGGATCGTGACGGATCTCGGTGCCCGGCCCGTGCGCATGACCGCACACGAGCACGACGCCGCTGTCGCTCGCATCAGCCACGTTCCCCAAATCCTGGCCGCGGCGTTGCTCGAGGGCGCCGGCGAGACCCCCGGCGCGATGGATCTCGCAGCCGGCAGTTTCCGGGACCTCACACGCGTCGCCGCATCCGATCCGGCCGTGTGGATGGACATCCTGTCGGCGAATAGGCAAGAGGTTGCAGCAGCGATCGACTGGCTCCGCGACCGACTGGCCGCGGTCGTGGCATCCGAAGAACGCCTCGAAGAGACGTTGACCGATGCCCGCCGTCTCAGGGCCGCATTGGGCCACGGTCTCGGCATCGTGCGCGTGACTCTCGAGGATCGACCGGGCGAGATGGCAGCGGTCGGCCGGGCGCTCGCGGACAGCGGCGTCGACCTGCGTGACCTCCAGTTGCGCCACGCTCCCTACGGCGGTGGCGGAATCCTGACACTCTCGGTTCGCTCCGGGCACGAAGAGGCGCTTCGATCCTCGCTGCTCGACGAAGGCTTCAGCGCAGTCGTTCCATCAACCGAATCAGGCTGAGCGCTCCCACCGCGATGCCGGGTTCCAAGGCGTCCTCATCGATGTCGAACGTGGGCGAATGGAGATCGACGGGGTGCGCGTTCCTCCCGACACCGAGGCGCACGAGCGCGCCCGGGACGTGCTGGAGGAACCACGAGAAGTCCTCCGAGCCCATCGACTGTGGTGTTGGGCGAACTCCTTCGGGTCCGAGCAAGGCTTCAGCGGCCGACTCGATGGCTTCGATGACTGCGGGATCGTTCTCCACCGGCGGTGCACCACGCCGATGATCGATCGCAACGCCGGCTCCGAACGGAGCCGCGATGGCCTCGATCTGACGATCGATGATGTCGGCGAGGCCGTCCCAGACCTCGCTGTCCTGGACGCGAACCGTGCCCGAGATGTCCACCTCGGTCGGGATGGCGTTTGCTGTGTCGCCCCCTGAAATCTTCCCGAACACGGTGGCGAGGTGATTCCTGGGATCGAGGTGTCCGCGCACCATCACCGGAAGGTCGACGACGATGCGGGCTGCGACGTGGACGAGGTCGACGGTTCGATGGGGCCGAGAGGTGTGGCCGCCGGGACCGCTGAGCCTCACATGGATCTTGTCCGCGGCGCTCGTGATCGGGCCGGTCTTCAAGCCGACGGTGCCCGGAGGAATGGTTGGGTCCACGTGGAAGGCAACCAGCGCGCCGAGCCCATCGTGCACGCCCTCGGAGACCAATTGCTCTGCGCCGGAAGGGAGTTCCTCCTCGGCCGGCTGGAAGATGATCCTGGCCGTGCCCGGTAGTTCATCGAGCATGGCGAGCGTCTTTGCGATGCCGACGGCGATTGCTCCATGAGCGTCATGTCCGCAGGCATGCATGACACCGTCGATCTGTGATCGGAATGGGAGGCCGGTCTCCTCGTGGATTGGGAGAGCGTCGATGTCGGCGCGGAAGCCGACGATCGGCTTCCCGTCTCCGATGTCGACGGTCAGGCCGACGAGGTCGCTCCTCACCTTCGGATTGAGCCCGGCTTCGGTAAGCGCCTCAGCGAGGCGGTAGGTCGTGCGTCGCTCCTTCCACGAAACCTCTGGATGGCGGTGGAGATCACGGCGCATCCGTACGGCTTCCGGCGCGACGGCCCGTGCATGGGCTGCGATGAGATCAACAAGGTCGGACATCGGGAGGATTGTAAGGGTGTCGAGCGTGCGTCAGCCTCCCTACGCTACGGGTCGAGGAGGAACCATGACGAAGGAACCGAGCTTCACCATCGGGATCGAAGAGGAGTACTTCATCGTTGATCGCGAGACTCGCGATCTCGTACCCGACATGCCGGACGGCCTTCTTGCCGCATGCGAGGAGATCACCGTGGGCATGGTCAGCCCCGAGTTCATCCGCTCGCAGATCGAGGTCGGGACTCCGGTGAGTGCCTCGGTGAAGGAGGTGCGGGCCTATCTCGCCCAGATGCGGACCGACGTGTCGAACGTCGTTTCGGAGTATGGGATGGCGATCATCTCGGCTTCCACCCATCCTTTCGCCGCATGGGACGAGCAGCTCCACACCGACAAGGTGCAGTACAACACCCTCGCTGACGCCCTCCAAGGTGTGGTGCGGCGGCTACTCATCTGCGGGATGCACGTGCATGTGGGCATTGAGGACGAAGACGTTCGGATCGACCTGATGAACCAGGTGCTCTACTTCCTGCCACACCTGCTGGCGCTCTCGACGTCGTCGCCGTTCTGGCACGGGGACGACACCGGGCTGAAGTCGTATCGCACCGCCGTGTTCCGCACGCTGCCGCGCACGGGGTTGCCGGACGAGTTCCTTGACTGGAGCCACTATCAACGACACGCCAGGTTCCTGGTCACGTCGGGTGTGATTGAGGACGAGACCAAGCTGTGGTGGGATATCCGTCCATCGGCCCGGTACCCGACGCTCGAAATGCGGTCCACCGACATCGCGACGCGGCTCGACGACGGCATCTCGCTCGCCGCCATGTACGTGTCGCTGCTCTCAATGCTGTTCCGACTGCGCCAGGACAATCAGCGGTGGCGCGTCTACTCGCGAATGCTGCTCAAGGAGAACATCTGGCGGGCCCAGCGTTACGGCGTGTCGGAGTCGCTGATCGACTTCGGTATCGGCGAACTCGTCCCGTTTCCCGAGCTCGTGGACGAACTCGTCGAACTCGTCGCGGAGGACGCGCTTCGTCTCGACTGTGTCGAAGAGATCACACACGTCCGCGAGATAGCCCGGCGTGGAACGAGTGCCGACCGGCAGCGAGCGATCTATGAAGGTGCGATCGCTGCTGGAGCGGAAGAGCGCGAGGCGCTGGTCTCCGTGGTCGACTTCCTGATTGAAGAATCGCTCGTCGGCCTATGACGTCGATCCGGGTTGCAGGCGCGCAGATCGATCTCACCGTCGGGGATCTCTCCGGCAACGAGGAGAGGATCCTCGAGGCGATGGCGTGGGCGGAGACCGTCGATGCCGACGTGCTGGTGGTTCCCGAGTTGGCGATCGTCGGGTATCCGCCGGAGGACCTCTTGCTGCGCTGTGGATTCATCGACGAGAACCACCGAGCGCTCGAACGCCTTGCGGCTGCATCGGGACGGTGTGCCGTGGTGGTGGGCTTTGTTGATTCGTTGGACGAGGGTGTGATCGACGACGACTCCGTGGCGCGGCGCATCGCGAACGCTGCCGGCGTGCTCGCCGACGGTCGGATCATCGGTGTATATCACAAGGAATTGCTCCCGAACTATGGCGTGTTCGATGAGGCCCGCTACTTCGCTGAGAGCCGCGAACCGACGCGAGTGTGGGATATCGCAGGCGTCACGGCAGGCATCTCGATCTGTGAGGACATCTGGTCGCCGGAGGGACCGCCGGCGGAACAGGCTGCCGCCGGTGCGACGCTGCTGCTGAACCTGAATGGATCCCCGTTCCATATCGGGAAGGGAGCGGAGCGGGCGGCCCTCCTGTCCGCAGAGGCGGAGCGGAGCGCTGCGGCCGTCGTGTACGTCAACTGCGTCGGAGGTCAGGACGAACTGGTCTTCGACGGCGATTCGATGGTGTTCGCTGCCGACGGTTCCCTTGTCTATCGAGCTCCGCAGTTCACCGAGGAGCTGTTCGTTATTGATGTTCCGGTACCGGCCGGCCGCACGGCGAGCGTCCCACCAGTCCCGGTTTCCCGGCCGGCGGCTGATCGAGTCCCGATACCTGGATCGATCTCCGTCGAGCGACTCGGAGAAGAGGCTGCGATTTATGAAGCGCTCGTCACCGGATTGCGTGACTACGTCACCAAGAACGGATTCCGGGAGGTCGTTGTCGGATCATCGGGTGGGATTGACTCGGCGCTCGCGGCCACGATCTCGGTCGACGCGCTCGGACCAGGCGCCGTCCACACGCTGACGATGCCCACCCGCTACTCGTCTGAGGGCTCCGTCAACGACTCTCGGCAGCTCGCCGAGAATCTCGGTTGCCGCTTCGATGTGATCGCGATCGAGTCCACGTTCAAGTCATTCCTCGAGACACTCGATCCGCTGTTTGCCGGCACCGAATCCGGTGTCGCCGAAGAGAACCTGCAAGCAAGGATTCGCGGGACGATCCTGATGGGTATCTCCAACAAGTTCGGAGGCATGGTCGTTGCGACCGGGAACAAGTCGGAGATGGCGGTCGGCTACGCGACGCTGTATGGAGACATGGCTGGTGGTTATGCGGTGCTCAAGGATGTCTACAAGACGCTGGTCTACCGACTTGCCCGTTGGCGCAATCGCGACGGGATTGTGATTCCCGAGGCGATCATCGACAAGGCTCCGTCTGCGGAGCTGCGGCCCGACCAATTCGACTCAGATTCGCTTCCCCCGTACGCCATCCTCGATGCTGTGCTCGAGGAGTACATCGAGCATGACCGAACGGTCGACGAGGTCACCGTCCTCGGCTATGACCGAGACCTGGTGAGCCGGATCGCCCGGATGGTGGACCGCAACGAGTACAAGCGGAGACAGGCCGCACCGGGAGTGAAGATCACCCGGAAGGGCTTCGGGCGCGACCGTCGCCTTCCGATCACCAACCTGTATCTCAACCGGTAGCGGCATGGACGAAGACCGTCAGGGGAGCAAGGGGGTCGGCGGCGAGGTCCGCGCCATTGAGGCTGCCGATCGTCCGGCGACGACCCGGAGCCTGGTCGAGGACCTTCGGTCGCTCGGTGTCACCGATGGCATGACACTGCTCGTGCACTCGTCGCTTTCCGCCCTCGGCTTCGTCGTAGGTGGGGCTCAGGCTGTCGTGGATGCCCTACTCACCGTGGTCGGGCCTGAGGGCACGCTCGTGGTCCCGACCCATTCGAGCGGACTCTCCGACCCGTCGCTGTGGCAAAACCCGCCGGTCCCCGAATCTTGGTGGCAGGTGATTCGCGATGAGACGCCTGCGTTCGACCCGCTCATCACCCCGACCCGGAGCATGGGCGCGATCGTCGAGGTCTTTCGCCAGTATCCGGGCGTGCGGCGCAGCAACCATCCGCAAGAGTCATTCGCG
Organism: uncultured Acidimicrobiaceae bacterium; assembly: GCA_964581295.1. GTDB lineage: Bacteria > Actinomycetota > Acidimicrobiia > Spongiisociales > UBA5794 > JAHEEL01. The sequence goes on from CAZONX010000001.1 coordinate 60,616, forward strand.
GCGGTCGGCCCGAACCGTGATGCGGTCGTCGGGGATCACCCGCTTGAGCAATCCCTCGGCGAAGCGTCACCGTTGGCGCGCCTCTATGACCTCGATGGCTCCGTCCTCTTGCTGGGCGTCGGCCATCAGAACAACACCAGCCTGCACCTGGCGGAATACCGCGCTGAATACCCGGGCAAGGCCTGGGTCACGCAGGGTGCGCCGGTAGCCGTCGATGGCGAGCGTCGGTGGCTTGCCTTTGAAGAACTGGATGACGACGACGATGACTTCCCCACCCTCGGGGCAGCGTTCGCCGCGACCGGCGCCGAGCAATCAGGCCCGGCGGGAGCCGGCGAGGCGCGACTGATGAAGTCGAGAGCACTCGTCGACTTCGCCGTCGATTGGATGACCGCACACCGAACAGGCCAGTAGGCAACGCAGCGGGACAGACCTCAATTGCGTATTGGATCTCCCAGGCCGCCCCATCTGCATCCGAGCATCAGCTCGTCCGCGTCTCCCCCACTTGGTGGTGGAGGCGAGAGCTCGCGGATAGTGCGGCCTTGGGATTGGTGTGTGTGTCTTCGCCTCCCTCGCACGGAGTGTGGGGGAGGCGCGAGCACCGGCCGAAGGCCGGAGCGGAGCGGAGGGGGCGGACTGGGAGCCTGAACCGCGCAGATGAAATCGAGCGCGGTGCCCTCACTGTGTGGGGCTTCAGGTCCGGGCTGACCGGGTCATGGTTCCGAGGCGGACTGGGATCGCTCTTCCGAAAGTCAGATCACGAACGTGATCCAAGTTCCCCCACAATGCGGCGTGGCCGTTGAGTCGGCGGACCATCCGTACCCGGCGGAGCCAGCGCGCTTGCTCTTCGGCGGTGGCCGGTCGGCGAGGTCCGGCGGTGCCGCTGAGACGGAGCGCCGGCGGTGCCGCGAAACGCCCTCGCGCGAGCGACTTCAGCCAGAATCGCTTGCCGGTGTCGACTGCCATCACACAGACCCGCGGGTCGCGGTCGAGGTTGCGCGAGAGTCTTGACGTGAGGATGTCGAAGAACAGTCCGCGACCGGGCTCGGTGAGCATGACCGAGCCGATCGGTGTCACGTGCGGATCGCCGCTTTCGCTCACGGTTGCAATCGAGTAGTGATACGAGGAACGGAATGCCCGGCGGAATACCGACTGCGCGATCGGCCAATCGATGCTGCGAGTGGGTTCAGGCATACATCGGCCTTTCAGTTGTCCCTGACGAAGGGTTGGAGTGTGCGGGTCACCGTCTCCACGATCAGATCCTCGGCAATTGCCGGCGGCGGCTCGCCCGTCATCAGCGCTGGTCGCACAGCGGCATAGGGAATATCGACGACGGCGAAGCGAACACGGTGCATGTCGTCCCGCGTGGCCGCACCGAGCGCAGCTCCGAGACTGCCGATGCCTCGTTCGAGGCGATCCCGCAGTTCGATGTTCTCTTCTCGGAGTGCATCGGGCCAGCCTTGTCGGAGGAGATCCCGGCTCCGGAATAGCAGCAGCACGCAGGCATCGTCGAGGTTCTCGCGACTCCAGCGGGCGACATGGCCAGCTGCCCCGAGGGCAGCGGCGAGAGGATCGTCCCGGCCGAGTTCTGACAGGTAGCCACTCTGGAATCGGCGGAGTGCTCGAATCCACATCGTGGCGGCAAGGATGTCGCGCCCGGCGAACCGGTGGTAGATGGAGCCGCTCGGTGCAGCGAGGGCTTCGGCGACGGCCGTCATCGTCAAGGATCCCGGACCCTGATTGATCACGAGATCCCTCGCTTGATCCAGGATGTCTTCAGCGTCGTACCGTGCCGGTCGTGGCATGAAAGCGAGAGTAGTCTCTAAAACGTTCCGTCGCACCCGATCGCATTCCCGACCGGTTCCCGGCCACCGGCATCCGATCTACCCTGTGGGCATGGCTGTTCTTGGGTCTGTGTTGATCGATGGTCGTTCGGTTTCGGCAGAGGATGCTGCGATCTCTGTGTTCGACATCGGGTTCCAGCGTGGATACGGGTGCTTCGAGGCGATGCGTGCCTATGAGGGAGCGATCTTTCGGCTCGAAGCCCACCTGGCCCGCCTTGAGATGAGCGCTACGAAGCTGCGCCTGCCGGTACCCGATCGCGGCGCCATCGCAGACTGGTGCCGCAGCGTGGCTCGAACCGCAGGCGACTCGGTCGTTCGCGTCTTCATCTCCGGTGGCACCGATCCGAAGAACCCCGGAACGAACTCCCACATCGTGGTGTTTGCCGAGTCCGTTCACCCGGCTCCGACGGCCATGGAACTCCAGGCCAGAGTCGCTCCGTGGCACAGTGACGGAGATTGGTTTGAACTCACCGGGGCCAAGGCGCTCTCGTACGGGTTCAATCTCGCGGTGTCGGTCGCCGCGCAACACGATGGGTTCGACGATGCCCTGCTCCTCGGTCGAGGCGGTCATGTGCTCGAGGGCCCCACATTCTCGATCGCATGGATAACTGAGGGCACGTTGCACACCCCCGGGCTCGACCTCGGGATTCTCGAGTCGATCACGCGTACGACCGTGATCGAGGTCGCCGAACGCATCGGCATGACGGTGGTCCAGGGCGTCTACGGGATCGACTCCGTGATGGCTGCCGATGAGGTGGTCGCCATGTCGACGGTCCGCCAGGTCCTTGCGGTCATTCGCATCGACGAGCAGACGTTCCTCCCGGGCGACGGAACCGTCGCACTCCAGGTGGGCTTCGCAGCGCTCGTCGAAGGGGAGTTGGGCGCATGAGCCTGTCCTTCGCATTTGCCATTGACGATCTCTACGAGGATGTGGTGATGAACCCCGAACGGTGGGGCGACGACGCCTACGCCGAATGGCTCGAGGGCGTCGCCGTCGACGCCGCATCGTTCGATCGGGCAACCGCCCGGTCGCTCCGACGGGCCGTACGGATCGCCGGGAAGCTCCAACGATTCTGGTTATCGCCGGACGCAGACCGATATCGATCCGAGACCTCATGGGAAGCTCGCGTCGACCTCGCCGTTGGCATACCTGCCTGGCGGCCTGGTCTCGAGATCGCGGAAGCGGGCTTCGCTGAATCGCCTTCACAGGAAGGGTTCGACGAGCTTCGGCGCCGATTCCGGATCGTCAACGGC
>CAZONX010000001.1:63810-71722 GCA_964581295.1 uncultured Acidimicrobiaceae bacterium
CTACAGCAAGAGCGATGCGGTGATCAGGAAGCCGCCGAAGCTGACCAGGTCCGTGGTCATCGTCAAGAAGATGTTGGAGGCAAGTGCGGGATCCTGCCCCATGCGTCTCAGCACGATCGGGATTCCCGATCCGACGAGCCCCCCTACGGTGATCGAGACGATCACCGACACGAACAGGATGACCGCGATCTCCCACGGATCAATGGCCGACTGATCGCCGAATAGCCCTACGGTGAGCGCCCCCATCGCGGCCGCCAACACCGCAATAGCAAGGCCATCGACGAGCGTCACCGCCATCTCCCTGCGGACCGCACGCCGGGCCCGGCCACGCGGGAGATCGCCCATGGCGATCGACCGAATGACCACGGCGAGGCTCTGGGCCCCCGAGTTGCCGCCCAGGAGGGCGACCAAGGGCATGTATGCAGCGAGGATCGCTGCACTGGCGAGCACCGATTCGAACTGAGCGATCACCCAGGCGATGACAAAACCGACAACGAGGTTGAACGCGATCCACGGGAGGCGCCGACGAACCGACACGGCGACCGGTGTGAAGATCGATTCCTCCTCTCCGGCACCGACCATGACGGCGATGTCCTCACCGGCCTCGGCCTGGATCGCCTCGAGGGCCTCGGAGATCTTCACCATGCCGACGAGCAGCCCATCGTCGTCGACAACGGGTATTGCCAGGAGGTGGTACCGCTGGATCAGTTCAGCGACGACCTCCCGGTCGGTCGATGGCGTCACTGAGACCGGGTCGGCGAGCATGACCTCGTCGAGGGACCGTCCTGGTCGGGCGAAGACGAGTTCTCGGAACGACACCACGCCGCGAAGGCGGTTGCGGGTGTCGGTGACGTAAACGTAGGAGAGGTTGGAACCGAGCTCGTCGTGCAGTCGCCGGAGAGCCTCGATGGCCTCGCCGGCGCCCACTCCGGTGGGGAGCGCAGCGAAATCGGTGGTCATCATGCCGCCGGCGGTATCTGCGGCGTAGACGAGGAGGTTGTTGATATCTGCCGCGGTCTTCGGATCGAGGGCAGCGAGCACGGCCGTGCGCTCGTCCGGTTCGAGCACGCCGATCACGTCTGCCGCCCGGTCGGCGTCCATCATTGCGATGAGCGCGGCAGCCCGTGCCGGACGAATTGCCTCGAGGACGTCGGCCGCCGCTTCCGGGCGCATCTCGTCGAGGACCTCGCCGGCGTCGTCCGGGTCGAGGTCCTTCAACAGGTCGGCGGCGCCTTCTTCCTCGAGTGCCTCGAGAATGTCTGCGGCGTTCTCCGGCGTGGACTCGGCGAGTTCTTCCCACTCTTCTTGGTGCGCGTCGAGATAGGCCTCGGCCTCCTCCGGTCGGCGGCGCGCGAGGTCTCGAAGCGTCTCGGTGACGTTGCGCGGGCTGGGAAATCTCAGACGCATGACGACGAAAGCCTATCGCCTAGGGGCACGGCGCGGGTCACACCCTGCAATTGGGCATGCCTCCACGGGGGGAGCGGGGGCATGCACGGTCGACCCAGTGGGTCGGCGAAGCTTCGACGGTAGCAAACGACCTTCGCCGACAGCCTGTCGGGTCGCTCAGCGAACGGAGATCAGGTATCGCGGCGCGGTTGGCTCGATGCGGCCAATGACTGCTGCGAGGTCGCCACCGTCGATCAGCATGTCAATCAGGTTGGGGGCATTGGTTTGCGGGACGGCGAGGAGCAGGCCTCCACTCGTCTGCGCGTCGGCCAGCAAGGTGCGCATTGCGGGCGGGGCGGTGCCGTAGTCGGTGTCCGATGCGACGGCGGCGGCATTTCTCTTCGTGCCCCCCGGCACGTGCCCTGCCTCGGCGGCGGCCTGTGCCCCGTCGATGAGCGGTATGGATGACGCGTCGAGCGTTGCGGAGACCCCGCTCGCTCTGAGCATCTCGGAGAGGTGGCCAAGCAGACCGAATCCGGTCACATCGGTTCCGGCGCGCACGCTTTCCGCCACTGCAGCGCGCGATGCCGCAGCGTTGAGTCGCCGCATTGACGCAACTGCGGCTGCGGCCGACGATGACGAGGATTCGCCCTTCTTGAGCGCCGTGGCAATCAACCCTGTGCCGAGTGCCTTCGTCAGGATCAGCAGATCGCCTGGGCGTGCTGCGTCATTCGAGATGAAGCGGTCCGGATGGACCGTTCCCGTTATCGCGAATCCAAACTTCGGCGTCTGATCGTCGATCGAATGGCCGCCGACGAGTGTGCACTTGGCCTCCGTGAGCACCTCGACGGCTCCGTCGATGACATCGGCGGCAACGCTCCAGGGCAGTTCGTCACGGGGCCACGACAGCAACTGGAGCGCCGTCAGCGGCGTACCGCCCATGGCGTAGACGTCGGAGAGGGCATTCGACGCGGCGATCCGGCCCCAATCACCGGGATCGTCGACGATCGGCGTGAAGAAGTCGACGGTTTGGACCATCGCGACGTCGTCGGAAATCCGGTAGACGGCGGCGTCATCCGACCCGGCGATCCCTACAAGGAGATCCGGGTGTTGGGTGATTTCCGTACCGGGCAAACGGCGCAGAACCTGCGCCAACTCGTCAGATCCGAGCTTGCACGCTCAGCCGGAACCGTGGCTGTACGCCGTGAGGCGAATGGAGTCCATTGCGAGCATCGTAGCCCCGCCAGCTTGCCACGAGCGCGCAGCGGAAGCAGACTCTCGACATGACCGATCTCAACCAAGAACGACTCGACGCGATTGCTGGATCGCTCGGCATCGGATCGCTCGAGCGACATATCTTCCTCTGCGCCGAGCAATCGACCCCGCGGTGTTGCACAGCCGACGAGGGTCGGACCGTGTGGACCTATCTGAAGCGTCGCCTCAAGCAGCTCGACCTTGCCTCGGCGCCGGCTCCCTGGCGCGGATCCAATCTCGGCGCGCCACCGCCGGATGGCGACTGCATTGGCGGGACCGTGCTGCGGTCGAAAGTCGACTGCTTCCGAGTGTGCGAGCAGGGCCCGATCGCCGTCGTGTACCCCGACGGCGTCTGGTACCAGTCGGTGACTGTCGAAGTGATGGAACGAATCATCACCGAGCATCTCATTGGCGGCGAACCAGTAGCGGACCACGTGTTCGCCGTGGACGGGCTGAAGTAGCAAGAGCAAAGACACGAGATGGCCGTCGCAGTCTCGGGTCCTGCTGGTAGCTGGTGGCTTGCCTGCCGCCTGCCGCCTGCCGCCTGTCGACTAACGACTCAATCCTCCAGCATGGCCAGGGCGCGCTCCACCACCACGTCCGGTGCATCGCGATGGACACTGTGCCCCGTCTTCGGGACTTGCTCGAAGGTCATCGCCGGGTTGCCTGCTCGGTGTCGCGCGAAATGGTCGGGCGTGTACAGCGGATCGTCCGCGGCGCCGAGGATGTGGACGGGGGCGGCGATCGCGGATAGGTCTCGGCCGAGTTGCCACGTGCGGTTGTCACTGAAACTCCGCTCCATGGCTTCGACCGTGGTTGCCACGAGGGCCTCGCGTTTCAATTCGGCATCCGTGCGGTCCCAATGCGGACGCTCGGCCAACAATTTGTCGACACTCGGAGGGTCGGCAACTTCAGCCACGATCGATGCACGGACGGTCTCCGCGACGGCGGGATCGAAGTCGATCGCCGGATCTACCAGCAGGTATGCAGCGGAGAATGCCTGGTCGACGGTCGCCGCGTGCACGGCGACGGCGCCGCCGAGTGAGTGACCGATCACCAGTTGCCACGGGCCCGGGCACGACGTGAGCACATCCCGCGCGTAGCCGTCGAGATCGAACTCATCTGGGTGGGGGCTGGTTCCGTGGCCTCGAAGGTCCGGTGCGATCGAGCTGTATCCGGCCGATGCCAGGGCGGATCCGATCTGCCGCCACACTCCTCCAGCAGAACTGAGGCCGTGCAGCAGCAGGATGCTGGGTGCGCCTGGGCCGTATTGATGCATGTTGAGGTCCACCACGGAGCCATGGTAATTCCGGTCGGAGCCATGCCCCTCTACGCTGGAACGATGCGAACAATGCGACGAGTGCTCGGCTGGCTGGGATTCGGGTGGGTGCTCTGGCGGCTGTTCGGCCCCGAGCGGCAGCCGAAACACGACGGAGCCCAGGAACGACCGCTCCACGTTCCCGGACGCACGGTGCTGGTCGGTGAACAGGAGTTCTTTGTGCGCGAAGCCGGCTCCGATTCGGCTCCGCCTCTGGTCCTCATTCACGGATGGGGTTTCGACGGCGAGATGAACTACTACAAGGTCATCCCCGGCCTGGCGGAGCAGTTCCGCGTGATCGTTCCCGACCACCGCAATCACGGCAAGTCGGACCGGATCCGGGGACCGGTCAACGTCGAGGACCTCGCAGATGAGATTGTCGGAATGCTCGACGAACTCGGCTACGCGAAGGTCGACGTATTCGGCTACTCGCTCGGGGGCATGGCCGCTCAGGTGATCGCGCACCGGTATCCCAATCGGGTGCGGCGTCTGATCCTCGCCGGGACGGCTGCTTTCCCGGTTGATCGTTTCCGGCTCCCGGCGATGGTCGGCTTCTGGCTGGCGCGAGCGGTTGCCCGCCTGTCGAAGACCGAGGTTGTGGTCCTCACCTATCGATTCCTCCTTCGTTCAGGGATCGTCGATCGGCGTCATGCCCGCTGGCTCTGGGCGGCGATGCTCAACCGAGACCCGACCCTCTTCTACGAATCGGGGAAGGCCGCCTGGCGGTTCGATGCGCGGCCCTGGGTTGGCGAGATCGAGGCGCCGGTCATGGTGATCATCCCAACCAACGACCAGGTCGTTCCCACGCGCACGCAACGCGAGCTCGCCGTGCTGATCGGCGCCGATCGAGTTATTGAAGTGGGCGGTGCCGGGCATGAGTCCGTGCTGTCACGGCCGGACGACTACGTCGAGGCGATTACATCGTTCCTCACCGACGACGGCTGACATCAATCGGTGAGGAAGGCGAGCACAACGTCGGCCAGTTCCCTGGGGGCATCGAGTACCACATTGTGTCCCGCGTGGTCGAGCGTTCGGTGAGCCCCTTCGAGCGCCACGGATGCCATCTCTGCGGCCAGTTGGGTGTAGCGATCGTCCGTGCCACCGGAAACGGTCAGGATCGGCATCGGGAGTTCGCTGATCCGGTCGCCAACGTACGGTTGCGCCCCTTGTCCCATCCCGCGCAGTGACGCGGCGAGGCCGGCAGCAGTGTTCTCCATGCGTGCCGCGCGGTCGGTGTGGCGCGCGGACGCTTTCAGGTGCGTGGTGCCGGTGATCGGTGCGGCGAGCCACTCATCGACAAAGGTGTCGATGCCAACCGTTTCGATGTGCTCGGCGAGCGCCTCGTCGCGAACTTGCCGTTCTGCGCGCCGCTCTTCACCACGGACGCCGGGCGACGCGGAGACGAGGATGAGCCGGTCGACGAGCCTCGGGTACTCGAGGGCTGTGAGCAGCGCCATGCGGCCACCCTGGGAGTAGCCCAGGAGTGGGATCGGTCCACCGAACGACTTCAACCACTGCCCGAGCGCGCCGACGGTTGAAGCCGTGTCCACGGAGTCTCCACCGGTGGCTCCGTGGCCGGGGAGGTCGGGCGCGTGGATCTGGAGGCCCGCCTCAGCGAGCGGTTCGAATTGAGATCCCGTCAGCGTGAATCCATGGAGCGCGCCAATACGGCGTCCGGTACCGAACACCCGAACGGCGAGTTCTGGGGAGGGTTGGCTAGGCCGGATCCTCGACCGGAACTTCCACGGTCATCGCCTTGTAGACCTTGAATCCAAGGGCGATAGCGATGGCGAGAATGATGAGTCCAAGAAGTGGTTTCTTCATATGGCCAGTGTACCCGATGGGTCGCCAACGGGAACCCCCGCTGTCGCCCGGCCTGGACCACCCCAGGATCGGTACCCTGCAGGCTGTGGAACCATCACAGGACGACCGACGGCGCCGTTTTCGGCTGCTTGCGTGGTCGGTACTCGTCTTCAACGTCTTCGTGATCCTTGGCGGAGCGATCGTGCGCGCTACCGAGTCTGGAGACGGTTGTGGCGCCTCGTGGCCCACCTGCACCGATCGGATCTTCCCTTCGAATCCGGCGTTTGAGACCGTCATCGAGTTCAGCCACCGGATCACGAGCGGGCTCGCCATCATCGGCGTGCTCGTGCTCTACGTTTGGGCACGGAGACTCTTCGCTCAGGGCCATCGGGTTCGTATGGCGGCTGGGGTCACCCTGGTGCTGATGATCGTCGAATCACTCCTTGGAGCGTCACTGGTGATCTTTGGCTGGGTCGCGCAGGACGCCTCGGTCGGACGCATGATCGTGGTGCCGCTGCACCTCATCAACACCTTCCTGCTCCTCGGCGCGTTGACGCTGACCGCGTGGTGGTCGTCTGGAAATCCTGGCCCGGTGCGTCCGTTCGATCCGAAGACCCGCCGACCGCTCATCGCAGGTGCGCTCGGCCTATTGCTGATTGGTGCGATGGGGGCACTCAACGCCTTGAGCGACACCCTGTACCCGGCGGAGAGCTTCTTCTCCGGCGTGCAGCAAGAGCTGGCATCCGACGCTCCGTGGCTGGTGCAACTCCGGGTATTCCACCCGATCGTGGCAGTGGCGGTGGGCTTCGGTGTTGCCTATCTGGTGATGCGCCTGGCGGCCCCGGCCACCGATCGTGCGAGGCGGATATCGGCGATCATCATCGGTTTGGTCGTCTTCCAGTTCTTCGCGGGCCTCGTCAACGTCGTGCTCGCCACGCCCCTCGAGACGCAGGTGTTCCACCTCGCTATGGCGGATGCGATGTGGATCTCGTATGTGATCTTCTCCGCTGAGATTCTTGGCGATCACGAGACGGCCGGTCACCGCGTCGAGGAGGTCACGTGAACCAGTCGGTTGGGATCAACGATCCCCGGCGCCCAGGCGGGGGTGCGACGATTCGCGCCTACGTGGAACTCACCAAGCCGCGGATCATCGAGCTCCTGCTGACCACGACGCTCCCGGCCATGATCCTGGCTGCCGGAGGCTGGCCGGGCTGGTGGCTCGCCAGTGCGACCCTCATCGGAGGGACCCTGTCCGCGGCCGGCGCGAACGTCATCAACCAGGTGTTGGATTCTGACATCGACCGTGTCATGCGGAGGACCCGGGGCCGGCCGCTCCCGACCCACCGTGTCACGGACCGCGCCGCCATGGTGTTCGGCATCGTGCTCGGCGCGCTCGGTTTCGTTTGGCTCCTCCTCATGACGAACCTGCTCGCGGCGGTGCTCTCGACGGTAGCGCTGCTCGTCTACGTGTTCGTCTACACGATGTTCCTCAAGCGCACGTCGACGCAGAACATCGTCATTGGGGGCGCTGCCGGCGCCATGCCGCCGCTCGTCGCGTGGGCGGCCGTGACCGGATCGCTTTCTGTCCCGGCTTGGGTCCTGTTTGCGATCATCTTCTTCTGGACCCCGCCCCACTTCTGGGCGCTCGCGCTGCGTTACGACGAGGACTACCGGGCGGCCGGGGTACCGATGCTGCCGGTCGTGGTGGGTCCTGGCATGACCACCGATCACATCCTGGCGTACAGCTTCGCGACCGTAGGCATATCGCTCTTGCTCGTGCCGTGGATCGGCTGGATCTACTTGGCCGCCGTCGTGGCGCTCGGTGCCTGGCTCATCAGCGGCGCGGTGCACGTACGTGCGAACCCAGACATGTCTATGCGCTATTTCGCTGCCACGAACGGGTATCTGGCAGGCGTGTTCCTTGCCATCGCGATCGATGTGTTGGTGGTGGGATGAAGAGCAAGTCGCCCGTCGCCCGTCGCCCGTCGCCAGTCCGATCGCGGGGGGTGTGCTGATGGATACTTGGGACACTATTGCCGTTGTGGTGGGGTCGGTGCTTCTGATCGGCTCGCTGATAGCGGTGGTCGTGCGGGAACTGTGGTCGCATCCGGAACGGCGACTGGTCGGTCGGGCACGCGACACGGTGGAGGT
>CAZONX010000002.1:0-6987 GCA_964581295.1 uncultured Acidimicrobiaceae bacterium
TTGATGCGTTCAGTGAGCAGCGCTACCTGGACCTCCGGCGAACCGGTGTCCGTAGCGTGCGAGCCAAATTCATCGACGACGGTTTGAGTGTCGTTCACGAGGGTACTTTCCTTCGCGACAGAGTACGCGGGCGATTGCCCAACCGGGATCATAGCGAGTCCCGGCGCTAACCATCCAATCCTCTTCCGTTCTTCGTCAGCGCTGTCCTCCGCCCGATATCCGGGACGGTTCGGGTGACGGCCACGAACACGTGCCAGCGCTCCTGGCCTCGGCGGCGATGCAGTCAGCCACCGTGTCGCTGTGAAGCACCGAATTGTGGGCCTCCCCCATCCGCTGCCACATCCCGACGACATCCGGGAAGCGGCTCTGCATGCTCCCGCCCCGATCGTCGAGGTCGTAGACGCGCACTCGTTCGGGGCGATCCCGGAAGTTCGTGAAGCCGGCATCGGGGTTGCGCACGATCACCACCTCGACTCCGGATCGCTCACCGAGGCGGTCGCGAACGTCATGACACCCCGTCCAGCCGCACCGCACCGGAGAGAAAAGGCCGTCGTCGGCGGTCTCGCCATGCACCCAACCCAGGCTCTGGAGAAGACCGAGCGGCCCGGACGAGATGGGGGGATCGAGGATCGTCGCCCCGATCACCGCGTCGACGCCAAGCGCCGGCACCGCATCCCATCGGCTCACGACCTCGGTAATCACCGCACCGCCCTTGCTATGGCCTACGAGGTAGATCGGGCGGCCGTCTGATCCGAGAGCGGCGAGGTACGCCCCGAGCGCGTCTGCGGCGTCGTCAGTGGTTGCGCGGCGCGATGCCTCGATCATGTCGGCGGTGGGCCACGCCCACCGGTAATCGAAGACGCGCACGTCTTTCGGGTCGATCCCCATCCTCGCGGCGAGGTCGTCGAAACCCCGAGGATCCCCGCCATGCCCCGGCACGTAGACAAAGACGGGACCGTAGGCCGCCGACCCTTCGCCTGCACGCCTGCGCCGGGCCAGCAACGACCCCGCCACGATGACCCCGCCGATGCCGAGACCGCCGGCCGGAGGATGCGGAACGCGAATCGGACTGCGCTGGCGGATCGGTTTCCCGGTCGGCGCCAGGCCGAGGCCTCGGGCCGGGCCGACCGGCTCGGCGATCCCGACAGATGGCGGCGATCCCGACAGATGAGCACTCGGCGGTGCTGCGGGACCGACGAGGAATGTGGCGCAGGCAATCGTGACTGCAAGGAGCGCTCCCGACACGGTCGGATCCAATCCCGGGGAGCGCGGAGAATGCGATCACCATGCAACGACCGCGACGCGCGATCAAGACGTTCGTTCGTCCAAGACGGTCGTCGCGGTCGCGATGTCGGCGCGAATCTGGACGAGAAGATCTTCGATCGAGGAGAATCGAAGCTCGTCGCGGATCCTCTCGACGAACTGGATCCTGATCTGTTTGCCGTAGAGATTCCGATCGAGGTCGAGCACGTGGACCTCGAGCACCTGCTGCGTGCCGTCGAACGTGGGACGAGTGCCGAGGTTGGCGACGGCGGGACGCAGCTCACCGTCGATGACCGCCATCACGACGTAGACGCCCGGTTTCGGAACGGTCAGCACCGCGGGGAACGAGATGTTCGCCGTTGGGACACCGAGTTGGCGACCGCGTCCGTCGCCGGGGACAACGATCCCTTCCAACTCGTAGGGCCGACCCAGCATCGTTGCGGCTTCGATGACGTCTCCGCGTTCGAGCTGTTCACGGATTGTGGTCGAGCGGATCTCACTCTCGCCGTGCGACTCGATCGCAACAACGTCGACGGCGAATCTGCGGTGAGTACCCAGTTCTTCCAGCGTGTCCGTGTTCCCGGCAGCACCGCGACCGAAGCGGAATCCCTCTCCGACGGCAACAAACCGAGCGTCGAGGCCGTCAACCAGATACCGGTCAACGAACACGTCCGGCGCCATGTCGCGCATCCGTTCATCGAAGTCGAGAACGGCGACACGTTGGATGCCCGCATCTGCGAAGAGCTCGAAACGACGTCCGAGGGTGCTCAGGCGGGTCGGATCCCGGTCGGGTGCGAGGATGGCGGCCGGATGGGTCCCGAATGTCATGGCGGTGCGTGCGAGCTGTTGGTCACAGCCGTCGAGCGCTTCGAGGACACACCGATGGCCGAGGTGCACACCGTCGAACACGCCGATGGCGACGGCAGCGCCGTGCGGCGGCGGCTCCCACCCGGATGGATCGCCTTGGTAGATGATCATGCGGTGACCACCTCGGGCCTCGCCACCGTGCCGTCGACGCGATAGACACCGACCATCGTGCCATCTGCAACGACCCGCACGAGATCTGCGTCCATGAGGTCCCCGTCGCCACGGAGCGCTCCAACGGGTATGGCCGCACCGTTGCGCGCGCGAGCCTCGACCTCCCGCTCGATCGTCCGAGACGGTATCTCGGACAGCACGTCGCCGGGATCGGCGACCATCGATGCGATCGTATCGTCACGCACCGCGACCTCGACCGCGTCGATGCGCGGCGCATCTTCGACCACGATCGTGCCGTTACGCACGCGCCGCAGCGCGGTGAGATGAGCGCGCCCACCAAGCGCCCGCGCCATGTCGTCGCCAAGCGTTCGCACGTAGGTGCCGGTACTGCAGACGACGTCGAACGTCACTTCGGGATAGTCCGACGGAGCGAAGTCGACGATGTCGAGCGAGTAGATCTGGACGGGACGGGCCTCGCGCTCGACGACCTCGCCCGCCCGGGCAAGCTCATAGAGCCGCTTGCCCGCAACCTTGCGGGCCGAGACCATCGGGGGAATCTGCATGATCGAGCCGCGGAACCGATCGAGAACGCCTTCGAGCTGCTTCTCAGACACCGGGAGGGGATTCCGATCGAGGATGGCGCCGTCCGCGTCGAGCGAGTCCGTGGCGACGCCGAACTGCGCTGTTGCACGGTATTCCTTTGGAAAGCCCTGGACGTAGCGAAGCAGGCGTGTGCTGCGGCCGAGTCCGAGGACGAGCAAGCCGGTCGCCATCGGATCGAGCGTCCCGGCGTGCCCCACCTTGCCACCGATGAGGCCCCGCACCTTCGCTACGACGTCGTGGCTCGTCCACCCCTGGTCCTTGTCGACGAGCAGGAACCCGTCGCCGATCCCCTGCTTCTTCACGTCATCAATCCGACGATCCGCTCGATCGTGGCGTCGACGCCGAGCTTCGACGTGAATCCGGAGGCGTTGCGATGGCCACCACCGCCGAACGACTGAGCGATAGCCGCGACGTCGACGACGCCGCGAGATCGAAGGCTGCCCTTGAGCACGCCAGGTTGGATCTCCTTCAGCAGACAGGCGACGCCGGCCTCCCTCGGGAGCCGGACGAGGTCGATCAACTGCTCGGCCGCGTCCCAGCTAACTCCGGCCTCACGGATATCGGACTGTCGAAGCACCGCCCAGACGAGGCCGGCATCGTCGTCGAGCTGCGCCGAGCCGAGGACACTCGCCACGATTGCGAAATAGCCGAATGGCGTCTCCTCGTAGAGCGCCTGCCCGATCGGCGCCGGCTCCACGCCCGCTGCAAGCAGTTCGGCCGCCATCCGATGGACGGCCGGGCTGGTCGATGAATACTGGAAGCGGCCCGTGTCGGTCACGAGGCCGACGTAGAGCGCTTCGGCGACCGGACGCGTGATCTCCCATCCGAGTCGCTGTAGGAACTCAAACACGAGTTGCGTCGTAGCTGCCGCGCTCGGGTCGACGATCCGCACGTCGCCGATGGTCCCCGGCGTAACGTGATGGTCGATCACCAACATGCGGTCAGCCGATGCGACCGCAGGCCCGACGGTGCCGACGCGGTCAAGGACGCCGGTATCGCAGACGATCGACAGATCGAGATCGGACGGGAACTCCGACGGTGGAACGAGAACGCTCTGATCGAGGAAACGAAATTCCTCGCCGACGACGAATGGCTCGCTGAACGAGGCCACGGCGTCCTTGCCTGCGGCGCGGGCAGCCAGCACGATGGCGATCATGGAACCCAGCGCGTCGCCGTCGGGGCGAACGTGTCCAACGACACCGATCCGCTCCGCCTGTGAAATCGCCTCGATCGCTTCGTCCCAGGCCTGCTCAGTCGGCGCCATCGTTGTCCTCAGGTTCTTCAAGGTCGTGAAGCAGTCGGTCGATCTTGAGCCCTTCGCCGATCGATTGGTCGAGTCGGAAGGTCAGCTTCGGTGTGTACTTCATACGGATCTGCCGCCCGGTGATCGACTGAATGCGCGGGGTGGCCCGTTCGAGCGCTGCTGCGCTCTCGGCAACATCTTCGTCGGTCCCGAGCACGGAGTAGTAGACGAATGCGATCCTGAGATCGGGTGATGTGTCGACTCCGGTGATGGTGATGAACCCCAGCCCGGGATCTTTCAACCCGCTCACGGCCTCGGCAATCACTTCGCGGAGCAGTTCGTTGACCTTGCGCATTCGTGGACTATCCGGACGGCTCATGCTTCCACCTCTGGGAGATAGGTCCGGCCGGTGCCGAGCACTTCGACGTCCGGACGACGTTCGAGGTCGCGGATGATTGATGCCAGCATGCGGTCGACCTGGCCACGCGCTCCCGACACCGCAGCAATGCCGAGGTCGGAACGTTGCCAGAGATCCTGGTGATCCACCTCAGCAACCGCGACCGGATGGGTGCTTCCGATATCAGCGATGATCCTCTTCACCACGCGCCGCTTCTCCTTGAGTGACCGCATCCCGCGGATCCGCAGTTCAACGTGAAGGGCCCCGACAAACACCGCGCGCCTCCTCTGCGGACGGTCGCCGGATCAGGTCCTGGCGATTTCGTTGACCTCGTAAGACTCGATCGTGTCGCCTTCCTTGATGTCGGAGAATTTGGCAAGGCCGATACCGCACTCATACCCGGTCTGGACCTGCTGCTCGTCCTCCTTGAACCTCCGCAGCGAGGCAATCCTGCCGTCGTAGACGACCACGCCGTCACGCACGAGCCGGGCCCGGGCGTTGCGGTTGATCGCTCCTTCGGTGACGTAGCAACCGGCGATCAAGCCGTAGCGTGGTGAACGGAACGTGGCTCGGACGTCCGCCACACCGAGGAACGACTCGACCTCATCGGGAGCGAGCTCGCCGACCAGCATCGATTCAATGTCATCAAGCAGTTCGTAGATGATCGAGAACGTTCGGATATCGATCCCGGCTTCCTTCGCCGCGGCGCGAGCCGAGGCGTCCGGCCGGGCGTTGAACCCATAAATCAGCGCTTCGGATGCTTCCGCGAGCATCACATTGTTCGAAGTGATGCCGCCGACGGCACCGTGAACCACCGACACCGCAGCGTCATCTCGAGAGATCTTCGCAACCGCGTCGCGGATCGCCTCGAGCGAACCATGGGCATCAGCCTTGACGATGATGCGAAGCTCGGCGTGATCGGAGGTGCGCAGCGTCTCAAGCAATTGTGTGAGTCGCTCGGTTGCAGTGGGAACCGTCAGCTCCGCTCCCCGCTTGCGGGTCGTCTCTTCCTCGGCCATCTTGCGAGCGATTCGCTCGTTCTTCACGACCTGGAACATGTCTCCGGCAAGGGGCACTTCGCCCCAACCCGAGACGAGGACCGGGGCGCTTGGTCCGGCGCTCTTCAGCTGCGTGCCGCGCTCGTCGAACATGGCACGGACACGGCCGGTTACGGTTCCGCACGCGATCGCGTCGCCTCGTTTCAACGTGCCGCGTTGCACGATGAGAGTGGCGACCGGCCCACGGCCGATCTCGAGCTGGCCCTCGACCACCGTGCCGACGGCCGGAGCGCTGGGATTCGCAGTGAGTTCCTCGACTTCGGCGAGTAGGGCGACGATTTCGAGGAGGTCGTCCACTCCATCGCCCTTGAGCGCCGACACTTCAACTGCTGGAACATCGCCGCCGAGGTCCTCTACGACGATCCCGTGTTGGGTGAGCGCGGCACGCACCGCGTAGGGATCCGCGGTTTCAAGGTCCATCTTGTTGATCGCCACGACGATCGGGACATCCGCCGCCTTGGCGTGGTCGATGGCCTCGACGGTCTGCGGCATCACGCCGTCGTTCGCTGCGACCACGAGAATCACGAGGTCGGTGACGTTTGCCCCGCGTGCTCGGAGCGCGGTGAACGCTTCGTGGCCCGGAGTATCGATGAAGGTGATCAGCTTCCCGCGACTCGTGACCTGATAGGCCCCGATGTGTTGGGTGATGCCTCCGGCTTCGCCCGCGACCACGTCGGTGGTCCGGATCGTATCGAGCAACTGTGTCTTGCCGTGATCAACATGGCCCATCACAGTGACAACGGCGGGGCGAGGCTTCAGGCTCGCCGGGTCGTCCTCGTATTCGATGATGTGGTGTGTGGGACCGACGTCTTCGACGACCTCTTCATCGCTCTCCGCAACGAGGAGGTCGTAACCAAACTTGCGGCCGAGAGGCTCGATCGCGTCCACCGGAATCGTCCCGTCGGCAGGCACCATCTCGCCCATTTCCATCAAGGCTTGAACGATTTCGACAGTCCTGGTCTGGATCATGCGGGCGAGTTCGTGCGTGGTCAGCCCGGACTCGACGAGCAGAACATGCTCGTCTCCAGCGCCCGTCTCCGGCTCCTCTTCGGCTTCTTCGACTTCCGGCTCGGATTCGACCGCGGTTTCGCTCTCAGGTTCGGCGACCGGCTCGGGTTGCGAGGCCGGCTCCGCTTCGACCGCGGCGGCTGTCGGCGTCTCGGGCTTGACGCTCGAGTCGTCATATGACAAACGAACGAGCGCGACGGCGTCCTCGTCGAGACCCGATGAGGGCGTCTTCACGTCGATCCCGAGTTCTTGGGCGCGCGCGAGCACGACCTTGGACTCGAGATCGAGATCTCGAGCGAGTTCGTAGACTCGTTGCTTCGCCACTCAGTTCTCCTCGTTTTCTGCTTCTGTGTCGGATGAATCCTCGCCGGCCTCTTCGGCGGCAGCCTCTTCAGCGACGATCTCCTCGACCTCTTCGACCACGGCCTCCTCGGCAA
>CAZONX010000002.1:7087-8687 GCA_964581295.1 uncultured Acidimicrobiaceae bacterium
CTTCGACCACGGCGGCGTCGACGACCGCTTCCACCGGAGCGTCCTCTTCCTCCTCAATGTCGAGTCCGAGATCCTGGCTCTCAGATCGAATGTCGATCCGGTAGCCGGAGAGCCGGGCTGCGAGACGGGCGTTCTGCCCTTCCTTGCCGATCGCGAGCGACAGCTGGTGATCGGGGACCACGACTTCGGCCGTCCGCTCGTCTTCGTCGAGGCGCACTTCCTTGACTCGCGCCGGGCTCAGAGCCTCAGCGATGAAGCCCTCGGTGTCGTCGCGCCATTCGACGATGTCGACCTTCTCGCCCCGCAACTCGTTGACGACCTGCCGGACGCGAGATCCGCGGGCCCCGACGCACGCACCCACCGGGTCGACGTTGGGGTCGTTTGACGCCACAGCAATCTTTGTGCGGTGCCCCGGCTCACGTGCGATGGCTCGGATCTCGACGTCGCCGTCGACGAGCTCCGGGACTTCAAGCTCGAAGAGCGAGCGGATGAACTCTGGATGGCTTCGCGATACGACGATCTGCGGGCCCTTGCCCTCACCCCGCACTTCCAGGATGTATCCCTTGACGCGGTTGCCGCGCTCGAGGCGCTCGTAGGGGATGCGCTCGGAGGACGGCATGATCGCCTCGGCGTCTCCCAAGTCGAGGATCGCATAGCGATGGTCAGACTGCTGCACGATGCCGGTGATCAGGTCGCCCTCGCGCCCTTCGTAGAGATCGAAGACTTGCTCACGTTTCGCGTCACGGAGGCGCTGTCGGATGACCTGCTTCGCAGTCTGGGCTGCGATGCGCCCAAAGTCGTCTGGCGTGTCCTGCCACTCGTTGGTGACATTGCCGTCCTCGTCGAGTTCCTGACCGTAGACGAGGATTTCGCCGGTGTCGGCATCAATTGTGACGCGCGCCTCTTCTGCGGCCCCGGGCGTGCGCTTGTAGGCGGAAACCAATGCGTTCGCCAGCGCGTCAAGAATGGTGTCGGCCGGAACACCCTTCTCGCGCTCGAGCAGCTCCAACGCGTCCAACAGGTTGTAGTCCATCGCTGCCTCTTCCTACGACTTCTTGCCGGGCTTCTCGCCCTTTTCCCAAACAAACACGGTGCGTGCCGACGAGATGTCATCCATCTCGATCCGCCGCTCGTCTCCGTCGACCAACACGACGATTGCGTCGGCGTCGGCCGAGACGAGGACGCCGCGGTGGTGCTTGTCGTCCGCGATCTTCGCGAACGTCTTGATGTGCACATCGCTGCTGAGCGCCTTGGTGAAGTGCTCCGGTCTACGCAGCTTTCGCTCCAGCCCGGGTGATGTCACTTCGAGCGTGTACGCTCCCAAAAACGGGTCGTCCGCTTCGATCAGGCGAGCGATACCGCGCGACAGATCGGCAATTCGATCGACGCCAATCGGCTCGCCCGCATCTACCACGACACGCAGCAGCTTGCCGCCGCCCAGGACCTCGACATCGTCGAGTTCAATGCCCTCGGCAGCGACGTACGGGTCCACAAGACCCCAGATTTGCTCTGCGACATCGGCCACGCCCGGTGCTCCTCAATGCATACATCACACAACGAGGCGGGCCAGGCCCACCTCACACGAACATCTCGTTGCACA
>CAZONX010000002.1:8787-65409 GCA_964581295.1 uncultured Acidimicrobiaceae bacterium
TACATCACACAACGAGGCGGGCCAGGCCCACCTCACACGAACATCTCGTTGCACAGCCGAGTATAGGCAAAGCCCGCGGGTGTCGTTGAGAAGTAGGAAGACACAAGTATCAAGTAGCAAGACAGGAGTCCGAAGACTCGGGTCGCAGATCGCGAGACCCACCGGCACAGCGGTTTGGGTCTTGCTACTTGCTACTTACTACTGGCCGCTACTTGCTACTCACTACGAGGGCAGCGAGCTCCTCCGCCGCGGTCTCTATCGCGAGTTCTGACTGCTCGCCGCTGGCTCGCACGGCCAGCTCGACGATTCCATCGGCGAGGCCGCGTGGGCCGACGGTGACGCGGAACGGAATGCCGATGAGTTCGGCATCCGCGAATTTGACGCCGGGTCGTTCGGCGCGGTCGTCGATCAACACATCGATTCCCGATGAGCGCAGATCTCCGTAGAGCTGGTCGGCGACCGTCATGGTGTCTTCGTCGTCGGGCTTCACCACGGTGATCACCACCTCGTAGGGCGCGATCGCCACGGGCCACACGATGCCCTGGTCGTCGTGGTTCATCTCGACGGCCGCAGCGAGGTTCCGTTCGACACCAATGCCGTAGGAGCCCATCACCAGCGGCACCATGGCGCCTTCGGCATCGAGCACCGTGGCACCAAGGGCCTCGGAGAACTTCGTTCCGAGCTTGAAGATATGCCCGGCCTCGATACCCCGCAGCACCTCGAGCGGCTCTCCGCAGACGGGACAGCCTTCGCCGACGACCACGGTGCGGAGGTCCATCCACGCGGTAACGGTGATGTCTCTTGCGACATCGACCCCTCGAAGGTGGTGGTCGTCGAGGTTGGCCCCGGTGACCATGTTGGTCCGCTCTGCGAGCTGCAAGTCGGCGAAGACGCGCGGACCGCTAACCCCCACTGCGCCGAGGCTGCCGGCGTCGGCACCGAGGAGCTCACGGATCTCTTCGGGGTGGCCGGGGCGGGCCTCGACCGCACCGGTCTCATCGAGCAGCTTCTGTTCTTGGAGGTCGTGGTCGCCGCGCAGCAGCACAAGCACCGCCTCACCGTCGAGCACATACACGAGTGTCTTGACTTGGCGATCCCCCGGCGCACCGCCTTCGAACTCGGCAAGGTCTTTGATCGTGCGCACGCCCGGTGTTGGAAAGCGCTCGACTTCCGTAGACCCTTGCGGATCTTCGATTCGGGGCAGCGTGGACGTCGCCCGCTCAACGTTGGCGGCATAGTCGCAGGCCGAGCAGTGGGCGACGTCGTCCTCGCCGGCCGGCGACGGCACGATGAACTCAATCGAGTCCGTTCCACCCATGGCCCCCGACGATGCCTCGACCGGAATAGCCGTCACGCCGATCCGCCGGAACACGTTCGAGTAGGCCGCGAAGTGGCGGTCGAACTGGAGGTCGAGGCCGTCGCCGTCGAGGTCGAAGCTGTACGAGTCCTTCATGGTGAACTCTCGCACACGTAGCAGCCCGGCTTTCGGACGTGCCTCGTCGCGGAACTTCGTCTGGATCTGGTACCAGAGCTGTGGTAGGTGCTTGTACGACGTGACCTCGGTGGCGATCGTGGTGAAGATCTCCTCGTGCGTCGGGCCGAGCACGGCATCGCCGCCGCGCAGGTCGTTCAGCTTGAAGAGGATCTCCCCCATGGTGTCGAACCGGCCGGTGCGCTCCCAGATCTCACGCGGGTGGAGTGCCGGCAGCAACAGCTCCTGTCCGCCGATCGCGTCGATCTCTTCTCGGATGATTGCGATGATCTTCGACCGGACCCGGTAGCCGAGCGGCAGCAGCGAGTAGACACCGGCCATGAGCTGACGGACGTATCCACCGCGCACCAGCAATCGGTGGCTCACGGCGTCGGCGTCGGCCGGGTCGTCTCGGAGGGTTGGGATGAACGCCTGTGACCAACGCACGCACTGACTCCAGTGATCTCGGG
Organism: uncultured Acidimicrobiaceae bacterium; assembly: GCA_964581295.1. Classification (GTDB taxonomy): domain Bacteria; phylum Actinomycetota; class Acidimicrobiia; order Spongiisociales; family UBA5794; genus JAHEEL01. Next base: position 10,729 of record CAZONX010000002.1, read on the forward strand.
GATCGCCGAGGATAGCGGTGGTGACGTCAGTCCACGGTCAGGTGGTATGCCCCGGGTCCGGACAGGTTGCCGTCTCCGACGATCACGAAGAACGATCCGGCCTCACCTGCGGTGAAGACAATCCTGGCATTGCTGCCGAAGAGGCCTCCTCCCGAATCGTCGTCGACGGCGCGCAGGAAGCCTCGCCCCTCCGGTCCGTCAACCATGAGCACGGGATCGAACGTGATCGCGTCGACGTCGAGGGTGATCGCTTGCCCTTTGCCGAGGTCGACCCGGTGCCAATCGAAGTCACCCGGATAGTCGATGTTCCCGGTGATCGTGGAATTGCGCGCGAGAACGCGCCCGTCGTCCGGGTCGGGCCACGGCGTGAGGTCAACGTTGCTCCGGAGGCGGACCTCGCCCGCACCGGAGAGGTTCTCGACCCGCAAGACGTGGGGTCCTCGATAGGTGATGAGCTCGTCGATGCGCTCGTCGCCGTTCTCGGTGTCATCGGCGGTCGCGATCTCGAGACCGTCGATGGTGGAAAGCGTGAGCGATGCGTCAGATTCGCTGCTCGCATCGAACGAGACGTCGGAATAGAGCGCCGGCTCGAAGACCAGCACGTACTCTTGCCACACGTTTTCAAACGAGAGGCGATGCAGGTCTGTGCCGTTGGCGGTCGGTGGGCGGCGATCGCCGAGTTCGGATCCCTGCGGCCCGGCCCGCATGCGTTCGACTGTCGCCGCTGCGTCGGTGATGGATCCGGAGAGCCCGAACTCTTCGAGGAAGCTGAAGTTCGTGATCCCCACGACAGTGCCGTCCTCGTCCACGAGGGCTCCGCCGCTCTGGCCGCCGACCACCGTGGTGTCCGATTGCAGGAACGTCCACTCTCCCACCGTCCACTCCCGGGTACGAGACAAGATCCCTTCGGTGATGGTCGGCTGTGGAAAGGACTCCGATTCGCCCGGGTAGCCGACGAGGTAGACCGGGCGGCCCAAGGGGATGTCCTCGCCGCTGTCGAGCTCGGCCGGCTTCGGCAGATTCGCTGTGCCGGACACGTCGAGGATGGCGACGTCGCCGAAGAGATCCGCTCCGATGACCGGTGCGTCTCGGACCTCGGTCCCGTTTGGGAACACCACACGCGCCTCGCGGTAGGGCCATACGACGTGCGCGGCTGTGAGCACCGTGTCCGCGTCGATCAATATGCCGCTGCCGCCGGCAATGTCGGTCTCGATCGAAGCGATCGACGGTGCTACCTGCTCATAGATCTGCTCGGCCCGAGTCGGTTCGGCCGCCGTTGTTGCCGTGATCTCGGTTGGAACCGATTTCGTGGTGGTTGTTGACGGCTCGCCGGCAGAGGTGCACGCGGCCACAGCCACAGCCATTGCGGCGCACGCAGCTCCGACCCGGCGCCGGTTCAACTGGGATCTCCGGCGGCGACATCGGCCACGGTCGCCCGCCGCTGGGCGGCGCGGTTTGCGTCTCCCTGAAGGTCCAGGAGCTCGATGCGAGCCTCTTCAGCGAGGTCGGCTGCCGAGAGGTCCGCGGCCGCCAGGCGAGCTTCGACGCCTTCTTCGACCAGGCGCGTCGCTTCGTCGAGGAGGGCTTCGACCATCTCGTCTTCGGCCACGACGCGTACGACCTGCCCCTTGATGAAGAGATGCCCCTTGCCGCGCCCCGCTGCGATCCCAATATCGGCTTCGCGAGCTTCCCCGGGACCATTGACGATGCAGCCCATGATCGCCACCTGGATCGGGAGGTTCGCTGCCTCGAGCGCCTCGGTGGCTTCCTTGGCAACCTTGATGACGTCGACATCGGCTCGTCCGCACGACGGGCAGGCAACGAGGTCGAGTCCGGTGCGTTCGCGCAGGCCGAGGTATTCGAGCAGTTGTCGTCCGGCCTTGGCTTCTTCCACCGGGTCGGCGGTGAGTGAGAAACGGATCGTGTCCCCGATGCCTTCGAGCAGCAGCGTGGCGATCCCGGCAACCGACTTGATCAGACCACCCGGCGGCGGCCCGGCTTCGGTGACGCCGAGGTGTAGCGGATACTCGACGCGTTCGGCGAGGAGCCGATAGGACTCGACCATGCGCGGGACGTTCGAGTGCTTCACCGAGATCTTGATGTCGTGGAATCCGACGTCTTCGAGGTAGCGGATCTCAGCCAGCGCCGAACGAACGAGCGCCTCCGGCACGGCAGAACCGAACTCTTCGAGGAGATCCTTGTCGAGCGAGCCGGCGTTGACGCCGACGCGAATCGACACGCCGGCATCGGCGGCAGCGCGTGCGACCGTCTTGATGTGCTCTTCTTTGCGGATGTTGCCCGGATTGAGCCGCAGACCGGCGACGCCGGCCTCGAGGGCGGCGAGGGCGAGGCGGTACTGATAGTGGATGTCGGCGATGATCGGAACGGGTGAACGCGGGACAATCTCCGCGAGGCCTTGTGCTGCTTCGGTGTCGTTGCAGGTGATGCGAACGATGTCTGCCCCGGCGCCGCGCAGCGCGTACACCTGCGACAGCGTGGCGTCGACATCGGCTGTCTTGGTGGTGGTCATCGACTGCACACTGATCGGCGCGCCGCCCCCAACGGCCACGTCCCCCACCATGACCTGTCGCGATTCCCGCCGTTCGATGCTCATGAGATCAATGGTAGGAGGTCAACGGTCCGAGTAGCGGAGGAGAGAAGAGGTCGCCAGTCAAGACGCGATGGATCCGGTCTCGAGTCTTGCTACTTGCCTACAACTGGATCGGTTTGAAGATGTCGAGGTAGACGCCCATGAGTCCAACGGTGATGAGGAACACCACGACGACGGCGGCCACGGGCATGAGCTTGCGGATGTCGGGGACCCGACCGCGCACCTTCTCGTAGAGGGCCACCGCGAAGTGACCACCGTCGAGCGGATACAGCGGGATGAAGTTCAGAATGCCGACGAAGACGTTGACGAGGGCGAGAATCGTGAGCGTGGTCTCCATCGGTCCGGCGAGCCGCGCCAACCCGATCGGGCTGATCGGGCGAACCTCGTCCAGCACCTCGTCGCTCCCGCCGAACACCGAGACCACCAACTGGGGGAACCCGATGATCATGCGGCCCAGGCCGTAGACACTTTGGCCGATCGCTTCCCATATCCCGCCAATGGTTGCTCCGGCGACCTCGACCGGGCCGAGCTGGTTTCGCTCGATCTCGGGGGCCGCCCCGAAATAGCCGACTTCTTCGTAGACGGGATCGCCGTTCTCGTCGGTGGCGACCTCATCGTTGACCTCGACGGGACGCTCCCGGAACGCGAGCGTCACATTCGCTTCGGCCACGGTGCCGTCTCGCAGGTAGCCGATGCGCACCGTCTCGCCGCCGTCCGCGGCGACTCCGTCGACGAACTCATCCCACGTTGCGACCGGAACGCCCTCATACGCCTGCACAACGTCGCCGGCCTCGAATCCGGCGATGACGCTCGGAGACACGTCTCCCGATGGTGTCTCGACGGCGATCACTGCAATGGTCAACGACGGCACCGGATCGCCGGCCTCGTCTGTAGCAACTTCGCCCCAGGTCAGAAAGACGATGGAGAGAAGGATCGCCGCCATAACGAAGTGGCTGAAGACGCCGGCGAGCACGACGACCGACTTCTTCCAGAACACGGACTCGCGATACGTGCGGCCCTCGTCTTCCGGAGCGACCTCTTCGAACGGATTCATACCGATGATCCGGACGTAGCCGCCGAGAGGAATCGCCTTGATTCCGTACTCGGTCTCGCCCCGTGTCGTGGACCAGATGCGGGGTCCGAACCCGAAGAACGCCTCGGTGGCTTTCATGCCGAACGATTTCGCCGCCACGAAATGCGCACCCTCGTGTATGACGATCATGGCGACGACGCCGATGATCATCACCGCGGTCCCCATCAGCGGTCTCCCTTGGCCGGTTCCATGCCGTCAAAGCTACCGGGGAAGGCCATCTACCGGGCCGCCCGGGCGGCAACCGAGCGGCGTGCTGCGTCTCGTCCGGCCTCGTCCGCTGCGAGTGCCTCTTCAAGGGTGTCGATCGGGCCGCCCGGCACCACGTCGAGAGCATCGGATACGACCTCGACGATCTCGGTGAATCCGATTCGTCGGTCGAGGAAGGCCGCAACCGCGATCTCGTCGGCGGCGTTGAGCACGGCGGGTCCGTTTCCGCCCCTGCGTCCTGCGGCGTAGCCGAGATCGAGCGCCGGGAATCGCGCACGGTCTGGCTCCGAGAAGGTGAGGTCAACGCCGATGAGGTTGAACGGCTGCGCGATGCCGGCCGTTCGGGTGGGTGCCGTCAGAGCATGCTGGATCGGCTTGCGCATGTCGGGTGGCCCGAGTTCCGCCTTGACGACGCCGTCGGTGAATTCGACGAAGGAGTGCACGAAGCTCTTCGGATGGATGACGACGTCGATCTGGTCGTACGCGAGGCCGAACAGGAAGTGCGCCTCAATTACCTCGAACGCCTTGTTCATGAGGGTCGCCGAGTCGATCGAGATCCTGCGTCCCATGTCCCATGTCGGGTGGGCGAGTGCGTCGTCCACCGATACGTGGGTCAGGTCAACGTCCGGGTGTGCGTGGAATGGGCCACCCGAGGCGGTGAGGATGACACGGCGGACGGCGTCTGCCGGCTCGCCGATCAGGCATTGCCAAATCGCCGAATGCTCGCTGTCGACCGGAATCAGCTCCCCGTGTCCCGAGCGAAGGGCGCCCATGATCAGCGGCCCGCCGGTCAGCAGGCTCTCCTTGTTGGCAAGGCCGAGACGATTTCCCGCTTCGAGAGCGGCAAGCGATGCGGCCAGACCCGAGGCGCCAACGATGCCGTTCACCACGGTTGTGCCGGGGATTCGTGCGAGATCGGCGACGGCGTCGGGGCCATATGCGATACGGTGCGAGATGCTGGCTTCCACGGGTGCCTCCGGCGCTCGTGCAACAGCGAGGCGAGCGTCGGGATAGCGTCGGGCGATCGCTAGCAGCGAATCGGACACAGATCCGGCTGCGGCCGCCACCACCGGGAGGTCGTGTCGATCGGCAACTTCGATTGTCTGGGTGCCGATCGAGCCCGTCGCTCCGAGAACGACGACCGGGGTCAGAGCAGCCCGGCCCACACGAACACGGCCCACGCTGCCGGGACGACGGCGATGATCGCGTCGATCCGGTCGAGGAGACCGCCATGGCCCGGGAGAATCGATCCCATGTCCTTGATGTCGAGCGATCTCTTCACCACGGATACGGCAAGGTCACCGAGCGGTGCGAAGATCGCGACGACAGCACCGAGAACGAGTCCGGTTGGCAGATCAATCGATTCGACGAAGAAGCTCGCTCCCGCTCCGGCCAGGAAAGCCATGAACGTGCCACCGACGAAGCCCTCGATGGTCTTCTTCGGCGAGATGGTGGGAGCGAACGGCCGTCGCCCGATCGACGAGCCCACGAAGTAGGCGGCGATGTCCACCAGCGCAACCATCGCAACGACGGTGAACACCAGGATCTGATACTCCTCGGCGGCAATGATCGGGAATGCGAACGACCCGAAGCCGCCGATCCACCCGGCCACGAGCAGGGTGAGCGCGAAACCGCTCACAGCTCCTATGCGTCGTTGGCTCACCGCACCGTAGAGCAGGATCACCGTTGCCATGAGCGCGAACGAGATCGGAATGGCGATCACGCCCCACACCACAGCGCCGAGCCCGGCGGCGATGATGCCGACGAAGCCAAATATGGACATGGGCTTGTAGCGGCGGTGCATGAGGGCGCTGTAGAACTCGCCGGCAGCGACCACGAACGCGGCGAGAGCCAACACGGTGATGGCGGGACGCCACAGCAGTGACAACAGGAAGGCCGCAACGAGAGCGATCCCGGTGCCGACACGCGGCAGCAGATTCGAAGCCTTTCGAGGAGCGGCAGGCGTGGTGTCGTCGCCGGCAGCCACGACGTCATCGAATCCCACCACACCCGACTCGAGACCTGGGATCGCGGCGGAGATCGCCACCTGCTGTGTGTCTTCCGAGTCGGCCTGCTCGATTGCTGCGGCGAGATCCTGGTGATCGCGCGTTCCTGTCTGGACGTAGTGCTCGTCTGTGAGGTCGCCGTAGTCGAAGACCGAAGAGGCAGCACCGGCCCCGCCCGCCACAGCGGCGGCGGCGGCGCCGATGATCGGGATCTCCCCGGTGTCGTCATCGCCGTCTTCGTCGGGTTCCGGGCCATCATCGGGTGCGTCGCTTGTTGCGGCAGCGTCGATTGGTACGGCGGGAATCACCGAGAGCCGGTCACGATCATCTGCGTCGGCTCGGTCCGCGACCTCTTCAGGAATCTCGGCGACCGGCTCAACGTCTGCAACGGCGTCGTCACGTTCAGCGTCTGCTTCCACAATCGGCTCGGCGGCGTCCGTTTCGTCGTCGCCACTGGACATCGCTTCCGGTGGAGCGCCGGCATCCGCTTCTGGCTCAGGCTCGGCTTCGTCATCCGGTTCCTCAGCGGCTGGATCGTCGTCGGACTCATCCGACTCATCCGCGGCCGCCTCTGCGTCGTCATCCGAACCGTCGAGGAAGAACTCGATCGTGTCTTCGTGGGGTTCGTCGTCGTCATCGTCCTCATCGTCGTCTGCGTCGATGACGGCCTCCGCCGGCGATGCGTCCGTCGCACCATCGTCAAGCAGTGCCGCTTCGACTTGCGCGGAATCATCCGTGACGTCGATGACCACATCGGTATCGCCTGCGCTTGGAGCATCGGCGTTCGCTCCGCTCGAGAACGCCACCCAATCGGCAATCTCTGCAGCGGCATCGTCCCCGTCGACGAGGGCTGCGTACGGGTCGCTGTCGGCGGATTCTTCGCCGTCGAGCCAGCCGTCAAATCCCGGATCGGACGGCGCCGGTCGGAGTTCGATGTCGTCGCCGGGTTCCGGCACGTCGAGCTCGCCGGTTGATTCGGGGTCGTGGCCGTCCATATCCCCTGACAGTACCTCGGCTTGGGGCTCGAACGGCGCATTCACGGACTCGCGATCGACGGCGAACGCGTCGTCGCTTCCGGCAGAACTCGACGTTGCATCTTCGCCCGACATTGCGTCCGCGTTCGAGGGCGCGTCGTCATCGGTTGGCATTGGCGCGCCTCCGTCAGACTTCGAGGAGCTCTTCTTCTTTGGCCAGAAGGTTTTCGTCGAGCCGCTCAATGTGCTGGTCGGTCATCTCCTGGAGCGCCTTCTCGGCGCGGCGGATATCGTCTTCTGAGACGTCTTCCGATTCCATCTGGTCCTTGCAGTGCCTGCGAACGTTGCGAATCGCGACGCGTCCATCCTCGACGAGGTGACGGACCAGGCGAATGAGCTCTTTGCGCCGTTCCTCGGTGAGTGACGGGAAAGCGAGGCGGATCAGATTGCCGTCGTTCGAGGGATTGAGGCCGAGATCCGCTTCCTGGATTGCCCGTTCGATAGCGGGAATCGCCGTCTTGTCATACGGCTGGATCACCAGCAACCGAGCTTCGGGAACCGAGAAGCCGGCGATCTGCTGCAGCGGGGTCTGTGTTCCGTAGTAGTCGACGGTGATCCGGTTCAGGAGTCCGGGGTTTGCCCGACCGGTGCGGATGCCTCCGAACTCGTGGGTGGTGTGCACCACCGCCTGATCCATCTTGTGATCGGCATCTTTCAGCAGGTCGTTGATCACGGCGCCTCCTCAGCGAACCAGGGTCCCGACATCCTCCCCGCGTACGGCCCTGATTATCTCGCCGGGCCGGTTCATGTTGAACACGCGGATCGGAAGGTTGTTGTCCATGCACATCGTAATGGCCGTGGCATCCATCACCCCAAGCTGGCGCTGGATTGCGTCCATATATGCGACATCTCTCAGCAGCGTCGCATCGGGGTTGGTCACGGGATCGGCGTCGTATACGCCGTCAACCTTCGTCGCCTTGAGCACCGCGGCAGCACCGATTTCTGCGCCTCGCAGTGCGGCCGTGGTATCCGTGGTGAAGAACGGATTGCCCGTTCCTCCAGCGAAGATGACCACGCGGCCCTTCTCGAGGTGCCGAATCGCACGCAAGCGGATGTACGGCTCTGCGACCTGCTGAATCGTGATCGCGGTCTGCACGCGGGCGGGGGATCCTGCCTGCTCGAGAGCGTCACGCAGCGCCAGAGCATTGATCACGGTCGCGAGCATGCCCATGTAGTCGGCGTTGGCCCGATCCATGTCCCCCGCCGCGGTCGATACGCCGCGGAAGATGTTGCCGCCGCCAACGACAACACCGATCTCGTAGCCCTCGCCGTGGACGATTGAGATCTCCTCGGCGACGCGGGCGACAATGCTCGGGTCGATCCCGTATCCGACCTCCGGGCTGGCAAATGCCTCTCCGGAGAGCTTGAGAACGACCCGACGCATCAGCCTTCCTCGCCGACGGCGATCCGAGACATGTTGGTGATACCGATGTTCTCGCCCATCTTTGCAGCAAGTTGCTTGACCAACTCCCCCACCGTTCCATCGAACACGTCGGACTTGATGAACACCTGGTCGTAGAGAACGCTGTCGGCGTAGAAGCTGTTAATGCGCCCGTCGACGATTCGCTCCACGATGTTCTCGGGCTTGCCCTCGTTGACGGCCTGCGCCGCGATGAGGCGCTTCTCTTCAGCCACGACATCTTCGGGCACGTCCTCGCGATTGATCCATTGCGGACGGGCCGCTGCGATGTGCATCGCGAGGTCGTTGGCGACCTGTTGGAACTCCTCGCTCTTCGCTACGAAGTCCGTCTCGGACGCCAGCGCCACGAGCGATCCGATGACGGGACGCCCCGCCTGGCGGTGCAGGTACGAGCCGACGGCGCCCTCGGACTGGGCTCGATCGGTCCGCTTCGCTGCATCGGCGAGGCCCTGCTCACGCAGGAGATCCTTCGCTCGATCGATGTCGCCGCCGGTCTCGGCCAGGGCGCGTTTCGCGTCCATCATCCCGGCGCCGGTGGCCTGGCGAAGTGTTTGGACGTCTTTTGCAGTGAAGTCGCTCACGCGCCCTCCTTCGAGTTCGGTGTCTCCTCGATCACCGCGCTCTCAGTGACCGCGTTCTCGGCCTGGATCTCTTCCAGGACGATGACGTCGGTCGGGGGCGCCGGTGTCGGTTCTGGCTGTGCCTTCGCAGGCTTCGCCTGAGAGGGCTTGTCCTGCTTTGGAGCGTCCTTGCGGCTCGCCTCGCGAAGCTCGCGGCCGTCCTTCGCCGCTTCTGCGATGACATCGGCGATGAGGTAGGCGGTTCGAATGGCATCGTCGTTGCCGGGAATCACCAGATCGACGGGATCCGGATCGCAGTTCGTGTCGACAATCGCGATCACAGGGATCTTCAGACGGTTGGCTTCCGCAACGGCGATGTGCTCCTCAATGACGTCGATCACGAAGACGACGTCCGGCGGGCGCTTCATGTCTCGGACACCGCCGAGCACCATGTGGAGCTTCTCCAACTCCCTGCGGAGGCGGAGGCGTTCCTTCTTGGGCAGCGACTCCATCTCGCCCGACGTCTCCATCTGCTCGAGTTCGAGCATGTAGAGGATGCGCTTGTGGATCGTCTGGAAGTTGGTGAGCATTCCGCCGAGCCAACGATTGTTGACGAACGGCATGCCGGCCTTTGTGGCCGCTTCCTCGATCGCACCCTGCGACTGCTTCTTGGTGCCGACGAACAGCACCGTTCCGCCGTCGATCACCGCATCGCGTACGAGGTTGTAGGCCGATCCGGCCTGCTCAAGGGTCTGTCGCAGGTCGACGATGTGGATACCGTTGCGCTCGGTGAAGATGTACGGACGCATCTTCGGATTCCAACGGCGGGTCTGGTGGCCGAAGTGCATTCCGGCCTCGAGCAGCTGACGCATACTCACCACGGACATGTGGTTCCTCCTGTGTTCGGGTTCACGCCTCCGCCCACCCGGAACACCCCACAGAACGCCTAGGCGATCCGACCTCGGGGGCTTGTAGTGGACGTGCGAAGTTGGAGGAAGTGTACCGATCGATCACCGGTAGCAGGAAATCGCGGTGCCCCTACTAGAACGACGGTTCGATGAACCGATTCCGGAGGCTGAGGACCGCTTTGGTGTGGATCTGGCACACCCGCGATTCGGTGACGTTGAGCACCGTGCCGATCTCGGACAGGGTGAGCCCCTCGAAGTAGTACAACGTCACGACCAGCCGGTCCCGCTCGGGCAAGCGATTGATCGAGTCGGCAAGGAGATAGCGGGTCTCTTCTCGTTCGAACGATCCGCTGGGATCGAACGCTGCGACATCGGGCACGATGTCACCAACTGCGGCTGAGTCGCGCTCGTCGGGATTGAGGAGCTCATCGAGAGCGACGAAACCGAGCGTCGACAGCTCGCCGAGCTGGTCGCGCAGCGTCTCGATCGACATGTCCATGTGATCGGCGAGCTCTTGCTCGGTCGCGGATCGCTGCAGACCGTGTTCGAGCTCCGACATTGAACGCTGTATTTCGCGAGCTCGGGCCCGGACCGAGCGAGGCACCCAGTCGAGGGCGCGCAACTCGTCGAGGATGGCTCCCTTGATGCGGTTCACGGCGTAGGTCTCGAACTTGTAGCCGCGCTCTGGCTCGAACTTGTCGATCGCGTCGATCAACCCGAACGTCCCGTAGGACACCAGGTCGCCCGGGTCGACATTTCTCGGCAGTCCCGAACCGAGGCGCCCGGCGACGAACTTCACGAGCGGCGAGAAATGGAGAATCAGACCCTCTCGGGCGCGCTGGTCACCGTCACTCTTGAATCGCTCCCAGAGTGCGGCAAGTTCGTCTTCGCCTCGCTCATGCACGTGGGTGACTCCGCTCATATGTGTTCCTCAGGTGCTCCCGAGTGATCTCAGTGTAGATCTGCGTCGTCGCCAGTTCGGTATGTCCGAGAAGATCTTGCACACTTCGCAAGTCGGCGCCACCTTCGAGCAGGTGCGTGGCGTACGAGTGGCGTAGCGCGTGGGGGTGGGTTCCCAGCCGGTCGCGCACGACCCTGCGAACGCCTCGCGGGCCCAGCGGACCTCCGCGAACGCCCAGCCACAACGCATCTCCGCTCCCGGGTCCCGCAAGTGCCGGCCGGCCGGTCTCGAGATAGCGGCGGGTCGTCCGAGCGGCCTGTTCCCCAATGGGTACGGCCCGATCCTTGTCTCCCTTGCCCCTGACCCGCAGGAAGGTCGCGACCTCGACATCGCGTACGGTCATCGCCGCGAACTCGGAGACCCTCAACCCGGTCCCGTACAGAACCTCGAGCAACGCACGGTCGCGCAAATCCACCGGGTCGGTGCCGTCGAGATTGTCGAGGAATCGGTTCAGCGTGCCGGCCGGAACCGACTTCGGGAGCGTCCCGGGTCGCTTCGGCTGTGGCACACCGGAAGCCGGATTCGCGGAGATGGCTCCCCTCCTCGCCGCATCGGCGAGGAACGAGCGGACCGCCGAAGCCTTGCGAGCGACCGAGCGGCGTGAATAGTGAAGCGTGGCAAGTTGCGCCAGGAAGCGGCGAACGGTGCGCCGGTCGATGTCGCCGAGGCAGTCAATGCCGAGCCGATCGCACAACGCTGCGAACTGGCCGAGGTCGCGCCGATAGGCGTCGATGGTGTTTGAGGCGAGACCGCGCTCGGCATCGAGCCGCACGAGATACGCGTCCACGGCCGCGTCGATACCACCGCTGTTCATCACTCCATGCTTGTGACATCGCGCGCGAAGGTCAACAACCGGCGCCGTCGTCTGGGCTGCCCCGTTCCGCAATGCCGGCGAGCCCGTAGACGAGATCCAGTTCCTGCACCAGATCCTCGGGGTCGAACACTGGGAACGCACCGTCCCGGATCAGCCGATTCGTCCCCTCCGAGGACGCCCGATCGACGTCACCCGGCATGGCGAAGACGGGAATCCCATATTCGGCGGCCTTGACGGCCGTGATCAATGCTCCCCCGGTCATACCCGCCTCCACGACCACGACGGCAGCCGACAACCCGGCGATAATCCGATTGCGAGGTGGAAACCGCCACGCATCGGGCCGGCTTCCCGGTGGGTACTCGGAGACGATCGCTCCCCCGCATTCGAGGATCTGGTCGCCAAGGCGACGGTGCTCTCGCGGGTAGGTGACATCGATGCCGCAGCCGAGCACGGCGACACCTCGACCGCCGGCCCGCACCATCCCGCGGTGAGCTGCGCCGTCGATGCCGCGAGCGAGGCCCGACACCACCGGCCAACCGATCTCGGCCGCGGCGCGACCGTAGGCCTCCGCGAGTTCGAGTCCATAGGCCGTGCATCGTCGTGTCCCGACGATCCCGACCCCGGGTACCGACGGGAGACAACCGCGAATGAAGATCAAGTCGGGGGCGTCTTCGAAGCGATCGAGGTGCGAGGGATACGCTGCCTCACCCCGGAGCACGACGTCGATGCCGAGATCGCGAAGCTCGGCTTCGCGTTGTTGGGCTGGGATCGCGAGGCTTTCCCGGATGGCATCAGATGCCTTCACTCGTCGCCGATCGATCGCCTCAATCGCCCCGATCGGACCGCCATATTGCTCGCACAGCGACCGGATGCGCTCGGGATGCAGCCCGGAGCAGGCAAGGCGGAGGTGGTGGGCGTTGCTCACACCGTCACCCGCATGGTGAGCGCCGACTCGATGTGGGCGCCGTCGACGGGACCCGATCCCTCGAGGTCGGCCACGGTGCGAGCGACTCGTCGGATCCGATCCCATCCCCGAGCCGTCAGTCGATCCCCCTCTGCTGCTCCAACGAGACAGCGGAGCGCAGCGTCGGTCCATTCGAGGGCATCGAGGTCACCGCGACCGAGCTCGCGGTTGAGGCGTCCGCGCTCGTCGAATTGCCTTCGTCGGGCAGCGGTGACGCGCTCTCGTACCGCCTCGGATGGCTCGCCCTTCGGCCCGGAGAGCTCCGACACCCGCAGGCGCGGCACATCGACCTGGAGATCGAACCGATCCGACAATGGTCCCGAGAATCGGCGGCGATAGCGGGCCTTCATGCCCGCCTCGCATGCGCACGAATCCAGGCGATCCCCTTCGTACCCGCATGGGCACGGATTCGTGGCCGCTAGGACCTGTATCTCGCACGGGAACTCCACGGTCGCACCTTGCCGGGCCACCACCACGCTGCCGTCTTCGATTGGCGTGCGGAGTGCGTCGAGGAGGTGGGGCGGGAACTCGCCCAGCTCGTCGAGGAACAGGACGCCGCGATGGGCGAGCACCGTTTCACCCGGTGTCGGCACCCCGCTCCCCCCGCCGATGAATGCCGCCATCGACGCCGAATGGTGCGGCGCGCGGAACGGCGGTAGGAGTGGATCAGTGCGAGCACGGCCGGCGGCCGCCCAGACCAGCGCCACCTCGTGCGCTTCCCGATCGTCCAGCGGCGGCAACAACCCGGGCATCGTGCGGGCCAGCATCGTCTTGCCAGAGCCGGGCGCGCCGCGAATTAGCAGATGGTGGCCGCCGGCCGCCGACACCTCGAGCGCTGCCCGGGCGATCGGCTGGCCTCGGACCTCGGCGAGGTCGGGAACGTCGACTCGCCCCGCAGCGATCGGTTCGATCTCATCGCCAGGATCCAGGCCGCGCGCAACCTGCATGGCGTGGGCGAGCGAGCGCACCGCCCGGACACCGAGATCGTGCCAGCCTGCCGTCTCGGCGGCAGACCGAACGGGGAGGAGGCACGGCATTCCGAGGTCACGTGCGACGAGCGCAGCGCCGAGACCTCCCCGGGCAGGCCGCACCGAGCCGTCGAGGGCGAGTTCGCCGAGAGCAACCACATCGGTCGCCCCTGCGGGGAGGTTCCCGTTCGCTGCGAGCACGCCCAACGCAATCGGCAGGTCGTAGGCGGATCCGACCTTGGGCAGATCGGCCGGCGACAGGTTCACGACGACGCGTTTCGACGGGAAGAAGTTCGACGTGGACGCGAACGCCGCCCGCACCCGCTCCTTGGCCTCTCGCACCGCGGCATCGGGAAGTCCGACAATGACGAATCCCTTCGAGCTGCCGCCAACATGCGCTTCAACGCGCACCGGGTGCGGCTCGACCCCAATGATGGCGCTCGATGTGATGGTCGCGTTCATTGGTGCACCGTATGTCGGCGGTGTGACGCGAACTAGAGGGTCGACATTCGAAGCACGAACGAACGCCGGCAAGCGTCGACCCGAAACGGCTCGTCGGCTCCGCTGCGAGATTGGCCCTTCCGCTCCGCACGATCGTCTGGAAGGATGGCGTTGTGTTGAGACATCGTCACCGCTGCGCGGGTCGACCATGACGGGACTCGCCTGGCAGGAGGTCCCGGGGGGTTGGCCTGCGGCGCCTACCGCGTGCGCCGCCTTCCCCGGTCGTCTGATCAGCGCTGGGAACTTCAGATCATGCGCCGCAGGCCCGGCTGGGAGCAGGAACACGCGACGTCGACACATCGCTCAATCCGCGCCGCGGTCGTTCGGGCGGAAACCCACGAACGGCACCGGCTGAGGAACCTCAGCCTTCAGATCAACCTGGCCGCATCGCTGGTCGCAGCAATCGCCGGGCTGACCGTGATCGTCTACCTGTGGACGAGCATCATCGGTCTCGTCGCGTGGATCGGCCTGTTTGCCCTCGCCGTGCGGTTCCTTGCCAACGCGCTCGATGTCCTCGACGCATCAAAGCCGGACCGCAGCGCGCGGGGAGTCGATCGGCACGCGGCAATCCAGCGCTGGGTTCGGGTCGACTCGCTCGTGCCGCCATTGCGCACTCCGTCGAGTCGTACCGCGTCCGCCGAAGAGTCGAGCATTCGGATGCTCGATCCAGTCGAGTAGCGGGCCAGCTTCTCTGATCGGAGGCGCTCTCTCCTAGGCATCCTCCCCCGACTTGGCCTGGTCCGCCTCGGTCTGCTCGGTGACCTCCTGATCGACGACATGCGTGATCGATGGCTGGTAGATCTCCTCGAAGAGACCAAGTGAGCGCGGTGGCGGGCGGTCCTTCGTTCGGTAGTAGACCCAACCGCGGCGTTCGGCCCAGGTGAGGGCGAAGTGTCCACCGACCACGATGGTGGCGATGGCGAGGACCACGCCGGAGAGTGCGAGCCACAGCATGGGTTCATGATCGCATGGAGCGACCGATAGAACGCCGGCGGAAGCGTCAGCGACCCTTGAACTCCGGAGGCCGCTTCTGGAAGAACGCCGCAGCGCCTTCGAACAGGTCCTCTGAGCCAAGCAGCGTCGCTTGCGACTGTTCCTCGAACGCGAGTGCCTGCTCGAACGTCATGCTGGACGACCGGTCGAGCGCCGTCTTGATGAACCGCTGCGCCAGCGGGGCACCGTCCGCCAAGGCCTCAGCGGTATTTGTCGCGGCACGCTCGAGATCGTCGGTGCCAACCAACGAAGTCACCAGACCGATGGCAAGCGCCTCCTCTGCCTCGACGATCCGCCCAGACAGCGAGATCTCACGGGCTCGAGCAAGGCCGACAAGGCGTGGCAGAAGCCACGTACCTCCGAAGTCGAGCGTGAGCCCGCGCTTCACAAAGATCTCGGCGAAACGGGCACGATCGGTCGCGATCACGATGTCGCACCCCAGGGCCAGGTTCATCCCGGCGCCGACCGCAACCCCGTCCACCGCCGCAATGGTTGGCTTGGTGATCCGGTGCAGAGCAAGGGCGGCTCGGTTCGGGTGCTGCATGTACTCAACGTTCGCCGCCGGTGTCCCGAAGCCCGAGAAGTCAGCGCCCAAGTCGGCGCCGGCACAGAAGTCGCCGTCGGCACCGGTGAGCACAACAACCCGCTGGTCAGAACGCTCGAATGCCTCGCATGCGGTAGCGAGTTCGTCCCATCCCGCCTTCGGCACGGCGTTCTTGGCCCCCGGCGAAGACATCGTCAGCCATCGAACCCTCCCCTGGTCCACAGCGGTGACAAATGACATGGCGCGAACCTAGCAGCGGGATGGTCGCGCGGGCGTGGTGGACCTCATCTTCACAATCCAGACTCCCAGGCCACCCCCTCCGCCACAAGTGTCCACCATGTCTCCGAACACATCCCCATCATCACCCCGGTCCGTGCAACAGGTGGGAGAGACGCGGACGAGCTGATGCTCGTCCGCAGAGAGGGCACCGAGCGAGGCCTCATCTGCCCGATCAGAGCTCCCAATCCGCCCCTCCGCTCCGCTCCGGCCATCCGACGGGATGCTCGCGCCTCCCCAACACTGCGTGCGAGGGAGGCGAGGAAGTGCGCTACGTTGTCCGACATGGGGTTCAATCCATTTCGGAACCAGAAGCGATCGGCGACTGACATCGCGCTGGTGGTCGTTTTTGTGCTGCTGACCCTGGCCGTCGTCGCGTGGGGGTTCTTCGGGTGATCCTCGACGACGAATCGGTCCACCCGATCCAGCCGTACCAAGCGCACAAGGCCTACGTGTGCCCCGGATGCGACTTGTGGATCGAGCCCGGTGTCGGCCACGTGGTCGTCGTGCCCAGACTCGAACCCGATCTCCGCCGCCACTGGCATCGCGGCTGTTGGTTCAAGGAACTGCGGCGTCGGTACGGCTCAGCCAACATCGGGTAGCCAGCGGATCGTGGCGCCGTGCGGTGTCAGTTCGATGGCGATCAGGTCGATGCGCTTGATGCCGAGGCTGCGCGCAGCGCGCAGCGTGCGTGCGCACTTCACTTCATCGAAGTTCTCCCAGGGTCGACTGTCCATTCCAAGGGCCGTCTTGACCTCGACGGCGATGCGCTCTTGGACCAGGCGAATCACGAGGTCGACCTCATCGCGCCCCACCCGGACGTTGCGATCCGTAACGGTGGCACCGCGGCGCTCGAGGAACCGGGCAGCGATCATCTCACCAGCTGTTCCAACGGTCATGCGGCGCGTCGACATCGCTCCATCATGTCACCGGGGAGTGACGGGAATCAGAACTCCGAAGGGATGTCGGTTTCTTCGATGTTCACGTCACGGAAGGTCATCACTCGGACGCGTTTGACGAATCGGGCGGGTCGGAACATGTCCCACACCCATGCGTCCTCGAGTTCGAGTTCGAAATAGACGGATCCGTCGGCGGAGCGGGTGTTCATCTCAACCCGGTTTGCGAGGTAGAAGCGGCGCTCGGTCTCGACGACGTAGCGGAACATTGGGAGGACGTCGCGGTACTCGCGGTAGATCTGCAACTCGACGTCGGTTTCGTACCGTTCGAGATCCTCTTCGCCCACTCGTGTCTCTCCCGTCAGGTTGACCCGGTGATGCTACCGGGCGTGTGCCGGTAACCCGGTCGTCACAGACCGGCCCATCGCGAGACCGGCCACATGATCACGAACGCCCGCCCGACGACCGTGTCGGTCGACACCGATCCGAAATACCGGCTGTCTTGGCTCGAGTTGCGGTTGTCCCCCATCACGAACATCTCACCTGCTGGCACCACGATCGGGCCGAAGTCCGGCATCAGCGATCCCGGCTTCAGATACGGCTCGTCGATCGGCTGGCCGTCGATGAATACCTGGTTGTCGATGATCTCGACACGCTCCCCCGGAAGGCCGATCACCCGCTTGATGAACTCGGTTCGGGGAACGGATAGGCCGATCGCTTCGGTGATGCTGCGGCGAGCCGCTTGTGGCAGCGATTCTTGTGGTGCCTCGTCGGCTCGCGGATCGTCGAACACCACCACGTGCCCGCGGTGCAGGTCTCCGAAACGGTATGCGAGCTTGTTCACCATGACCCGGTCGTTGATCAGGAGCGTGTCCTCCATCGACGACGAGGGGATCCAGAAGGCCTGGAACAAGAACGTCTTGATGACGACGGCGATGGCGAGCGCAGCAATGATGAGCAGCGGCAACTCAAGCCAGAACGGCAGCGCGTGCTTCTTGGGCGCGGGCCCGTCTTCAGTTTCTGTGGGTACGGCAACGGGGCCTAGATCGGGCGCTGTCACGGGTTCCACCCTACCGCCGGGTCCGTCCAATTCGTCGCTCACGATCGGCCTCCGAGGTACTCGTGCCACAGCAGCCGCGCCGCGATTGCTCGATGGGGCCGCCACGCCATCGCCCGTTCATCCGCCGATTTGGCATCCGGGACATCCGGCAGGTCGTAGACCCGGCCCATCGAAACCTGAAGGGCCCGGTCACCCGGTGGCCAGGCATCAGGGCGGCGCAGGACGAACAGCAGGTAACAGGCGGCGGTCCATGGGCCGACCCCGCGGATCTGGATCAGCCGGTCCATGGCCACATCGTCGGGAGCCGCCTCGAGCGAGTCGAGATCGATCGTCCCTTCGACCACCCCGGTGGCGAGGCCTCGCGCGTATCCGGCCTTCTGTCGCGAGAAGCCGATGACCTTGAGCTGGGTGTCATCGAGGACCAGGACTGCCGTCGGCTCGACCGCGCCGATGGTCGCCTCCAGTTTGCGGAACGCTGCATCGGCCGATGCGAGCGACACTTGCTGTTCGAGGATGAGGCGCAGCATCGTTGCGAAACCGGGTTCGCGTGCCCACAGCGGAGGAACTCCGTTGCGGCTGGCCAAACCACCCAGCACCGGATCGAGTTCGGCGAGTGCGGTCGTGCCGGCGGCCAGAGCCGCATCGTCGAGTGGCGCGACAACGACCCGCCGGTTCGACGGGCCGTGTTCGATGGCGCTGTGCCGGTCGGGACCGGTCAGTCGCGCTTCTCCTTGATCCGCGTCGCCTTACCGACACGGTCACGGAGGTAGTAGAGCTTCGCCCTGCGGACATCGCCGCGGCGGAGGACTTCAATAGTCTGAATGATCGGGGCGTGCACGGGGAAGATACGTTCGACGCCGACGCCGAAGCTGATCTTGCGAACGGTGAACGTCTCGCGGATGCCGCCACCCTTGCGGGCAATGACGACGCCTTCGAACGCCTGCGTCCGTTCGCGTCCACCCTCGATGACACGCACCTGCACACGCACAGTGTCGCCGGGACCGAAGTCCGGGATGTCGTCGCGCAGCTGGGCGCCCTCGATCTGGTCGAGCGTATTCACGGGATCCTCCAAGAGGCGGAAAGAGCGGACCCCGATGGTAGCAAAGCGGAAACCTAAGTGAGAGAGCGACCAGTCACGAGTCGCCATTTGCCAGCAGAACCAAGCCCGCGGTCTCGGCCTGAGGACTGAGGACTGGCGACTACTCCAACAAATCCGGCCTTCGCTCACTCGTTCGCGCTACGCGCTGGGTCTCGCGCCACTCATCGACCTTGGCGTGGTCGCCCGATCGCAGCACCTCGGGCACCACCCAACCTCGGAACTCTGCCGGGCGGGTGTACTGCGGCTCTTCGAGCATGCCATCGCGGAAGCTCTCGGTCTCGGTGGAGACCGGGTTGCCGACCACGCCGGCCAGCAACCGGGTGACGCCTTCAATAATGGCGACGGCCCCTACCTCGCCCCCGAGCAGCACGTAGTCGCCGAGAGAGATCTCCTCATCAATGAGGTGCTCGGCCACTCGTTCGTCGACTCCTTCATATCGTCCGCACACCAGTGTGAAATCGTCGAGCGTCGCCCAACGGTCGAGCGTGTCCTGATCCAGCGGCCGCCCGGCAGGTGTGAGCAACACGCGGTGTGTCTCTGCAAGCGGATCGAGTGCCTCGGCGAGGGGCTCGACCATCATCACCATCCCGGCGCCGCCACCGAACGGGGAGTCATCGACCTGGCGATGCACACCCTTGCCGTGGTCCCGCAAGTCGTGGATCACGACTTCGAGGGTGCCATCACCGCGAGCCTTGGCCACCAGGCTCGTTTCGAGTGGCGATGTGAAGAACTCGGGAAAGATCGTGACGATGTTGATCCGCATGCGCGAGATGGTACCGACTCCGTTCTTGCGTAACTATGGGAAGCCCGCTTCCACTATCTACGCAAGAACGGTGTGGTCAGGGCTCGGTCCGCAGACCGTTCACGAGGAACCCGGCCGTCGCCTCTGCGATGGCGTGGACGTGCTGCTTCGGATCCGGCAGGTCCATCACGGTTCGCCCACCCGCCATCATCGTCTCCTGGATGAGGCGGCCGACCACGGGACCCGGGAGTGCCGCGAACACGCCGTTCGCCACGCCTGTTCGATAGATGTCCATGACCTCGTTCGAGAGCGAGTGGTGAGATCCGGCGATGGCTTGCTGTGCCTCGGAAGAGAGTCTTGGCACCTCGGTGTGGAGGATCAGGCCGAGGTGGTCGATACCGACGAACTCCACGAACCGCACCGTCAACTCTCGGAGGTGCATGTCCGGCGGCAGGTCGGGCGGAATCTCCGACAGGATCTCGTCAATCAAGGCCGGCAGATCCCGCTGTACCAACTGCACGAGGAGATCCTCTTTCGAAGCGAAGTGTTCGTAGAACGTGGTGCGGCCGATGTCGGCTTCCGCCGAGATGTCGGCGTGCGAAGTCCCCGCGTACCCGTACTCGCGGAACAGGTGCGAAGCGACGTCGAAGAGGTGATCTCTCGTCGCATCGCCGGTGCGCTTCATGCCGTGCCTCCGACGATCCTGATGGACGGCACCGAACCATACAAGGTGGTTCGTTGCCGGGGTGTCCTCCCGATCGATGTAATGGCCGCGGTGAAGTCCCCGGCGTCAACCATTGTTCCGTGCGAGGCGCCGGCAGCCGCCGAGATGTACTCATCCATCAGCGTTCCGCCAAGATCGTTCGCTCCCGCGCTCAGCAGGGTCAGACCGGTCTCGAGCCCGAGCTTCACCCACGACGCCTGGATGTTCTCGATGAGACCGTCGAACGCGATGCGCGCCACGGCGTGGACGAGCACGACCTCATCCCAGGTCGGCCCCGGTCTTGCCACACCGCGTACGTAGATCGGCGCTCCCATGTGCACGAACGGCAGCGGCACGAACTCGGTGAAGCCGCCCGTCTGTTCCTGGATCAGCCGGATCGTCTCGATGTGATTGGCCCACGCATGGGGGTCGTCGATATGGCCGAACATCATGGTGGCCGTCGACCGAAGTCCCAGATCGTGGGCCGTCAGCATGACCTCGGCCCATTGCGCGGTCCTGATCTTGTCGGGGCAGAGATAGGCACGCACGCGGTCGTCGAGAATCTCGGCCGCAGTTCCCGGGAGGGTGCCGAGACCGGCGTCGCGCAGGATCGTGAGGAATTCACGCACCGGCATCCCGAGCGTCGCCGCGCCCTGCCAGACCTCGAGCGGGGTGAATCCGTGGACGTGCATTCCCGGCACGTTTTCCTTGATCGCCTCGAGGACGGTGACGTAGAAGTCGCCGGTGAATTCGGGATGGATGCCACCTTGGAGGCAGACTTCGGTAGCACCGCGGTTCCACGCGTCGACCGAACGCTCAACAACCTGAGGGACCGAGAGCAGATAGGGATCCTCACGCAGGTTGAGCGATCGGGGTCCCTTCGAGAACGCACAGAATCCGCACTTGTAGGTGCACTGATTTGTGTAGTTGATGTTGCGGTTGACGATGAACGAGACCGTGTCACCATTCGTGCGCTGCCGCAGGACGTCGGCGGCGGCGGCGATCGCATCGACTTCGCTGCCCCTGGCCTCGAACAAGCGACGCACCTCATCGCGGGTCGGGCGATGTCCGCCGAGTGAGCGGTCCAAGATGCGGCGCAGGTCGTCCCCTACGTCGGCTCCCCGTCCCGGAGTCGCGTTGGCCCATGCCTCGTCCGCCCATTGGGCGGAGAACCGTGACGGAGCATGTGGCGCGGGCAAGTCCTTGCCGGGAGCCCATTCGCCGCGAGGGCGGGCAGTACCCGAACCGTCGATCAGATCGAAGTAGACCTTGAGCACCTCGGGTTCCAGCCGGGCGCGGGCGTCGTCCACCGTCACGTCGATCGGGATGGCCGTTCGCTCGACGAGCGGAAGCGTGAGGGCATCGCGCAGTTCGCCGATCGCTTCGGTGTCCCATCCGCGGAGCACGAGATCGCGTGCGCCGTGGTTCACCGCCTCCGCCGCTTCGCCGACGGTGTCGACGAATGCCGAGACCCTGGTGTCAATCCCGGGAAGGGTCGCGATCGATGACGCATCGCCGACGCCGCTCCGCCCGACTCGAAGGAAGGCTGCCCCTGTTCGGGCGACGGCATCGATCGTGTCCGCTCTGCCATCTCCCGCCACGACCGTGATCTGCCATCCGGCGGCGCCCCTCTTTGCGAGAGAAAGAGCGGCTTCCGACCCGACAACGTACGCCGGTGCCGTCACCTCCCCGACTCCGTTCGAGATCGGGAGCAGGCCGCCGGCCAGCGCAGCGTCACGGTCGGCGGCCGTCAGGTCCTCCACCTCCGCCGCGGTCGACCCTTCTCGCCGCCTGGCGTCGGCCCAGCGCTCCCGAACTACATCGGCGGGGCGCAATCGGATGAAGGTGATGTTGGTCATGCCGTCGCCGCCTCCTTCGTCACAGCGTAACCCTCGTTATCGACCGCGCTGACGAGCTTGGGCCACAGATCTGTGTCGCTCCATTCGGCGTCGACGTACTCCGGGTACACGGGCAGACGCTGTCTCAGTTCGAAGCCCGCTGCTTCGCTGACCGACCGCAGCCGTTCGAGCTGCGGCCACGGGGCCTCCGGGTTGACCCAGTCGATCGTGAGCGGAGATACGCCGCCCCAGTCGTTGATTCCTGCGTCGAGATAGATGCCGAAATCGTCGGTGAGATTCGGCGGAACCTGCAGATTCATCTCGGACCCAAAGATCCACCGCGCCACAGCGACGATCGTCGCGAAGTACTCGGTGGTCGGAGGGGGCACATTGCGCATGCGGGTGTCGGCCTTGGGCTGGAAATTCTGAACGATGATCTCTTGAAGATGGCCGGATCGCTCCTGGACCGCCGCAAGGGCGAAGAGGCTGTCGACCACCTCTACCGCTGTCTCGCCGATTCCGATCAGCACTCCGGTGGTGAACGGGATCTTCAGGGTCCCGGCCGTCTCGATGGTGTCCATCCGCGCCGATGGTTCCTTGTCCGGACAATCGTGGTGAGGCATGCCGGGTTCCATCAGGCGCGGCGAGATATTCTCAAGCATGAGGCCGAGCGACGGATTCGACCGCCGGAGGGCTTCTTGCGTCGCAGCGTCCATGAGCCCCGGGTTTGCGTGGGGGAAGACGTTGGTCTCGTCGACGACGCGTTCCGTGAGCGACCGGACGTATTCGAGGGTCGAGTCATGGCCGGCCTCATCGAGGAACGCGCGCGCTTGCGGCCATCGGTCCTCGGGGCGGTCGCCCAGCGTGAAGAGTGCCTCCGTGCATCCTCGACGTTCCCCGGCTCGCACTGTTGCCATCACCTCGTCGGACGTGAGGTATGAACCGCCGCCTCCCGGCGGCTTGGCGAAGGTGCAGTAGGTGCAGCGGTCGCGGCACATCGTCGTTACCGGGATGAACACCTTCCGGCTGTAGGTGACAATGCGTCCCTTGCCGTCATCGCGCAGGCGTCTGGCCTCGGCGAACAGCGGCGCCGTTGGCGCAGCGCCCGTGAGGAATTGCTGGGCGAGATCGGGATCAGGCGCCGGGAACGGCATTCATCGAACCTATCACACCCCCGCGTGCTCCGTGACGGTCCGTTGGATCCCTCGATCGTCGATCGCACAGCCAGTCCACGGCGCTCGGTAACCTCGCCGCATGCGCATCGCTCCGTTGCTCGTGTCCGTCGCCCTCGCGGCTGCGGCATGCACGAGCACCGATGTGCAGGATGCCACCACGACTACCGAGGCTCTGGCCACGACGTCGACCGTTGCGTCCGACGCCCCGGCATGCCTCGCCGGCGAGATGCCGTTCGTCGACGATGGCACCGTCGCCGCTCTCGACAGCCAGGGCCAAGACGCCAAGGCCATCGGCGGCATTCGCTGGTACCCCCTCGAGGGGTGTGAACGCATTGAGATCGAGTTCCTCTCGGCAACAGGCGCTCCGGCGACGCGCATCGGGCCTGTCGGCGTGTCGATGCTGTCGGACCCCGGCATCGTTCGCGTCGCTTTGGCCGATGCCATCGTGGAATCGGCCGTGGCGGATACCACGCTCGACGGAACGCTCATCGAACACTGGTATGTGGTCGAGGACGGCGAGGACGGACTCGTCATCGACTTCCACTTGAACGAACGTGCCGCGGCGCGGGCGTTCACCACCACATCGCCAGCCCGGTTGGTGATCGACATGCGGCGAACCGGGGATGATCGACCCCTGGCATCGCCGCTGTCGAGAGGCGGCATCGTCCTGTTGAGTCCGAAGGGCGGCGTCGGCCTCTACCCGCTGCAGGTGGCCGGCTACGCGGCGCCAGAGATCGATGCAATTCGCATCCGACTGAGCGATCCGACGGGCGTCGCCATCGACCGGTCCGTCTCGACGCTTTCGGAGACCCATGTGTGGCATGCCTTCGGCGTCGCTCTGAACGACGGTCCTTCCGGCACCGTCGATCTGCTCGTCGGAACCGTCGACACCACCGGTGAACCGGTGTTCGGAATCGAAGTCCCCCTGGATCTGCCGTAGAGAAGGAGCAAGACCAAAACCAGTTGGCTCCAACCCGCCTAGCCACTCGAAGCGGCGGCTCCGCACAGATTCGGGGCTGCAACAAGCGGTGGGATGTCCAGGTCCCACAGCTCTCTCGCAAGATCGATGGTGGCGACGGCGCGGAGGGCGATCGAAGGGCCGATGGGAGTTCGATCGGGGTCGTAGCGCATGATGATGATCGATCCCATCGCTGCCGGGCCGATCTCCATGGTGGCATCGGTCACGCCCTCAGCGTCGACGGCCACCGCCCGCCCGTCGACGAACTGAACACCGACGTGTGCAGAATCGTGAGTCCCTGTGAGCGGCAGCAGCGATCCGCCACGGCGCGACTCCTGTGTCACATCAACAACGAACGCCTCGAGGTCACGAGCGCTAAGTTCGAGGTCGCCCTCGATCAGCATGCGTTCGATCGATTCGAGTGGTACTTCGGTGGCCCGGGAATGCAGGCGGTGGCCGATGCTGAGTCGCGGGTTGAGCTCGGTGGGCAGGAATCCATCCCGCGTGCACACGCCGTCGATTCCGAATCCGCCGAGGTAGCCGTGCCGCTCCGCCAGCAGGGTCCCGACCCGGCGCGCCGCCTGACGCATCGTGTCGCGGACGGCTGTTGGCGGATTCCAGAAGTTCGCGGCCTGCGCGTAGGCGAATTCGGGGAGCGACGCGTGGCGCAGGATGATCATCTCGATCGGCAGAAACACCGCCACTCCGTCGTTCGTGATGAATCCATGGATCGAGCACGGGATTCCATCGAGGAACGGCATCACACGCACGTCAACAGCATGATCGGCAAACCAATCGACCGCCGGCTTCACATCGGCGGGGCTGCGAACCCAACGGGCGTACTCGCCGCCCCCATGCCATCCCTCGGTGTTGTCCGCCACCCAAACCGTGCCGAGATCCGACGCCAATGCGCTGGCAGCGTCGGCTGCCTCGTTCACCGGCACCACAACCGCGGGAGCGCGTCTGACCCCGGCGTCGTCCCACAGACGATCGACCGTCGTCTTGTCTTCGAGCGCACCCCACGACTCCGGGCGCGCTCCATAGACCGGCCTGCCGGCCAGGGTCGAGCAGCGGCTGAAGCCGGCGCCGAGCACCTGCGCCTCGTGATCGGGATCGAACGTCTCCACGGCGGCAAGCAGCTCGTCTGACGGCTGTTCGACCGATTCGAGGAACGCCCGGACGCCTCGCATCACTGTGTCCTCGCTCACCCGGGTGTAGTAGAACCGATTGGCCTTCGGTAGGTCGCCCACGCCTTCGACGCCGGCCACGATCATCACCCCGGCAGCGCCCCATTCATCCAGTAGACCGGCCAGCGCGGTTGCCCCCGCCGCGGCGTCCGCGGCAAGAATCCACTTCCGATCGCGATGAAGGTCGGCGACATCGCTCTTCACCCGTTCGAGGTCCATAGGAAGAGCCTACGCCCGATCGCCCGACCGAGCCCTCAGGCCGTCGGTAGCCGGTAGTCGCCCAGCACGCGCCTCCTCCCGCTCTGCGCGTCTCCTCCCCATCAGGGGGAGTTGGCAGCGCCGCCAGGCGCTGACGGAGGGGGTCAAACAGATCCCGTCACGATCCCCGGCGCTTTGGCGCAGGTTCTTCCGTCCCCCAAACTGCGTTGGGGGGACGCGAATCCGCTCCCGCGGATGCGCAGGGGGGCTGTGTTGCGGATGCGCGGGGCTCGGGGACCGAGGAGTGTCCAGCAACAGGCGCTGTCCTCGGAGCTGCTCGAGTCGCTCGTCGCCGAGCTGTTCGGCTAAGCCGGCGACTGGTTCAACGGTGACGACGCCATCGGCAGCCTCGACGTGATCTGGAACAATGCCCTGAGCGACGGTCGCGCCATCAAGCCACGCATCGGACTTTTCAGCGTCATTGTCGACGCTACAGCCCTCGATGAGTCACTCCGCACGATGTGGCGCAGCACCGTCACCCAGTCCCGGATGGACGCGACCGCCGAAGCGATACGACGCGACCAGGTCGCCGGTGGGGTCCGGCCAAGCCTCGATCCCGATGCCACCGCACTCGCCCTCACGCTGATGAGTGAACAGTTCGCCCTGGAGGTACTCGGACGCCAGGAGGCCGAACCCGAACAATGCGCCGCGATTCTTACGCCCATCTGGGACGCCGTTCTCTTCGGTGTCGACAACTCCGGTTGAGCCGAGAGACAACTATTCCACCCACTCGAGCCGACTTGCGAGAGAGCGCCACATCCTCTGAGCCAGAGCGGGCGAATCAGGACCGCGGGCCCTCTGCCCATGTCGGCGAACATGGGTGGATCGAGGGCGCATTTGGAGTGGCGAGGCTTGGTCAATCGGGTTGTCGTCATGGGGCAGTGTGAGCCGTCAGCGTTGCCGGTAGATTGCGCTTCAAGCAACGGACGGGGACTCCATGGAACTCAGATCACTCGGGAGCAGCGGCACGTCGGTGAGTGCGCTCGGTCTCGGCACGATGACATTCGGGAGCGAGACCGACGAGGCGGGAGCGCACACCCAACTGGACATGTTTCTGGAAGCCGGCGGCACCTTCGTCGATACCGCCGACGTCTACGGACGCGGCGCGTCGGAGGAGATCATCGGTTCGTGGCTGAAGTCCTCCCAGCTGCGCGAGTCGATCGTTCTGACGACCAAGGGCCGATTCCCGATGAGCGACAATCCGCTCGGCCAAGGTGCGAGCAGGCGATATCTCCTCTCCGCGATCGACGCGAGCCTCGGTCGCCTCGGTGTGGACTTCGTCGATCTCTATCAGGTGCATGGCTGGGACCCGGCCACACCGCTGGCGGAGACGCTCGGAGCGCTCGAGACCATGGTGGAATCCGGCCGGACTCGGCACGTCGGGTGGTCGAACGTCACCGCGTGGCAGATGCAGCGAGTCGTTGATCTGTGTGAGCGGGACGGTCTCAGCCCGCCGATCACTCTCCAGCCCCAGTACAACCTGCTCGACCGCACGATCGAGCTCGATGTCATGCCGATGTGCCTTGCGAACGGTGTTGGCCTCCTTCCGTGGTCGCCGCTTGGAGGGGGATGGCTGTCTGGGAAGTACCGGGCCGACGAACGTCCTGCGGGGGCCACTCGACTGGGAGAAGACCCCAACCGTGGCGTGGAGGCGTACGACGCGCGAAACGTTGACGCAACCTGGAGCATCCTGGGAGTCGTCGAAGAGATCGCAGCGGATCGAAACGTCTCGATGGCCCAGGTGGCTCTGGCGTGGGTCCGCGACCGACCTACCGTTTCCTCGGTGCTGATCGGTGCGCGTACCGTTGATCAACTCGGTGACAACCTCGCAAGCTCCGATGTCGTCCTCTCGGATGCCGAATACGCTCGCCTCACCGAGGTATCGGCACCCGGCCTCCCTCCCTACCCCTACGGGATGATCAGGAAGGCGTGTGGAGAGACGATCTGGGACGACCTCGGAACCACATAGGCGAGCCCGGTGCGCCACACGTGGCCGGCCCTTGGTGGGCGGAGTGTGGCGGTGTCTGTCAGAATCTCGGGTATGGATGTCGACGCGTATCTGGCACGGATTGGTATCGAGAGCGCCGTCGATCGGTCGGTCGAGGGGTTGGAGCGACTCCAGCGAGCGCATCTGACGTGGGTTCCGTTCGAGAACCTCGATGTGTTCCGTCGTCGAGGCGTCGGCACAGGAACGGATTGGTCGGTGCCGAAGATCGTCCTCCGAGGTCGCGGTGGATGGTGCTACGAGGTCAACGGATCATTCGCCGCGCTGCTCACCGGTCTCGGGTTCTCCGTGAAGTGGCTGGGAGCGACGGTGATGTTCTCTGGGATTTCGCCGGCGCCGGACCACCTGACGATCGAAGTGACGCTGGATCGGCAGTACCTCGTCGATGTCGGGTTCGGAGACTCGTTCATCCGTCCCCTGCCGCTCGATAATGAGCGTCCCTATGACGGGGGTACCGGCATGTATCGATTCGAGTTCGACGGCGACACGACAACGCTCATCTTCGACGGGCCCGATGGGCCCGAGCCGCAATACCGGTTCGGAGCACACTCGTTCACAGCCGAGGACTTCGATGCGCCGTCACATCGGCTCCAAACGGAACCAGACGCCAAGTGGACCCAGAGCCCCTTCGCCACCCGCCTCCTCGACGGCGGACCCGATCGGGTGACCCTCCTCAACGACCACATCAGGTTCCGCCGGGGCGGCGAATGGACCGAACAACCAGTTTCCGCCGGTGACGAGTGGGCGGCGACGCTCTCCGAGTGGTTCAACATGACCCCCTGAAACCGCAGCACTCAAAGGCGGCAGCGAGTTCGCTGTGCTGCTGCCCATGGGGCCCTGGACGCGAGCGGTGCCCGATTGTGAACGGGCCGCTTCTTGACTGGCGACCGGCGACGCAATCACATATTCCGGCGGTAGCGTCCTCCGACGTCGTAGAGGGCGTGCGATATCTGGCCGATGGTGCAGAGCTTGGCGGCATCCATCAGGGCATCGAACGTGTTGTCGCCCCGGATCGCGGTCTGCTGCAGGCGGGCAAGCGCCGCGGACGATGCCTCCGGATTGCGCTTGCGCACCGCGCGGGCCGCATCGATCTGGCGTTGCTTGTCTGCGACTGTCGAACGAATCACCGTGTCGGGAACCACGAAGGGCGAGCCGTCGCGCGACAGGAACGTATTGACGCCGACGATCGGAAGCTCGCCGCTCGACTTCAGCCGCTCGTAGACCAGCGACTCCTCCTGGATCTTGGACCGCTGGTACATCCGTTCCATCGCCCCGAGCACGCCGCCGCGGTCGGTGAGGCGATCGAACTCGGCGAGGACCGCCTCCTCGACGATATCGGTGAGTTCCTCGATGATGAACGACCCTTGCAGTGGGTTCTCATTTCGAGCGAGGCCGAGCTCCCGATTGATAATGAGCTGGATCGCCAGGGCTCTCCGGACCGACTCCTCGGTCGGGGTGGTGATCGCCTCGTCATAGGCATTGGTGTGCAGCGAATTGCAATTGTCGTAGACCGCGTAGAGCGCCTGAAGGGTCGTGCGGATGTCGTTGAAGCCGATCTCCTGGGCGTGGAGCGAGCGCCCGGAGGTCTGCACGTGGTACTTCAGCTTCTGCGAGCGCTCCGCCGCCCCGTATCGGTCGCGCATCGCCTTGGCCCAGATCCGGCGTGCCACGCGCCCGACCACGGAGTATTCGGCGTCGATGCCGTTCGAGAAGAAGAACGAGAGATGCGGGGCGAATGTGTCGATCGCCATCCCCCGAGCCAAGAAGTACTCGACGAACGTGAACCCATTGGCCAGCGTGAACGCAAGCTGGGTGATGGGGTTCGCCCCGGCCTCGGCCATGTGGTACCCGGATACCGACACCGAGTAGAAGTTGCCGACAGCGTGGTCGATGAAGTACTGCTGAATGTCACCCTGCATGCGCAGCGCAAACTCGGTCGAGAAGATGCAGGTGTTCTGGGCCTGGTCCTCTTTGAGGATGTCGGCCTGGATCGTCCCGCGGACGCGCGAAAGCGTGTCGGCCTTGATCCGTTGACAGGTCTCGGCCGGGAGCACCTCGTCGCCGGTGATCCCAAGCAGCATGAGTCCAAGCCCGTCGTTGCCCGCAGGCAGGTCTCCCTCATACGTCGGCCGTGGCAGCCCTCGCCGGTCGAATCGTTCGACGAGGATCTGCTCCACGTCGCCTTCGAGTCCGTGCTGCGTGATGTAGCGCTCGCACTGCTGATCGACCGCTGCGTTCAGGAAGAATCCCAGCATCATCGGTGCAGGGCCATTGATCGTCATCGACACGGACGTCGACGGGTCGAGGAGGTCGAATCCCGAGT
Source organism: uncultured Acidimicrobiaceae bacterium (assembly GCA_964581295.1). Taxonomy (GTDB): domain Bacteria; phylum Actinomycetota; class Acidimicrobiia; order Spongiisociales; family UBA5794; genus JAHEEL01. Next base: position 40,833 of record CAZONX010000002.1, read on the forward strand.
AGAGCTTCTTGGCGTCATCGAGTGACGCCACCGACACACCCGAGTTGCCGATCTTGCCGTAGATGTCCGGGCGTTCGTCCGGGTCCTCTCCGTAGAGGGTCACGGAGTCGAACGCGGTGGAGAGTCGGATTGCCGGCATGTCGCGAGAGACGTAGTGGAACCTGCGGTTGGTCTGCTCCGGCCCGCCCTCCCCTGCGAACATTCGCGTCGGATCCTCGGCGGCGCGCTTGAATGGGAAGACGCCGGCTGTGAACGGGAAGCTGCCTGGGAGATTCTCCTGGAGCCCCCAGCGCACGCGGTCGCCCCACCCGGTGAAGCGAGGCAGGGCAACCTTCGGGATTCGCGTACCGGAGAGCGTCGTTGTCGCGGCCTCGACCTCGATGTCCCGTCCGCGCACCGCGTACGTCACGGAATCGGCCGAGTACACCTTTTCGAGGGAATCCCACTCGTCGAGGACGCTCGCGGCGAACGGATCGAGCGCCGCTTTCGCCCGGCCGGCAGCCAGATCGAGCGCGTCGTCACCACAGCGTTGGGCCACCACGGTGAATGCCTGTGCATCGGTGGCAAGGAATGCCTGCTCGACAACCCCATCGTTGTAGGTTCGGATCACGTCGGCGATCTCCGAGAGATATCGCACACGATCGCGCGGGATCACCGGATCTTCACCGCCGTGATCAATTCGGAGATCGATGGTTGAGGCGAAGCCGCCGCTGCTGTGCCCGTCGATTGCCCGCATCAGGGCTCGGTAGAAGCGGTTCGTACCGGCGTCGTTGAAGTGGGATGCGACGGTGGAGTAGACCGGGAGGTCATCGTCGAGAATCTCGAATGCCTTGTGGTTTCTTCGGTACTGCTTTCGCACGTCGCGAACTGCGTCGTCGGCGCCGCGGCGGTCGCTCTTGTTCACCACCACGAGGTCGGCGTAGTCGAGCATGTCGACCTTCTCGAGCTGGCTTGCGGCGCCGTACTCGGGGGTCATCACGTAGAGGGCCACGTCGGCGTGGTCGACGATTTCGGTGTCGGCCTGACCGATGCCAGACGTTTCGAGGATCACGAGGTCGTATCCCGCAATCTTGACGAGATCCACGGCCGCCGCCACGTGCGGAGACAGAGCGAGGTTCGCCTGTCGAGTGGCGAGCGAACGCATGAAGACCCGCGGATTGGTGGCGGAGTTCATCCGGATCCGGTCGCCGAGCAGCGCCCCGCCTGAGCGACGGCGCGATGGGTCCACCGAAACGATGCCGATTGTCCGGTCTGGGAAGTCGGAGAGGTAGCGCACGACGATCTCGTCGATAAGCGAGGACTTGCCCGCGCCACCTGTCCCGGTGATGCCCACGACCGGCGTGGTCAGCAACGTCGCTGCGGAGCGAGCAGCGGTGGCGATGGCGCCGTCGGTCTCCTGTTCGGCAAGCGAGATCATCCGGCCAACAAGGGCGGGCGTGTTCGTGGCGAGGTCGGCGATCTCGGGAGCGCCAATCTCGGCCACCGAGAAGTCCGCCCGCGCCAACAGATCGTCGATCATGCCCTGAAGCCCGAGCTTGCGCCCGTCGTCCGGCGTGTAGATCCGCTCGATGCCGGTCCGTTCGAGCTCGGCGGCTTCGTCGGGAAGGATCGTCCCCCCGCCACCACCGAAGATCTTCACATGGGGGGCGCCGGCCTCATCGAGGAGCCGGCGGACATAGCCGAAGAACTCCATGTGTCCGCCTTGATAGGACGTGATGGCGACCGCCTGGGCGTCCTCTTCGATGGCTGCGGAGGCGATGTCGGCGGCCGATCGGTCGTGGCCGAGATGGATGATCTCGGCGCCGGTCGACTGCAAGATGCGCCGCATGATGTTGATCGCGGCGTCATGACCATCGAACAACGACGTGGCGGTAACGATGCGAACATGATGACGCGGTTCGTACGGCACGACCCCAGGATACGTCCCGGATCCCGTCCCAGCATCGATCTCTCCGATCAATGCGGGATCGCGGCGTTGCCTGCGACCGACATCAGGCCAACGAATCGGTCAGGGTGATTCGAGGAGACCGGCCGGCGCGGTGAGCACCACTAGGCGTGCTTCGAGGTCAATGGTCGGAACGATGGCATCGACGAACGGCACTTCGAAGCGTCCATCATCGGTGCGCACGGCCAGGCGGTCCTGTGCTGCGCCGAACTCAACCGCTTCGACCACGCCGATTGCTGTACCGGCCTCGTCCACCACGGCGCACCCGACGAGTTCGTCTGGCCAGAATTCGTCATCATCGAGGTCACGCCGCTCGTCGCTCTCGATCGTGAACGAGGTCCCTCTCAGGACTTCCGATGCAGAGCGATCGTTGACGTCCGCGAATTGCACAAGAAGATCATCACGGTAGGGCGCAGCATCGACGACCGTGTAGGGCCTCGGAGGCTCGTGGTCGCTGAGCAACACGGCACCCGGCGTCCAACGATTCGCGGGATCGTCCGTGAGCGGTCGGACCACAACGGCACCATTGATCCCATGGGCCCTTCGCACATAGCCGACAAGGATTCGGTCCACGTCAGTCGAGGAAATCGACCTCAACCGAGACTCCTTCTTCGTCGCCGGCGACGGAGGCAACCGAGCGAATGGCCCGAGCAACGCGGCCACGGCGGCCGATCACACGGCCCATGTCGGACTTCGCCGTGCGCACCTCGGCAACGATGGCCTCATCGCCATCGGCGACGATCTCAACCTTGATCGAATCCGCGTCATCCACGATCTGGCTGACAACGTAGGTGACGACTTTTTCGACGATGGCGCCCTGGCTCATGATTCGTCCGTTTCGCTAGCGTCGGCGTCTGCGGCCGTTTCTTCTGCCGCTTCATCAGCGACTGCCTCGACCTCGTCCTGGATCTCGTCCAACAGAACGGGAGCCGACGCGGTCTCTTCCTGGATCTCGTCGAGCATCACCGGAGCAGCATCGGCCTTCGGCTTCGCAGCGGCGGCCGGCGTGTCGTCAACGATATGCACTTCACCCCGTGCGACCTTGTACTCGGTCCACGCGCCGGAAATCTCGAGCAGCTTCTTGGCGCGATCCGTGGGCTGTGCGCCCTTCTGGAGCCAATCAACGGCACGAGCGTTATCGATCTCGATCAGCGACGGCTCCTGGCGGGGTTCATACCGGCCGATCTGCTCGATGTACTTGCCATCGCGCTGCTTGCGTGAGTCCATCACCACGACGCGATACGAGGGCTGCTTCTTCTTACCCATCCGCGTCAGGCGGATCTTCACCGGCATGTCTACCTCTTCTTCTTGCGGCCCATCGCCGGCATCGGAAGCCCAGGAATGGGACTCTTTCCTCCGGCGAACGCCTTCATCATCTTCTGTGTCTCGGAGAATTGCTTGAGCAGCACATTGACGTCCTGCGGTCGCGTCCCCGAACCCGTTGCGATGCGGCGCTTGCGACTCCCATTGATGATCTTGGGATCCCGACGCTCCGCTGGGGTCATCGACCGGATGATGGCCTCGACGCGTCCGAGTTGACGGTCGTCGATCTCGACGTCGCGCAGTGCCGATCCGGCGCCTGGGAGCATACCAACCAGCTGCTGCAATGGCCCCATCTTCTTGATCTGTTGGAACTGATCGAGGAAGTCCTCGAGGTTGAACGAGGCATTGAGCATCTTCGCAGCGGCCGCCTCGGCCTCCTGCTCGTCGTAGATCTCCTCGGCCTTCTCGATCAGCGAGAGCACGTCCCCCATGCCCAGAATCCGCGACGCCATCCGCTCGGGATAGAAGACATCGAGTTCGTCGATGCCCTCGCCGATACCGACGAACTTGATCGGTTGGCCGGTCACCTCGCGAGCGGAGATGGCGGCGCCACCTCGAGCGTCACCGTCGAGCTTCGTGAGCACGAGGCCGGTCAGGTCGGTGTACTCGAGGAATCCGTTTGCGACGTTGACGGCCTCCTGGCCGGTCATCGCGTCGAGCACCAACAGCACTTCGTCGGGCGTCGATGCCTTCCGAACGGCTGCGAGCTCCTTCATCAAGGGTTGGTCGACCTGGAGCCGACCCGCGGTATCGATGATCACGACGTTGGCGCCGTCGGCTCGTGCCTGCTTGAGCGCGGCCTTCACCAGGCGCGGGGTCTTGGTCTTCCGGTCGACGTAGACCGGCACGCCGATGCGCCGTCCGAGCGACTCGAGCTGGTCGATGGCCGCTGGACGCTGCAGATCGGCAGCGACGAGCAGGGGCCGTTTCCCCTTGCCCTTCAGGTGTTTCGCGAGCTTGGCGGCAGTGGTGGTCTTTCCCGAGCCTTGGAGTCCGACCATGAGGATCACGAGGGGCGGAGCGGCAGGACGCGCAAGCGGCACTTCCTCGTCGCCCAACGTGACGATCAGCTCCTCGTGGACGATCTTGATGACCTGTTGACCGGGAGTGAGGCTCTTCGTCACCTCGGCCCCAACCGCGCGTTCCTTGACCCGTGCCAGCATCGACTTGACCACCGTGAGGTTCACGTCGGCCTCGAGGAGGGCGATGCGGACCTCGCGAAGGGCGTCGTTGACGTCGGAGTCGGAGAGCCGGCCCTTCCCACGCAACCGCGAGAAGGTGTCGTTGAGGCGACCGGAGAGAGAATCGAACATCGTTCGATGAGTCTACGGCTCGCCGCGGGACACATGATCTGCGAGACTCAGAGCATGAATCTCACAGTGATCGACCATCCCCTCGCCCGACACTATCTCACGGTTCTTCGCGACAGTTCGACGACGCCCGAGGCGTTCCGGGCCGCAGCGCGGGGGTTGACGTACTCGCTGATCCTCGAGGCAACCAAGCGGCTTCCGCTGGCCGAGATCGAGGTGCAGACCCCGATGGAGAAGACGGTGGGCTACCACATCCACGACGTCGTAGCCGTTGCGGTGCTTCGTGCGGGACTTGGCATGCTCGACGCAGTGCTCGACATGATCCCGGGGTGCAAGGTCGGTTTCGCCGGCGTGCAACGCGACGAGGAGACGGCTCTCCCGCAGGAGTACTACGCCCGCCTCCCAGACCTCTCCGACGCATCGGTGTTCATCCTCGAGCCGATGCTTGCGACCGGGGGATCGTTGTCGTGGGCTGTCGACAAGGTGAAGTCGTCCGGCGCTCGAGACATCACGGCGTTGTGCGTGGTCACCGCACCGGACGGTGTTCGCCGCATGTACGACGATCATCCGGATGTGCATGTGATCGCGGCGGCGCACGATCGTGAACTCAACGACCGCGCCTACATCGTCCCGGGTCTTGGCGACATGGGGGATCGACTCTTCGGGACGCTGTGAGCACAGCCCCCGACATCCACGCCATCAAGGCGGGCCTCATCGCCTCCTACGATGCGAGCGCCGATGCCCGCGACGGACGCGGCGAGCCCGCGTGGCGCGATCGCTACCGCGACGCATTCGCGTCGAACCTGCGCCGAGAAGGAAAGACGCGCATTCTCGAAATTGGCGCCGGGTCGGGCCACAGTTCGGCGTTCTTCGTGGCGGAGGGATTCGACGTCGTGGCGGTGGACCTCTCTCCGCTCAACATTGAACGTTGCCGCGCCAAAGGGGTCGATGCCCTCGTGGCAGATTTCGTCGACCTCCCGTTTCCAGATGCCGCGTTCGACGGTATCTGGTCGATGAGTTGCCTCATGCACTCCCCCGACGAGGAGCTACCGCAGGTGCTCGCCGAGATGTCCCGAGTGCTCGCCGCCGGTGGGATTTCGACGATCGGCATATGGGGAGGAGACGGAACGGCAGGCATGCTCGACGACGGCGTTCACGATCCGCCTCGGTTCTTCGCCCTGCGGACCGACGCACAAGTGCAGGATGTGTTTGGCGAGGTCTTCTCGATCGAGGGCTTCGACGTGCGCCCCGGTGGCCCCGAAGATGCCGACAACGAGCACTATCAGATCGTGACCATGAGCAAACCATGAAGGACTTCAGCGACGAGGTATCGGCCCTCTTGCTCCATCTCGAGCCGGGCGATGTCGTCTCGTATGGCGAGGTGGCAGAGGAAGCCGGCTTTCCCGGTGCCGCCAGGGCCGTCGGCAACCTCGTGCGCACTACGCCCGGTCTCCCGTGGTGGCGGGTCGTTGCCAGATCGGGACGCCTCGCCCCGGGGCACGAGGCACGCCAGGCCGAGCTCCTGCGAGGAGAAGGCGTCACCGTCGTCGATGGCCGAGTCAAGATGAGTATCGTCACACGACCGAAATTGGAGGACACATGAGCCACAGCATGACCGAGCTGATCGGGAAGAAGCGGGACGGCGGATCGCTCACCGCTGCCGAGCTCGAGTGGATCATCGCCGAGTACACGGCCGATGTGATCCCCGACTATCAGCTCTCCGCGTTCTTGATGGCCGTCATCTTCCGTGGCATGAGCACCGAGGAGCTCTCCGCCTGGACCGACGCCATGCTGCATTCCGGCGACGTACTCGATCTGTCGTCGATCGCAATGCCCAAGATCGACAAGCACTCCACCGGTGGCGTTGGCGACAAGATCAGCATTCCGCTCGCCCCGCTCGTTACCGCGTGCGGTGTCGCTATACCCATGATGTCGGGACGGGGCCTCGGCCACACCGGAGGCACGCTCGACAAGCTTGATACGATCCCCGGCTTCAAGTCCCGCCTCGACCCCGATGTATTCGCCCGCCAGCTCGACGAGTTGGGCCTCGTTCTCGCCGGGCAGTCCGAGACCCTGGTTCCCGCCGATCGTCGCATCTATGCGCTGCGTGACGCGAGCGGGACGGTGCCCGCCGTCCCGCTGATCGCTTCATCAATCATGTCGAAGAAGCTCGCCGAAGATCTCGATGGTCTCGTGCTCGACGTCAAGATCGGCTCCGGCGCCTTCATGAAGGATGTCGCTTCGGGAACGACGCTCGCCGAAACGATGGTCAAGCTCGGTCGGTCTCACAACACGCCGGTCGTTGGCTTCCTCACCGATATGGACCAGCCGCTCGGAACCGAAGTCGGCAACGCGAACGAAATGGTCGAGTCGATTGCGATCCTTCGCGGCGAAGGGCCAGAGGACACCACCGAACTCACCATGGTGCTGGGAGCAGAGATGTTGGTGCTCGCCGGCGTTGCAGACGACCGGGCAGCCGCTCGAGCCCAACTGGAGGCGGCGGTTGACACGGGTGCCGGGCTCGAAGTGTTCGCGAAGGTCATCGATGCCCAGGGTGGCGACCCTGCCGTCCTCGACGACCCCACGCTGCTTCCTTCCGCCGACCACGCCCACGTGGTTGCCGCAGAACGTGACGGCTACGTTCAGCGCTGCGACGCCCTCGCCGTAGGCCGATCCGCCGTGCGCCTGGGCGCCGGCCGTCAGGCAAAGGAGGACGAGATCGACCCGGGTGTCGGAATCACCGTGCACGCGAAGGTCGGAGACGAGGTTGCGGCCGGCGACCCCCTCGCAACCGTCCGCTACAACACGGCAGACCAATTGAATGCCTGTCTGCCGGTGCTCGAGACCGCCTGGGTGATGTCAGAAGAGCCACAACCGACCATTCCGTTGATTCTTGGAGAGGTGTCATGAGCTACGAGGACCTGCAAGCCGCCGCAACAGCAATCGCCGAGCGCACCGGACGAGCCACACACGACGCAGCCGTTGTCCTCGGATCGGGACTGAGCGGATATGCCTCGTCGCTCGACGACGCGATCGAGATCCCATACTCCGAGATCCCCAACTTCCCCGAACCCCGAGTCGTCGGCCACGGTGGCAGCCTGTTCTCAGCCCCCGTCGGCGACGGCGCGGCGCTCCTGTTCGCCGGACGGGTCCATACCTACGAGGGCTGGCCACTCGACGAGGTGGTGTTCGGTGTTCGCACCGCCGCCCTTGCGGGAGCCAACGCGGTCCTGCTCACAAATGCGGCCGGCGGCCTCGGTGAAGGGCTCGCTCCTGGCGACCTCGTTGCGATCCGCGATCACCTCAACTACACCGCACGCAATCCGCTCGTTGGAACGAATGACGATCGGCTCGGACCGCGCTTCCCCGACATGAGCGAGGTCTACTCCAAGGAACTGCGCGCCCTCATTCGACAGGCCTTTGAGACGGCGTCTGTCCCCTACTCAGAAGGCGTCTACGCCTGGTTCCTCGGACCGAGCTACGAGACGCCGGCCGAGATCGAGATGGTGAGGCGGGCCGGCGGCGATCTCGTCGGCATGTCGACCGTCCCCGAAGCGATCGCACTCAACCACATGGGCGTTGGTGTGGCAGGCATCTCACTCGTCACCAACTACGCGGCAGGGATCACCGACACCCCGCTCTCGCACGAGGAGGTCACGGAGACCGCGACCGAGGCGCGAGAGCGCTTCACCGCGGTGCTCGATGCGCTCCTGCCGCTGCTCGTCGAGGCCTGACACGGTTTTTGAGTCAGCGCTCAAAGTTGGGTTAACATCTCGGTACCCGACGCAAGGAGCGGAACCGTCATGAGAATCGCGGTCTGTGTGAAACAGATCCCAGACCCGGCGACGCCATACGAACTCTCGCCGGATACCCATCGAGTGGTCCGCCCGAACGATCAGGTCCTCGACGACACCGATCGTTTCGGCGTCGAAGTCGGACTTCAACTCGCTGAAGCAAACGAAGGTTCCGTCACCCTCTACTCGATGTCCCCGTCGGGATCGCTCCAGGGGATCCGCCAGGCTCTCGCCATGGGCGCCGACAAGGCGGTTATCGTCGATGATGCGAACCTCGCCGGATCGGACGCGCTGACGACATCGAGAGTGCTCGCCGCAGCGATCGACCGAGAAGGTTTCGACCTGGTCATCGCCGGCACGGAATCGACCGACGGATACACCGGCGTCGTGCCACAGCAGATTGCGGAGATCCTCGACGTCCCGTCGCTCACGTTCGCCCGCAAGGTCGAAGCGGCAGACGGTGCCGTTCGTATCGAACAGCAGACGGCCGGCGGCTACGACGTTGTCGAAGCTCCCCTACCTGCGCTGCTGTCGGTCACCTCCGGCGTTGTCGAGCCGCGGTACCCGACGTTCAAGGGAATCATGCAGGCGAAGAAGAAACCCATCGACACGCTCACCGCCGAGGATCTCGGACTCTCGAACGAGCAGGTCGGAGACGCGGGAGCCGGCCAAACGATCACATCCGTGAGCGCCATCCCCGCCAGGGAGGCCGGCGAGATCGTCGAGGACGAAGGTGAGGGCTACCTCAAGATCGTCGCCCTCCTAGAACAGGCGAAGGTGATCTAGATGGCGACCTGGGTATTCAGCGAGGAAGCCGAAGGACACGCATCTGCGTCCGCCCTCGAACTCGTCACCAAGGCCCGCACAAGCGGAGAAACTGCCGTATTCCACATCGGAGCAGGCAGCCAGGCCGCGATCGCCGAACTCGGAGCGCACGGAGCGACGAAGGTGTTCCACATGGCGACCGACGAGCACCTGCCGTCCGCCACAGCAGCCGCAGCGCTCGCCTCCCTCGTGGAAGAGCACGGAGTCGACCTGATCCTCTTCGGCATGGGCAACACCGACCGCGACGTCGGTGGGCGCCTCTCGGCGCGCCTCGGACGGCCGGTCCTCGGCAACGCCGTCGACGTGTCCGAAGAGCCGCCGATCAGCGTCACCAGCGAGATCCTCGGTGGAACCGAGGCCGTCGTGACGGAATTCACCGGAGGCGCTCCCGCCATCGTATTTGTCCGGTCAAAGGCGTTCACCGCCGAACCGAACGACGGCGCGGCCCCGGGGGTCGTAGCGGTTGCGGCGCCCGACGTCGGCAGGTCGGGAACGGCCGTCGTCGTCGAGTCGCACGTCGAAGAGAGCGAGGGCCCCGATCTCGAGGCCGCTGCGGTGGTCGTGGCCGGTGGGCGCGGCGTCGGGAGCGAAGAGAAGTGGAGCGTGGTCGAAGACCTCGCAACCCAACTCGACGCTGCAATCGGCGCGACTCGAGCAGTCGTCGATGCCGGATGGGTGCCGGCCCGCCTTCAGGTCGGACAGACCGGCAAGACCGTCAAGCCCGGCGTCTACATCGCCGCCGGTGTCTCGGGCGCAATGCAGCACCTCGTGGGCATGAAAGATTCGGGAACGATCATCGCCGTCAACAAGGACGCCGAAGCCCCGATCTTCGCCGTGGCCGACCTCGGCATCGTGGGAGACCTGCACCAAGTTCTGCCAAAGCTCATCGAGGCACTCAAAGAGAAGTAGCAAGTAGCAAGTAGCAAGACGAAGACAGGGTCAGCCGAAACTCCTGCTCGACGACGGGGCGATGGGCCCGGTCTTGATACTTGCTACTTGTGTCTTGCTACTTCTTCTCGCTCAGGTCTTCCGGCCCAAACGACCGAGGCAGAAGGTCTTCGAGGCTGTATTCGACGGGGGCTCCGGTTTGATCGGTGAGGATGACGCGGCGGACGCGGAACTCTCGCATGATCTGCCGGCAGTTGCCGCACGGCGAGCAGGCTTCCCCGTCGAGACAGGTCACCGCCACGGTGTCGATCTCTCGGACGCCGTTTGCCGCCGCGTTCGTGATCGCGTTCGCCTCGGCACAGATCGACGCGCCGAAGGCGGCGTTCTCCACATTGCATCCCGTGTACTCGGCACCGTCCGGTGCCACGATCACGGCTCCGACGCGGTAGCTGCTGTAGGGCGAATACGACTGCTCAGCCGCCGCTGCGGCTTTGTCGATGAGTCTCTGCTGCTCGTTCATGGATCCAGAAGGGCTTCGACGAACGCCTTCGGCTCGAATGGTACGAGATCGTGCACGCCTTCGCCGACACCAATGAACTTGACGGGGATATCGAGCTCCTGCTCGACGGCGATCACGACGCCACCCTTTGCAGTGCCGTCGAGTTTGGTCAGCACGATGCCGGTCACCCCGACCGCGTCGGCGAAGCTGCGAGCCTGGCCGATGCCGTTCTGACCGGTGGTGCCGTCGAGGACGAGCAGGACTTCGCCGATCTCCCCGGCTTCGCGTCGCAGCACACGGGCCAACTTGCCCAGCTCGTCCATGAGGTTCGATTTCGAATGGAGCCGACCCGCCGTATCGACGAGCACCACGTCGGAGTCCGACGACGAAGCCGTCTGGTACGCGTCGTACGCGACCGATGCCGGGTCAGAACCCGGCGCGCCAGACACCACGTCAACGCCGACACGATCTGCCCACGCGCGCAGCTGCTCGTCGGCTGCGGCGCGGAAGGTGTCTGCGGCGCCGAGCACAGAGGTCTTGCCCTGCTCTCCAAGGAGCCCTGCAATCTTCGCGATCGATGTCGTCTTTCCGGTGCCGTTGACTCCCACGACGAGCACGACGGCTGGCTTACCTTCGAGGTGCAGCGTGCGGTCCCGCCCGGACATCTGATCGACGAGCGCCACTTCGAGCATCTGGCGGGCTTGTTCACCGTCGCTCGGCTTCTGGCGCCGAACTGCACTGACCACTGCGGTGCTGGTTCCGACGCCGACGTCGGCAGCGATGAGGGTCTCCTCGAGCTCGTCCCAGAACGCGTCGTCGAGCGTGTCGGAGCGCATCAGGGTGCCGAGCCGGCCTCCGATCGCCGTTCGGGTGCGCGCGAGCTGAGAGCGAAGACCCGATTCCGGCGTTGCCGCGAGTTTCGCCGGGGCGGCCGGTTCCTTCCTCGACCGGGCGATGAAGAGGATCGCGATCGCAGCGATGGCCACGACCGCGACGGCGAGCAGAATCAACACATAGGTATCCACGAAGTCCTCCTTGCAGCAACGCTCGTCTAGACGGTCGCTCGCACCATGCGGCGGGCGAGCACCTTCGACGACTCGCCGGGTTCCATGGTGACGCCGTACAGCATATCGGCGGCCTCCATGGTCTGTTGCTGATGGGTGATGATCACGAGCTGGGCCGACGAACGCAGCGTGTCGACGAGACGGAGGAACCGGTGCAGGTTGGCGTCATCGAGCGCCGCTTCGACCTCGTCGAGCACGTAGAAGGGAGAGGGACGAGCACGGAATACGGCAAAGAGGAACGCCAGCGCCGCCAGGCTTCGTTCTCCACCAGAGAGAAGTGCGAGCCGGCCGACCTTCTTGCCGTGGGGTTGTGCTTCCACCTCGACACCGGACTCGAGCGGATGGTCCGGGTTGACCAGACGGAGCCGCCCGCGACCTCCGGGGAACACCTGGGAGAAGTTCTCCTGGTAGAACTCGGCGATCTCTTCGTAGGCCACCATGAACAGGCTTGCCATCTCGTCGTCAAGCGCTGTGATCACCTTGCGCAGCTCGCTGCGCGATTCGTCGAGGTCGGCGAGTTGGTCGTCGAGGAGCACTACCTCTGCGGCGAGCTCATCGTATTCGGCGGCGGCCAGCGGATTGATGGGACCCATGCGGCGGAGGTCGGCTTCGAGGCTCTCGAGGCGATTCCTCGCATCGACGTCCTCGTCAAGTTCGGGGCGGGGTGCGGCGAGAGCCTGTTCCACCGTTGCGTCCGCGTCCCGCCGCAGCCGTTCGGCGCTCGACTCGAGCCGGACGCGTGCCTCGGCGAGCTCAACGGCGAGAATCGATCGGCGTTCCTTCGCCATCGAGATCGAAGCCTCGAGTCGCTCCCGTCGTTCTTCAGCCTTGCCGAGCGAATCTGCCGTGCCGCCTACAGCGAGCCGAAGGCTCCGCTGACGGTCGCGCAACTCGACGATGTGGCGTTGGCATGTTGCCGCGACCCTGGCGGACCGAGCCTCGATATCTGCGAGGGCGTCGATACGCGAGTCGTTCTCCCCCAGCAGCTCCAACTGACCGAGGTCCATGGCGACGCGTTCGAGCCGCCGATCGATCATCGTGCGCCGCTCAGTGATTCCGGCGAGTTCGGCCGCGGATTCTTCGCGAAGGCGGCGCGCTTCGTCGCGCCGGGTCACGATCTCCTGGCGTCGCTCGTTGAGGGCCTCCCAGGCGGCTTGGCGTGCGGCCTCTTCCCCTTCGAGGTCGGCAAGGCGGGCGCGAAGTTCAGCAATGCGCTCGGATCGAGCATCGTCCGCCTCGGACAGCGCGGCCGATCGAGCGTCGAGGCGCTCGCGTTCTGCCTCACCGGCAGCGCGGGCCCGTCCGACTAGATCCAGTGCCTCGGTGTGCCCCGCAATTCGTGCCTCGAGGGCTTCGAGATCGTCGAGCGCCGTACGCTCCACGCGTCGGGCAGCTTCAAGCTCGCGAAGCGCGCCGGTGCGGCGACTCTCCGTTCGCGATTGTTCTCGCTCAGCAATTTCGAGCTGGACGCGCGCGGCTTCGAGTGCTGCGAATCCCGTTCCATCGGGTTGAGCCACTCGAATCCCCGACACGGTCACAACATCGCCCTCCGGGGTGACGGCGCGCAGGTGTGGGTGGCGCTCCACCACCGTCCAGGCAGTCTCCCACCCGGCGGCAAATACAACATCGCCGAGCAGGGCTTCGGCCACCGCAGCATTGGCGCTGGGGCCGAGCACATCGACAAGGGCATCGAGGCCGAGTTCTGCTGCAGCTTCGCGAGCCGGAACCCCCGGGCGCACGGACGGGTCGACCAGGGCCACGCCACCGAGCCCCTCCGACTTCAATGCGGCAGCGAGATCGTGGATATCGGATCGCCCGGTCGCGAGGTACGCGTCGGCCCACGGGCCGAGCGCCTGGTCGACGGCGGCCGCAACCTCAGGCGGAGCATCGAGTGACGCGGCGACAACGCCGGTAACGCCATCGTGTCGTTCGGCCATGGAGCGAGCCGCCGGATCCCCGATGCCCGCGATCGCCGCTTCGTGCGCTTCGATGCGCGCTTCTGAGGCAGCGACAGCGATGAGCACGTCGGAGTGTTCCTGGTCGGACCGTTCCCACTTCTCGTCCGCAGCCGTGCGGCGGAGGCGAGCTTCGTCGTAGCCCCGCTGGGAAGCGGTGACCGCGGCGTCTGCCTGCTGGATCGACCGGTTCAACTCAACGGTCTCGTTGGTCTCCTCCTCGAACCGCTCGACGACGACGCTGCGTCGCGAGCAGATGCCCTCGACTTCCCGACGATCCCGTTCGGAGGAGTTCTCGAGGGCTCGGAGGTCGCCGCGGAGATTCGCAACAAGGCCTTCGGCCGGCAGTTGGACCTGCTCAGCGATAGCCCGTTCCTCGTCTTCGAGGGCCTCGAGCGTCGCGGTGCGGCGTTCCAATTCCTCTGTGAGTCGGACTTCCGCAACCTTTGCCTCGTCAATCCCTTCGCTGAGCTCGCGCTGCTCGGTCGAAAGATCGCTTCGCCGTTCGCCGGCTCCCTCGATACGGCCTTCGATCGCGACTCGTCGCTCTCGGGCGACGAGTCCATATCGTCGGAGACGTTCGACAACCGTTTCCAGGCGGGCTGCCGCGGCGGTGTCGCGTTCGAGGGCAGCGCCCGCATCGCCGGCCGACGCCCGCAATTGCGTGAGTTCAGCCAACAACGTGGCGTGTTCTGCTTCTTCGACGGCGAGTTGTTCGGCCCGGGCCGTGTCTTCCACAGTCGCCTCGGCCTCGTGCTCCCGCAGCTCTCGAATCGATTCGCCGCCGAGCCAGAGCCGCAGAGCCTTTGCCTCGGCCTTCACGGAGCCATGGCGCGCCGCTGCGTTGGCTTGGCGCTTCAGCGGCCGCAGGGCCCTGCGCTTCTCGGTAAGAATGTCGTTGAGGCGGTCGACGTCCTGCTCGGTCGCATCAAGGCGCCGAATCGCTCGATCTCGCCGGCCCCGGTGCTTGGTGATGCCCGCTGCTTCTTCGATGATCGAGCGATGCTCGTCTGGCCGTGCGGTGAGGATCGAACCGATCTGACCTTGTGAGACCAGGACGTGCTGGTGGCGTCCAACACCGCCATCGGAGAGCAGGTCCTGGATATCGAGCAGCCGGCACGGCGTGCGGTTCATTTCGTACTCGGAGGTTCCGTCGCGATAGAGGCGCCGGGTGATCGTGATCTCGGAGAGATCGATCGGAAGGAACCCGTCGCCGTTGTCGAACGTGAGCGATACCTCGGCTCGCGAGACGGCAGGACGCGTCGCTGTTCCGGCGAACACCACGTCTTCCATCTTCTCGGTGCGTAACGAACGGGTGGCTTGGGTTCCCATGACCCACGCGACAGCATCGAGGAGGTTTGACTTGCCGGAACCGTTTGGGCCGACCACGACATTCACCCCGGCGTCGAATTCGAGCCGGGTGCGGTCGGCGAACGACTTGAAGCCGACGAGCGTAAGCTTCTTCAGCAGCACAGCGCAGGAGCATAGTGCGGTGAATTACATGAGTGTGACTCTGGGTCGCCAGTCGCCAGTCCGGAGTCCGGATACCTTCGAAGGCTAGGAGCCAGCGTTGAGGGAATCGAGGGCCTGGTGGGCTGCCGCTTGCTCGGCACGCTTCTTCGATGTTCCTTCACCGATGGCGAGCTCCTCGCCCGACCCGAGAACGGTCGCGGTGAAATGCTTCGCGTGCTGTGGGCCGGCCTCGGTGACCGTGTACTCAACCGTGCGTCCGGAGGCCACGAGCGACTCCTGGAGGCGCGTCTTGTAATCGAGTTGCCCTGGTGTGCCCGACCGGTCTCGGATTCCCGTCCCCCAATGTTCCTGAACGATCGCTTCAACGCGATCGAAGCCTGCATCGAGGAAGAGCGCAGCCAACAGTGCTTCGACGACATCGGAGAGAATCGACTGCTTCAGGCGGCCGCCGGACTGATCCTCACCTCGTCCAAGCAGCACGAGGTCGGGTATCCCCCATGCCACGGCCACCTCGGCGAGAGCCGGTTCCGCCACCACGCTGGCACGCAGCAGCGTCATCTCGCCCTCGGTTGCTCCGGGTAGCTCCTCATAGATGAAATGTGTCACGGCGAGTTCGAGGACTGCATCGCCGAGGAACTCGAGGCGTTGGTAGTCCGCTACCCCAGGGTGCTCTGCGGCGTAGGACGGATGGGTGAGCGCTGCCGCGAGCAGGCCGCAATCAAAGAATTGGTAGTCGAGGACCTGTCGGAGGTGAGTGACGGCGGCGTCGACGTCGGGGGTCCGAGCGTTCATGACGCCGCGCGCCCGATTCCCTCGGCCACGAGGTCGACCAAACCGTGACCCGCCCCCTCAGCAGCCATCCGGATGGCGTTCGCCACTGCACGATGCGAACTCGCTCCGTGGGCAATCACCACGACGCCTTTGGTACCGACGAGATGGGCCCCGCCGGTCGTCTCGGGGTCGATGCGCTGCCGCAGCTCCATGAACGCCGGGAGCAGCTCGGCGAGCGCCGCCTGGTACTCGTCGGCCTGCAGCGCCTCCATCAAGACGCGAAATAGGGCGCGGCTGGTCCCCTCGCCGGTCTTGAGCAGCACGTTGCCGGTGAATCCATCGGTAACGAACACGTCGGCGCGATTGCGACCGAGGTCCCGTCCTTCGACATTGCCGATGAAGTTGAGCCCGGTGACGTCGTTGAGAAGGCCGAAGGCGGCCTGCTCGAGTTCTCGGCCCTTGCCGGCTTCTTCCCCGATGTTGAGAAGGCCAACCCGTGGGTTCTCTATCTCGAGAAACACCTCGGCGACGGCAGAGCCCATTACACCGAACTGCGCCAGCTGTTCCGGCCCAACGTCGAGGTTGGCACCGGCGTCGAGCACGACCTCGCGCGTCGGGAAGATCGACGCGATCGCTGGCCGGGCGACCCCAGGAAGGCGTCCAATGACGAACGCTGAAGCGGCAAGAGCGGCACCGGTCGACCCGGCGGATACCAAGGCTTCGGCCTCGCCGGCCTTGACGAGCCGGGCGGCCACCATGATCGACGCATCCTTCTTGTCGCGAACGGCGCGAGCAGGATCCTCACCCATTTCGACGACTTCGCTCGCATGAACTACGGGGAGATCGGCTCCGAAGCGTTCGAGCACCGGCTCGACCTGGGTGCGATCACCAACCAAGACGACATCGACACCGTCGGCTGATGCATCAATGGCACCGCGTACGGTTTCCAGCGGAGCGTGGTCGCCCCCCATTGCGTCGACGACGACTCGCGCCATCGCGTTATCAGGCTTCAGCGATGATCTCGCGACCGTTGTACGTGCCGCAATTGGCGCACACGCGGTGCGGAATGTGCTTGGCGCTACATTGCGGGCACGTTGCAAGCGTCGGGCTCGACACCTTCCAGTGCGCCTTGCGGCGACGGGTGCGTGATCGCGACATCTTCTTCTTCGGGACGGCCATCAGGAGAACCTCGTTTCGTCAATCTCCGGGCGGGAGCAGGTCGCGCAGCACGGCAAACGGTGAGCCAGCGACATCCGATTCGTCCGGGGAGTCGGTATTCAAGTCCATTTCTGGTGTAGTCACAAGTCCCTCACACGATTCTTCGCACACCGGCTGGATGACGAAGCCAAGCAGCGTCTCGTCCCGCAGGAAGGGTTCAAGGTCGATGACGGTGCCATCGATCGGGTACGCGTCTTCCCCCGGGTTGGTTTCGAAGAGCCCCGCTACGGGGTCACACCCGTCGTCGGTGAAGGTTTCAAGACATCGACGACAGACGTGTTCGACGGTGTAGCACACGTCGCCGCGCACCAGAATCCCGCCGGGCACCGGGCCGACGGAGAGTTCAGCCACGAGCGGCGGCTCGGCCAGGACTCGGCTCATCTCGAGGCCCCAGTCGACGATGGCTTCGACGATGACCGGGCGCGGTGGAACATCGCGCCCGAGCAGGTCGGAGGCTTCAACGAGAAATGGTGATCGGTTCATGGCGCTCCCCTTCGCGGTGGAGTGAATCTGCAGGTTGCAGGACGGAGCGAAGTGTTGCTACTGACTGACCGGAGGTGCCGGTGTCGGAGGCAACGACTGGTGGAGTTCGGATCTGGCCTCTCTCACGTAGCGGAGCAACTCGGCGAGAACCTGTTCGGCTTCCGCGAGGTGGCGCTCAGCGAAATCCTCTGACTCGAGCCGTATCCGGCGAGCTTCGGTCTCGGCGTTGCGCACGAGCGTATTCGCCTCTTCAACCGCTTCCTGCACGATGTACGACTCCGACACCATCTGCTCAGATCGGTGCTTCGCATCTGCGAGGACATCACGCGCCTTCTCGTTCGTCCGAGCGATGTAGGCCTCGCGCTCGCGAACCATCCAGCGGGCGGCTCGCAGCTCTTCGGGAAGGCCGCTCTGGATTCTCGCAAGCTCATCCAGCGTCTCGTCCTGGTTGATCATCACGCTATTGGACAACGGAACCTGTCGTGCGTTCTCGATCTCAATCATCAGGTTCTCGAGCAGGTCGAGCAACCCTCCAGGAACCGGCGGCGGCGCCTGCGGATGGTCGGGGTGTTCGATGGTCATTCTTGGCGCTCCTTCATGGCCGCAGCGACGCCCGCCGGAACGAGAGCGTCGATCGCGCCGCCGAGACGGGATACCTCTTTGACGAGCGAGGACGATAGATAGCCGAATTCGGGCTTCGTCGCCACGAAGAGCGTGACGATTCCCGAGAGGTGTCGGTTCATTTGCGACATCTGGAACTCGTAGTCGAAGTCGGTCATGGCCCTCAGGCCCTTGACGACCACGTCGGCGTCCACTTCCTGGGCGTAGTCGACGAGCAACCCGCCAAACGACCCGACAGACACGTTGCCCCACCGCGAGCAAAGTTCGGTGAGCATCTCCACCCGCTCGGCCTCATCGAAAAGCGCCGACTTCGAGGGATTGCGAATCACGCCCACGATGACCTCGTCGAAGATGCCGACGCAGCGCTCGATAACGTCAAGGTGCCCATTGGTGGGCGGATCGAAACTGCCTGGGACAAGCGCCGCGGTCACGGTTGCTCCTTCTCGAGGATCCAGATCTCACTGTCACCGTACCGTCGCCGGTCGGTGCACGTCAGACTATCGGACTCCGGGGCCGTTCCCCCCCAACGACGGTGCACCACCACACAGCCATGCGGCACGACGCGGTCGGCCAGGAGGTCGAGAACGCTTACGACGTCCAAGTCTTCGAGGGCATACGGGGGGTCGACGAACACGAGGTCGTAGGTTCCGCGATCACGCCGAAGGAAGCGCACGACGTCGGCTCCCGCCACCGTCCCTCCAAGCCCCACCAACGCAACGTTGTCGGCGAGGACGCGTGTGGCGGCCCGATCGCTTTCGACGAACACCGCAGATTCTGCTCCACGGCTCAGCGCCTCGAGGCCGAGGGAACCACTCCCGGCGAAGAGATCAAGCACGACGGCGCCCGGGATCCGCTGATGGAGCGACGAGAACACCGCCTCCTTCGCACGACCGGTGAAAGGACGGGTCCCCGAGCGCGGCGCGGCGAGCCGCCGGCCCTTGGCCGCCCCCGCGATGATCCGCATCTGGAAAACCTCCCGCTCGCGATCAGCTCCGCTCGAGCCATTCTGCATCGTCACCCAGCAATGCCTGCACTTCGTCCGCGAGCTCTCGATGGCGTACCAAGTCTGGGTCGCTCTTCACAAGAGCGAAGGCTTCCTTCCTGGCGACCACGAGTACCTCGACGTCTCGGAGGAGGTCTGCGAGGCGGAGATCCGTCAGACCCGACTGCCGCGCCCCAAAGACGGTCCCCTGGCCCCGGATCCGCATGTCCTCCTCGGCAAGGCGGAAACCGTCGGTCGTCGCAACCATCGCGGCGATCCGCTCCTCGGCGTCGCTGGTCGATGGATCAGCGACGAGTAGACACGTGGCGGGATGCTCGCCTCGTCCCACGCGTCCGCGCAACTGGTGGAGTTGGCTCAGGCCGAAGCGGTCGGCGTCCTCGATCACCATCACCGTTGCGTTCGGTATATCGATGCCGACTTCGATCACCGTCGTTGCCACCAACACATCGAGGTCGCCGGCCCGGAACCGATGCATCACGTCGTCTTTGTCCACCGGCCGCATCTGTCCATGGAGGAGGCCGAGGCGGAGGTCCGGATATACCGAGCGCAACCGCTCGTATTCAGCGGTCGCCGACTTCACCTCCAGCTTGGAGGAGTCCTCGACGAGCGGGCAGACGACGAATACCTGCCGGCCCTTTGCCGCCTCTTCGCGGACCCGTTCGTAGACGCCTTCGAGTGCCTCAGGCTGCTTCGGGACATGCCGGGTCGTCACCGGCATCCTGCCCGGTGGCATCTCATCGAGCACCGAGACATCGAGATCGCCATACAACGTCATCGAGAGTGTGCGCGGGATCGGCGTCGCCGTCATGATGAGCAGATCGGGGTCATGATCCGATGACTTATCCCGCAGCTTCACCCGCTGATGCACGCCGAAGCGATGCTGCTCATCGACGACGGCAATGCCCAGCCGGGAGAAGTGGATGCCCTCCTGGATGAGGGCATGGGTGCCAATCGCAATATCGACTACGCCGTCGGCGATCCACCCGTTCACGATCGACCGATCCACGCTCCCGGAGAAGTTCGTGATCGCCCGATTGGCCGTCAGCAGAGCGACACGAACCGAACGGTCGCCCTCGCCGGCGAACAGGTTCTCCGTGCCCGAGGCGCCGGGTCCACCATCGGGTGCGAGATCAGCTGCATCGAGTGCGTCCACCGTAGAGAGGAAGTGCTGCTCGGCCAGCACCTCCGTCGGCGCCATGATTGCTCCCTGAAACCCACCCTGCACGGCGATCAGGAGGGTTGCAAGGGCAACCACGGTCTTCCCTGACCCGACCTCACCTTGGAGCAGGCGGTGCATCGGACGGCGTTGCGCCAAGTCATCTCGAATCTCCCCGATGACGCGTTCTTGTGCAGCAGTCAGGCGGTAAGGGAGCGCACCCAGAAATCCGTCGACCAGGGCGCCATCGACCTCGTGAACGGCCCCTCGGGCCTGGAGGCCTTGGCGTTGCTTGCGTAGAGCAAGCGCAACCTCGATCCGAAAGAACTCGTCGAAGATCAATCGGCGCCGTGCCTGGTCGGCCTCGACTCGATCGTCGGGGAAATGGATGTTTGCGATCGCGTCGTCTCTCGCTGCGAGTCCGATCCGGGAGAGGATTTCGCCCGGCACCACCTCGGTGATCGGCCGAGATCGCTTGAGGGCGTTGTCCATGGCGGTGCGCACCTGCCGCGGCGCGAGTCCGCCGACTTTGGGGTGAACCGGCACGATGCGACCCGTGACCAGCGACTCTTCGTCATCAAGCCGGTCGAGGTCCGGCGCCTTCATCTGAAGATTGCCCCGAAACAGCTCGGCTTTGCCGGAGAGCGCGATCTCCTCACCCACCTTGACCTTGAGATACGGATTGAACCACACGGCCTTCAGCGTGCTGGTTCCGTCCCCGATCGTCGCCTCGATCATCACCCGGTTCTTCGAGATGCGCCTTCTCGACGCCTTCTGAACCACACCTCCGACGGTGACTTCTTCCCCAAGCGGCACCGACGAGAGATCGAACAGCTGGGACCGATCCAGGTAGCGGCGCGGCGCATGCAGTAGTAGCTCGGCGACGGAGCTGATTCCCGCCTCAGTCAGGCGTTTCGCCTTGCGAGGGCCAATGTCCTTGACGGCGTCGATCGGCACACCAGCCAGGTATGCGAGGCTACGGCCGTGCGGCGGTTGGGCGACGTCGGTCACCCGCCCATGATGGTCGGTCGCGGTTCGAAGGTCGTTGTTCACCTGACCCTGCTAGCCTCCCGGATCACCTCAGGAGGTTCTCCCACATGTCATACCGGTGTGAAGTCTGCGGCAAGGAGCCGTGGTTCGGGAAGCAAGTCAGCTTCTCCCACAAGCGTTCGAGCCGCCGGTGGCTCCCCAACATCCAGCGAGTACGCGTCAAGCACGGCAGCAACTCCCGCCGCATTCGCGTCTGCACATCGTGCATCAAGGCTGGCAAAGTCGAGAAGGTCTAGCCCGTGCAGGGCGTCGTCAAGGTCTATGACCCCGGATCAGGGGTTGGCGTGATCGTGCGCGACGACGACCGATCCGAAGTCTATCTGCGGCCCGGCTCCCTCGATGGCTCGATGTTCCGCATGTTGCGCCAGGGCCAGCGCGTAGTCTTCGACACCGACGACGATGCGGGCCGCCTCTACGCCCGTGACCTGCGCTTCGGCGCGGACGGCTACTAAGCCTGCACTCGCTCCGGTACACTGACTTCTCAGAGCGAGGAGGTTCCGTGGTTCGAGCATACATCCTGATCCAAACCGACACCGGCCGAGCCGCCGACGTCGCAGGGAGCATTCGCGGCATGCCCGGCGTCATCTCCACAGAAGCGGTCACCGGGCCGTACGACGTGGTGGTGTTCGTCGAGGCCGCAGACGTCGACGCCCTCGGTCAACTCGTCGTCTCAGCCGTCCAGCCGGTCGATGGCATCGTCCGCACCCTGACCTGCCCCGTCATCAGGATCTGACAACGATCATCCGTTCAGGCAGTAGGCCGATGCGTCGCGGCGCGCTCGCTCCTATTCGGCCGTCGCAAGCTCCACGAGTTCGTTGCAGAGCTCTGCGTAGGTCATTCCAGCCGCAGCCCACATCTTCGGGAACCCCGAGATCGGTGTGAAGCCCGGCATCGTGTTGATCTCGTTGATCAAGAATCCGCGACCGCCTTCGACGAAGAAGAAGTCGACGCGAGCCAACCCGCGACACTCCAGTGCCTCGAATGCCCGTGCAGCGAGCTCGCGTACCTCGGCCAGACGAGCCTGTGGAAGGCGGGCGGGCGCTTCGAAATCGCTGGTTTCGTCCTCATACTTCGAGGCGTAGTCGTACCAATCTCCCGCCGAATGCACCTCTCCCGGTAGCGCCGTGCGTGGACCGTCGAGGACCGCAACTTCGATCTCTCGACCCGAGATGAACTCTTCGATGACGACTTTCTCGCCGTAGAGAAGCGCGGTCTCGATCGCCCGCTGCACGCCGCCCGGATCGCTCGCCTTGCTGATGCCGACGGACGATCCGAGTTCGGCCGGTTTGACGAACACGGGGGTGTCGAGTTCGCCGATCACGGCGCTCACGGTTCCTGCCACATCGGCACGGAATTCCGGGCCTCGGACTACGACCCACCGCGACGTCGGGATCCCAGCCGCAACGAATATCCCCTTGGCAATGTCCTTGTCCATGGCGAGCGCCGACGGAAGCACGCCGCATCCGACATAGGGCTTGCCCGCGATCTCGAAGACGCCCTGCATGGTGCCGTCTTCGCCATACGGTCCGTGCAAGACCGGGAACACAACGTCGTAGTTGACGGCATTGTCTCCGACGAGGAGACGCCCATCGGGCAGCCGCAACGCCGCCGGTCTTCCATCGGCACGAAACGGGCGATGCGCGGTGTCGACGATCCACCAGCCACCATCGCGGTCGATACCGACCGGTATCACCCGGTGCCCGGCATCGACGAGCGCATCGTGGATCGCAACGGCCGAGACGCACGAGACCTCGTGCTCAGCCGACCGACCGCCGAAGAGAAGCATCACTCTGGACATGCGCGCAGGTTACCGAGGAGCCGAACGGTGCGGGGACAATCGTCTGCCCAACTACTTGGAGGTGCGACGATCGAGGGAGATCGCGTGGAAACCGCCATCGACATGAACGATCTCACCGGTGGTTGCCGGCGTCCAGTCCGACAGCAGTACGCAGACCATGCGCGCCACGGGATCGGGGTCGTGAATATCCCACGACAGCGGGGCCCGCTCATGCCACGCAT
The DNA here is from genome assembly GCA_964581295.1 of uncultured Acidimicrobiaceae bacterium. Classification (GTDB taxonomy): domain Bacteria; phylum Actinomycetota; class Acidimicrobiia; order Spongiisociales; family UBA5794; genus JAHEEL01. The sequence goes on from CAZONX010000002.1 coordinate 64,230, forward strand.
TGATGAACTCGTCGATCCCGGGAATCGACTTCGCGGCAACGGTCGAGAGGGGCCCGGCAGCCACTGCGTTGACGCGAATGCCGTCGTCGCCGAGGTAGCGGGCAAGGTACCGCGTCACCGATTGCAGAGCGGACTTCGACACGCCCATCCAGTCGTAGGCGGGCCATGCGGTGGAGTTGTCGAAATCGAGCGTGACGAGCGACCCTCCCCCGGCGGCGCGCATCAGCGGTAACAGCCCGGCGGCCAGGGTCTTGTACGAGAACGCCGACGTCAGGAACGCCGTTGAAGCAGATTCCGCGGGAGTGTCGAGAAAGTTCCCTCCCAGAGCATCGTCGGGTGCGTACGCGATTGCGTGCAGGGCGCCGTCGACCTCCCCCCACCGGTCCGTGAGATCAGCGACGAGCCTCTCCATGTGGTCTGGATCGTTGATGTCGAGTTCGAGCACCGGCGGTGGGTCGGGAAGGCGCTTCGCCGAGCGTTCGGTCAGCCGGATTGCCCGGCCGAAGCCGGTGAGCACGATCTCGGCACCCTGTTCTTGCGCGATCTTCGCGGCGTGCCACGCGATCGAACCATCGGTGAGCACACCGGTGATCACCAGTCGTTTCCCGTTCAGCAAGCGGCGCTCCTTCCCCGTCGGATGCGACATCCTAGGGACGACGCTCATCCGACGTTGGACCACGCTCGAAAGCCAAGCCCCATCACGAACAGCAACAGCAACCCATAGGACAGCGCTGGGCGGCGGGCCAGGGTGGAGCGGTACACGTAGGCGAGGCTGAACGTCACTGCGATCACCATGCCGTAGAACACGTGGAAGCCGTTGAGCGGTCGAAGTCCGTAGAGGTAGAGGGCGACGCCGGCTGCCACCTGGATCAGCGCTGCGACAACAGCGAACGCCACAGCAATACCAAAGGCGCGCCCCGGTTTGCGCCGCAGCACCGCCAGCCCGAGCCCCCACACGCCGACGATCCCCGTGGCCGCAAGCGCAACCCACACCCAGTGCGCGTGGAACCAGTGGATCGAGGTCAGCATTGAGGGTCTCGCATGGGTGGGAGGCTAGGAGCCCCAGGGGGCAAGACAGAAGATCCGAGACTCCCCAGTCGCCAGTCGTCAGTCGTCATTCTGGCGTCTGGCGTCTGGCGTCTGGCGTCTGGCGTCTGGCGTCTGGCGTCTGGCGTCTGGC
>CAZONX010000002.1:65509-69230 GCA_964581295.1 uncultured Acidimicrobiaceae bacterium
GTCTCGCTACTACTGTCTCCTCATGCCCGACCTCACCATTGACTCGCTTGCCCATGGGGGTGAGGGGGTGGGGCGGATCGACGGGAAGGCGCATTTCGTCCCGGGCGTCATGCCCGGTGAGCGAGCCGAGATCGAGGTGACTCGCGAGAAACGGAAGTGGGCTCGCGGGCGTGTCCTCCGGCTGATCGAGCCGTCCCCCGATCGCGTCGAACCGCCGTGTCCCGCGTTCGCGACCTGCGGCGGATGCACGTGGCAATTCGCCGCATACGAGCGCCAGCTCGAATGGAAGCGAGAGATCGTCGCCGGGCAACTGGCTCATCTCGGCGGCCTCGGCGATGTCGTGGTGCACCCGACGATGGCCCCAAGCCCGCCCTTCGCCTATCGCAATCGGATGGACTTCTCGGTCGTGGGCGGTCGACCGGCGCTGCACCAGCGTGCATCGAATCGCCTCGTCGCTCTCAGCGAGTGCCCACTGCTTTGCCGGGAGCTGGCCGACCGATTCGCCAAGCTCGGCGATCTCTCAGGAGTGCGCAAGGTCGTGCTGCGGGCGGGCGTGAATACCGGCGACGCACTCATCCTCGTCGAAGGCGCCATACCCCCTCAAGCGGGCGATTGGGATGCCTCCGTGGTGGCCCGCACGCGCGATGGTCTGCACACCAGACATGGCAGGCCGTGGTTCGAGGAGGAGATCGACGGCGTCCGCTTCCGCATCCCGGCCGACGCGTTCTTCCAGGTGAACACTGCGGGCGCCGAGGCGCTGGTAGAGCTGGTCTCCGACGCCGCAGCCGTCACGAGCGACGATCTCCTGCTCGACGGCTACGCGGGCGTCGGCTTGTTCGCCGCAACCGTCGGCCGGTCCGCTGCACACGTGATCACCATCGATTCCGGGAAGGCGGCGTTCCATGCCGTCGGTGTGAACCTCGAACGCTCGGTCCCCGGCCGGTTTGGATCACTGCTTGGACCGTTCGAGGAGGTCGCATCGACGGTTCGCGAGCGGTGGGACGTCGCCGTAGTCGATCCTCCTCGGGCCGGCCTTGGGGCCGACGGCATCGCGGCCGTGTCCGGTGCGGCACCGAGGACCATCGTATTGATCTCGTGCGATCCAGCGGCGCTCGCTCGCGATGCTCGGCTGCTGGGGGACGCCGGCTACGCGCCGGAATGGGTGCAGCCCGTGGACCTGTTCCCACAGACGTATCACATCGAGACGGTCACAAGGTTCCGGCGGAAGTAGACGATCAGATCTCGTCGACGAGCTTCTGCCGCTTGGCTTCGTATTCCTGGTCGGAGACGACGCCTTCTTTGTGCAGTTCCTTGAGACGCTGGAGGCGCTCGGTCGGGTCAGCACCTGCCTCGACGACGGTGGTGCCCTGCACGGCGACCGACCGCTCCTCGCGCACTTTGTAGAGCAACGCAGCGAAATTGTCGGGACGCGGGATGTTCTGGAACTTGCTCTGCCCGGTCATGCCTGCCGACTCGACGAGAAGATCGCCGGCACCGAGCATCCGCTCAACCGCCGTCTGGCTGAAGTTGACGTTGGTGATGCGCTCGAGCGGGATCTCAACGCCCGATTTGGCGATCAGGCCGCGTCGGGTCATGAGGCGTTCGTTCGTGAGCACGTAACGGGTCGTGAGCCAACTCACGACGGGGCGAACGACGAACCAGATCGCTGCGCCGATCACGGCGAGCGTCGCAGCCCATTGCGCCGAATCCCAGCCGCTGCCGTCGGGCATTACCCATTCGATCAGGCCGATGACGATCAGGGCGAGGACGAACCACGCGATCGGGATGACGAGCAGCTTCCAGTGTTGCCGGAACGAGGTGACGACGATCTCGCCGTCGCTGAGTGAATCTTCGGGCCATGCCATGTCGACAAGCTTAGCCGAATCGGCCTTCGCTCCCCTGAACGCGAGAAACCCCGAGAAAGCTTGCGCCCCCTCGGGATGTTCCCGGTCCGACGATCGCCACCCCGAGGGGCAGAAACCGCCGGTACGAGCGGCCTTGCGACCGTTCGCTTCTCACCATCCGGCCGAAGCCGTTTGGCGAGGTGTCCTCCCACCCGGTCCCGACCCGAAGGCCTGTCCCGATGGTCCCTTGCGGAGCCGACGCCGCCCCTTTCGGGGGGTATCCGGTTGGACGTTCCCGTCGCCCTTGCGGACTCCGGGCCGACCCTTTCGGGTCGGAAGTCTCCGGTACAGTTTCCCGTCCCGGCGACAAATGAGAAGGTAGAGCGGGATCGCCTGAATGTCCACCCGATCCGCTGGTTGCTTTTCGCGAAGGACCGCAAGCTTTCGCGAGGACCCTTCTTCGCCTCTCCCGCACGAAGTGTGGGGGAGGCGCGAGCACCGGCCGAAGGCCGAAGGCCGGAGCGGAGCGGGCGGCCTGGAGGCAAGAACCAAGGAGATGAGGTCGCGCGGGTCTCCCCCACTCCGTCGAAGAGACAAAGAGACTGTGGTCCCGCGCCGCTCTCCAGACGCGAGAAGCCCCGAGGGAGTTCGGCTTTCGCCTCACCCTCTCGGGGCTCTCAGTCAAGACGGCTTTCGCCATCTCGACGTTCCCTCGGCGTCGGCTTGCACCGCCACCGTTGGTTGGCTCGGTTCCTTCGTGCTCCGGTTTGACCCTTCGCTCGTCGGCCGTTGCCCGTCCGCGCACAGCCCGAGGGCTCCGCTCGAACACCATCCCGCCTTGCGGCGGTCTGGCGCGACTCGCCGGGATCTGGGCGGCCCCGACGGCCACTGGCGTCCCTCTCCGAGGAGTGAGACACCGATCCAGGCGTGCAACCGAAGCCGCTCGCCCGGAGACCCGTCCGATCGGTCGATGCAAAGGTCGCCCCTCGCATCGCCGGTGAGCCCGAAGGCCCGCCGTCCGAGTCCTCTCCCGGCCGAAGCCGTTCGAGTGAGCGGGAACCTACGTGACCGGTCGGGGTTGTGTCAACCGATCCGCCTGATCTCTTTTCGCGTCCTTGACCGAGTTTTCCCGTTCTGATCTGACGCTCGAGTTACACCCGTGTGTTTCCTGTCACAGCGGTGCCGTATAGTCGCGCTCATGACTGCAGACACTCACAATGGCGGCGACGCACCCACTCGCCTCACCAGCTTGTCACCATCGCGGGCGAGCGACTACAAGCGGTGCCCCCAGCTGTTCAAGTTCGTAGCGATCGACCGCATCAAAACCCCGCCCACGGTGTATCAGGCACGCGGCACGACGGCTCATCTCGCGCTCGAGCGACTCTACGAACTGGCGGCGGAGCAGCGCACGCCGGAGCGACTCGCCGACTTGTTTCGCGAGTCGTGGCAAGAGACGAAGCACGCCGACTATCCCGAGCTCTTCCCCGACGTCGAATCCGAGCGAGCGTGGGGTATCGAGAGTCTCACGATTCTGTCCAACTACTTTGCAGTGGAAGACCCAACGACCATCGAGCCGCTGTCGCGCGAGCTCGACATGACCCAAGCCGTCGGCGACATGACGATCCGAGGGATTCTCGACCGCATGGAGGAGACCTCGGACGGTCTCGTAATCACCGACTACAAGACAGGCAAGGCGCCACCGGAACGCTATGCGATGTCGGCATTCTTCGCCCTCAAGATCTACGCCCTTCTGATCCGAATCCGCGAAGGTCGCACACCAGACGCACTCCGCCTCATCTACCTCACCGGTCCGACGGTGCTCCAGGTCCCGGTGAACGACACCCAACTCGATGCGATGGAGCGGCAGCTCGAGGCAC
>CAZONX010000003.1:0-66607 GCA_964581295.1 uncultured Acidimicrobiaceae bacterium
TCAGCGGTCACAAGAAGAGCTTCTTCGGCGACCTCCACGTGATGGGCCGCGACGGCGTCGCGTTCTACACCGAGACCAAGGCCGTCACGAGCTTCTGGTTCGACAAGGACGCCATGAAGGGCGACAAGGTCGGTACCTGGGAAGGCACAATCTCCAGGACCTGACCTGACATCTTTCGGAGACAAAGCTGAGGCCGGAGCGGGAACGCTCCGGCCTCAGTCGTTGGCTAGTGAACCTCAGGAGTACTGCGCCACCGGCTCAGGCCCGCCGTTCTCGGCCGAACGTACAAGGGCCTCGAGGATGGCGACGTTGCCGAGCCGCTCTGCGTTGCTGAACCGGTAGTCGGCACGGCCCGCGACGGCGTCGGCCCAGTGCTCGTAGCCGGCCTTGACCGGACTGGCCGGCTCAAAGTCGACACGGGTCTGATCGGCGTCGCCGCGCCGGCGCACGTAGAAATGCGTGGTGCCGCCCGGATCAACGTGCTGCGTTTCGCGCGCCTCTGCCCACGCGTGGCTACCGAACACCGCGAAGCGGGCGTAGTCGGGGGTCGCAGACAGTGCGGCGATCGAACCGGTGGTCCCGTCGGCAAACCGGAAGTGGGCGGAGACAACGTCTCCCGTCGGGATCTCGAGGATCCTGCGCTCAACGATGGCCTGCACCTCGACGACCTCGCCGGCGAGGCTCAGCATCATGTCGCTCAGGTGGACGCCCATGCCGGTCCATCCGGCGGCCGGGGACTCTTCCTTGCTTCCGCGCCAGTTGTCGGCCGCCATTCCCAGCCAGCGGTCGTGGCTCCAATGCGCCTCCATGTGGAGGATCGTTCCGAACTCCCCAGAGTCGGCCATGCGCTTGATCTCTTCCCAGGCTGGCTCGAAGCGACGTTCGTGGCCGATGCCCATGACGATTCCTGCGGCATCGCACGCGGCGATCATCGTCCGGGCGCTCTCGACGTTGAGAGCGAGGGGCTTCTCGCAGAAGATCTCCTTGCCGGCCGCGGCGGCACGAACCACTGCTTCTTCGTGGAACAGATGAGGAATGGTGAGAATCACGCCCTCGACGTTCGGATCGTCGAGTGCCTCCTGGTAGTCGGAGTAGACCGGGAGGCCGTAGTCGGCCGTGTACTTCTTGGCTGTCTCCTCGAACGGATCGACGCCGCAGACGATCTCGATCTTCTCGCTGTCCTCCAGGACCTTCGTGACCTGGCTCCCCCACCAACCGAGCCCGACCTGGGCGGCCTTCAGCATGTTCACTCCTTCTGCGGGCGACCCCGTGTAGGTCACGCTCGACAACACCGACAGCATAGCGGTTTCAGCAGATCATCGATAATCGTTTACAGGGAGTGCACCCGCATCGAACGGTGTAGCATGCGCCGTCACAACGACGAAGGGCACCCGTGAGCGACACCCACCTGCACCTCTACCCCCACCGGAAGGGCAATCCGCTTCCTGCTCCCCCGCCCGACCGCTATCGACTCGACCACATCGAGAAGTACGTCGACAAGGCCATCCGGCGTGACGTCAACGAGGTCACGTTCACGGAGCACCTCTATCGCTGCGTCGAATCGGCCGACGTCCTGGGCAATATCTGGGAGCGCGCCTCGGATCCAACGATCCGGGCCAACACCGAATACGACCTGCTGGCCGACCGGACCATGTCGATGGAGCGTTACGTCGAAGTGATTCTCGAAGCCAAAGCTGCCGGCCTGCCGGTGCTCCTCGGCCTCGAGGTCGACTTCTTCCCCGACACGATCGACGCCGTCCTCGAACTCATCGAGCCATACCCGTGGGATGTGCTCCTCGGATCGATCCATTGGATCGACGGCTGGTGGTTCGACCGGGCACACTCGGAGTTCGAGTGGGAACGCCTCGGGCCACGCCGCGTCTACGAGCGCTACTTCGAAGTGATGTCGGAGATGGCGGCGTCGGGCGCCGTGGACATCATCACCCACCCGGACCGCGTCAAATACCTCCGCAAGCCGTTCCGATCCGAACAGATCGACCTCTATGCCGGGTTCCTCGCCGCGGCCCAGCAATCCAACGTCGCTATCGAGATCAACACGGGCGGCCTCCGGCACCCGGTGCACGAGATCTATCCCTCCCCCACGTTCATCCGGATGATCCACGAGGCAGGACTCGCCGTCACGTTCGGCAGCGACGCCCATGCACCGAAGCAAGCGGCATGGGGCCTCGACCTCGCCCGTGAGGAGGCGGCGGAGGCCGGCTTCACCCACCGCGCCCGCTTCGTTGCACGGGAACGGACCATGGTTCCCTTCGAAGCTCCGCCACCCTCGTTCATAGACTGACTCACTCCTCATGCGACTCTCCTTCAAGACCCGGCCGCAATACAGCGAGTGGCAGCCGATCGTCGATTTCTGGAAGGAAGGGGATCGAATCGATCTCTACGACGCCGGCTGGACGTTCGACCATCTCGACCCCATTTTCAACGACGCTCCGGGTCCGGTGTTCGAGGGATGGACGATGCTCGCGGCGTTGAGTGGCATCGTCCAGCGGGTGCGGCTCGGCATCCTCGTGACCGGCAACACCTACCGCCATCCGGCCGTCCTCGCCAACATGGCGGCAACGCTCGACGTTGCATCGGGTGGCCGGCTGGAGATTGGTCTCGGCACCGGGTGGGTCGAGGACGAGCACCGTGCATACAGCATTGCACTGCCTTCATGGAAGGAACGCTTCGACCGACTCGAAGAGACCTGCGAGATTCTCCACCTGCTCTTCACACGAGAGACCACCGACTTTGACGGCCCCTTCCACCAGTTGCGTGGGGCACGTGCGCTCCCGAAGCCGATCCAACAGCCGCACCCGCCCATCGCGATCGGCGGAGTTGGAGAGAAGCGCACACTGCGCATCGCAGCAATGTGGGCCGATCACTGGAACCTGCCGGGCGGCGATCCCGAGATCTTGAAACACAAAGTCGAGGTGCTCCATCAGCACTGCGCCGACGTTGGCCGGGATCCGGCAGAGATCGAAGTGTCGGCCAAGATCATGGCAGACGGTGACCCCGGAGCCCTCGCAGACTTGGTTGGCCGATTCCGAGAAGCCGGCGCTGACCACATCATCGCGCTGTTCGAAGCGCCGTTCGATCCGGCAAGACTCGGCACCGTCGCCGACCGGCTCGCCCCCGTCATCGCCTGAGTAGGACGGCTCGGGGCTCGACGGTCGCATCGTCGCCTGAACGCGGCCACTCAGGGCTCGATGATCACCTTGAGTGCGCCGTCGCGCCGTTCATTGAAGGTGTCGATCGCTTCGCGGAAGTCTGCGAGGGGAAATGTGTGGGTGTGGAGCTCGTTCACCCGAATGCGACCGTCCGACACCAGCGGCATCGCTCGGCGCATACCGCCAGCCGTGGCACGCACGCCAACCAGCTCCTTCTCGTAGAGCACCAACTCTTGGAGCGACAGCGACACGTCCTCGACCGGGATACCCACCGAGGCACAACGCCCGCCCTTGTGCAGCATGGCGAGCGCCCAACGGTACGAATCGGGTACACCGGCACAGTCGAGCGCCACGTCGGGGCCGATGTCTTCGGTCATTGCTCGGACTGCTTCAACCGGATCGACCACGGTGTAGTCCACTGTCTCGTGTCCGAGCTCTGCCGCCTTCGCGAGGCGCTCTCCGCGGCCGACCACGATCACCCGACCAGCGCCAAGCGCACGGGCCGCGTCGGCCGCCAGCAGTCCAACCGGGCCTGGGCCGAGCACCACGACGGTGGCTCCGGAGCTGATGTTCCCGCGCTCGGCGGTGTGCAGAGCGATCGCCGCCGGATCGAGAAGCGCCCCTTCGTGGAAGCTCATCTCGTTCGGCAGGTGAAACACCGATTTGACTCCGTGGACGACATACTCGGCGAAGGCCCCCTGCCAGTTGTGGCCGTATTGGCGATGCACGTCGGTGTTGCCGTAGTTCTCGCACAGGTTGTATCGACCTTCCACGCACTTCTTGCAGAAGCCGCACGCGTCGTGCGAGGTGCCAGCCACCCGGTCACCGACGGCGAATCCGAGCGCAGCGGCACCCTCGCCGAGTTCGCAGACCACCCCGGACCACTCGTGCCCGGGAATGAACGGATACGCGGGCGGCCAGAAGCCCGGGTAGTCGCCCCGAAGCAGGTGGGCGTCGGTGCCGCAGATCGTGATCGCCTTGACGCGACAAAGGACCTCCTGTGTCCCTGGAACGGGCTTGTCGACTTCCTCGATCGAGAACTCGCTCGGACCGGTGAGCACCAGAGCCTTCATGGGGTGTCTCCTCTCAGAGCATCGCCAGCGGATCAACCATCGAGCCCGTCGCACCCCGGATCTTGAGCGGGAGCATCACGAAGAGGAACTCGTACACCTTGTCGCGAGCGATGTCCTCGAGGTAGATGCTCTCAAGGAGGTAGATCCCGTTCTCGATGAGCAGTTTCGTATGCACCGGCTGCGGGTTCGCAGGCGACCCGCGGTCGGGCGTCGGCATGACCTCATAGGTCTCGGTGTCGGTGCCGGTTGCGACGACACCCTTCTCCAACAGCCACTCGGCGGCCGAGAGATCGGGCCCGGCCGTCTTGTGTTCTGCCATCGCATCGGCATCGGGCCAGTACTTCAGATACCCGGTGCGAATGAGCACAACATCCCATGGCCGGACCTCGACACCTTGGGCTTCTGCGATCGCCTGCAACTCGTCTGCACCGACCGGCTCGCTCGATGGGAGAGCGTCGACGCCGCGGAACGCGGGCGGATCGAGCAGGACGCCCCTCGTGAAGAACGGCGGGAGGTGCGAGGCGTCGCCGACGATCGGTCCGTGGTCCGTGAGGTGCTCGGCGGTGTTGCCCCCGCCGTACCAGTGGTTGTCGTCCCCGATCGTCATATGACCGAGACCGTCGATGTGCGCCCCGGAATGCGAGCACGCCATCACGTACTCCGCCATATACCCGAGGCCGACCTCGTTGGGCGGTCCCCACGGCTGCACGTTGCCGGCCTTGATCCCGGGGGGCGTGCGATAGTTCAACACCTGGAACGGGGGATGGCCGGGGAACAGCGGCATCCCGGTGAAGCGTGGAACCGACAGCGAATAGGAGCGGCCCTCCTTCACCATTTGTGCGGCTTCGACCACCTTGCTGGCCGGCATGTCTCTCACCGGGCCGACGTGTTGGATCTCGCTCATGCCTGCTCCCTCATTGCTTCCCAGACGCGTTGTGGCGTGAGCGGCAGGTCGCGTATCACCAACCCGGTGGCGTCGCGTACCGCGGCGCCGACGGCAGGAGCCGTGCACAGCAGGCTCCCCTCGCTCACACCCTTGACTCCGTACGGACCGGGTCCGTCGTGGTTCTCGATGCTCTCGCTGATCAACTCGGTCGGTAGGTCCTTGCTGGTAGGAATCCGGTAGTCGATCGCTCCGAGGTTCCTGACGCGGCCTTCCTCATCGAGGATGTAGCCCTCCATCAGCGAATGCCCAAGGCCCATGATTGCGGCGCCGTCGTCCTGCCCGTGCACCTGCTGCGGGTTGAGGGCGGTGCCGATATCACCGACGGTGACGTGCCGGATAATGGTGATCTCTCCGGTCTCGCCGTCGACCTCCGCCTCGATCGCAGTGCAGTTGAATTCGAAGAATGCTGCCGACCCGGCGAGCGGATGGCTCGGCACCTTGTCTTTGCGCATCTCACCGTTGCCGATGACTTCGCCGCCGAGCGGAGCGAGCGCCTGCTGCACTACCTCCACGATCGGCAGGTCTTCGCCTGCGAGACGCACAACGCCGCCGTCAACTTCGATGTCGTCTTCGTCTACGCCGTGGACTCGAGCGGCCATGGCCTTGACCTTGCCGTGAATGTCCTTGCAGGCGCGGTACACCGAGGTGCCCATGAGCACGGTCGAGCGACTGGCCGATGTCTGCTGGTCGTATGGCACCGTCGCGGTGTCACCCATGATCACGTTGACACGTTCGATGGGGATGCCCATCTCCTGTGCAACGATCTGAGCGAACACGGTCCTCGCGCCCTGGCCCATGTCGGACGTCCCACTGAAGAGGATTGCGCTGCCGTCGTTGAGCAGCCGCACCGTCGAGTAGGACAGTCCGGTCGTCGGCCCCGACTTGAGACCGAGGGCAATGCCCCGGCCGCGACCCTCCGGAAGCGGCTTGTCCCATCCAATTAGCTCGGCGGCCTTGTCGATTGTCTCGACCCAATTGCCGTCGGCCGGCGTGTCCCCCGGCACGAATTCGTAGCCCGGCTCCGGCAGATTCCGCTTCCTGATCTCGAGCCGGTCGATCCCCAGCTCGATCGCAGCCTCGTCGAGCGTGGACTCACGCGCCCAGGTGATCTGGGGAACACCGAACCCGCGGAACGCGGTCGTGGGCGTGGTGTTCGACAGAATTGTGCGACCCATGATCTTGACGACCGGCACCTTGTAGGGACCGGCCGCGACATACGACGACTTGGCCGCCACTCGATCAGCGATATCGACGTATGCACCGATGAGATAATTGGTCTCGATATCGTTGTAGATCAGCGTGCCGTCGAGCGTCATGCCCATCTTCACCCGAACGCGGGTCGACGGGCGACGGACGGCCTGGAACGTCTCTTCGAGCGACATGATCAGACGCACCGGTCGCCCGGTTGCGAGCGCCATGTAGCACACGAGCGGTTCGAGCTTCGGGTGCTGTTTGCCGCCGAAGCCCCCGCCGGGGTCCGGAGCGAACACCCGCAACTTCGAGAGCGGGATATCGAGCAGGCCGGCGAGCGTCTTCTGGAGCTGGAACGGATGCTGAATCGTGCTCCACACGTTGAGTTCGTGACCGTCCGGTTGCGCGATGAACGCGTGCGGCTCGATTGCGAAGTGCGTGATCATCGGGAATTCGTACTCCCGCTCGATCACGTATTCGGCGTCGCCTTCCACGGCCTCGACGTCGCCCCAACCGAACTTGATCTCGCTCTTGATGTTGGTGTTAGCGAACGGCTCGCCCTGCCGCAGCGACGGATCCTGAACGAGCGACGCTCCGGGATCGAGGGCAGCATCGATGGAGAAGACGGCGGGGAGCACCTCATACTCGATCTCGACGAGGGCGGCAGCCTCTTCGGCGATCTCTTTCGTCTCGGCTGCGACGGCCGCAACCGGTTCACCGTGGTAGTTCACCGTGTCAACCGCGAGGACCGGGCGGTCCGCGTACTGCGGGCCGAACCGAGGCATCGGCTTCGGCAGGTCGTCCGCCGTCATGATCAGCCGGACCCCAGGGACTTGCTCAGCCTTCGTGGTGTCGATAGAGATGATGCGCGCACGCGACTCGTCGATCTTGACGAGCTTGGCGTGCAATTCGTCGACGAGATGGATGTCTGCGACGTATTGCTGGGCGCCGGTGACACGATCTCTTCCGCCGACACGGTTTGGTGAGGCTCCGACGAGCTCGTTGGCAGTCATTCCTTCCCCACCTTCGCTGCCGTGAGCACGGCCTCGGTGATCTGGAGATAGCCGGCGCATCGGCAGAGATTCCCACCGAGGGCCTCATGCACGTCGTCGATCGTCGGGTCGGGATTGCTTTGCAGAAGTGCATGCGCAGACATCAACTGACCCGGGATGCAGAATCCGCACTGCGGCGCACTGAGGTCGAGGAAAGCCTGCTGGAGGGCATTCAGGTGCCCGTCCGCCGCCAGGCCTTCCACACTCGTCACGTCTCGCCCGTCGATCTCGACGGCGAGCATCAGGCAGGAGTTCATCGGAATGCCATCGACGACCACGGTGCACGCACCGCATTCGCCAACGACGCAGCACTCCTTGGTCCCGGTGAGCCCGAGTTGATCGCGCAGAACGTCGAGCAAGGTGTGGTTCGCGGCGACGTCGAACGCACGATCGCGACCGTTGATGGTTGCTTCGATGTGGACCGTTTCGCTCATGACACTCCTTGCAGTTCTTGCAGGCGCGAAATCGCCCGCTCCACGGCGCGCGCACCGAGCACCCGCAGCATCGCCCGGCGATAGTCTGGACTCGCGCGCATGGATCGAACCGACGGGCTGGCGTCGGCGAAGATCTCCTCGAACACCGCAGCCTTGGCGTCGGCAGACGCGTCGGGGTCGGCAAGAACACCGGTGTCGTCCGTTCGCAGCCAGGCACGAGGCCCAACGCTTCCGAAGGCGACCTGCGTGACGCCCGCATCATCGACCGTGGCTGCAAGCGTGACCGAAGCCAGGTCGGTGCCCTTGCGTCGGGTCATCCTTTCGTACGCGGCGCCGATCGGGCGCGACGGCACGGTCAATTCGAGGGCGAAACCGATCTCGCCGTCGCGAAGATCGACCGTGCCAGGGCCAACGATGAAGTCGTCGATGGGGACCCTCCGGAGGCCTTCGGGTCCGGCGGCGATGACGATGGCGTCGTAGGCCAACAGCGGTGGTGCCGTGTCGGCGGCTGGCGATCCGTTGCAGATGTTGCCGAGCACCGTGGCTCGATTCCTGATTTGCACCGAACCCACCACCACGGCGGCCTCGACCAGCGCAGGAAAGTGCTGGTTGATCCGCTCATCGACGACGACCTGGGTCATGGTGGCCGCAGCGCTGAGCGTCACGGTGTCTCCATCCCAGGCCAACGCCGGATACAACTCGGCGACGCGCTTGAGATCGACCACCACCTTCGGCTGCTTCCACCGATCCCGCATGGCGATCACCAGATCGGTACCGCCGGCGAGGATCTCGGTCTCCGAGCCGCTTGTAGCGAGCACCTGAAGCGCTTCGTCAAGCGACTCAGGACGTTCGTAGGAGAACTCCTTCATGTCGTCACGCTCTCTTGATCGCTAGATGACCTTGTCTGCCTCGTCCATGATTGCCTGCGGGTTCGCTGCACGAATCATGTAGAACGAGCGCGGTCCGCAGAAGCTCTCGGTGAAGTCGGCGCGTGACTGACGCAGCGCTTCGGTATCGGTCAGTGGCATCGTGTGCCCAGGAGCGAGCAACTCGTTCGTGAGGAAGTAGTTCTGGAGCGAATGGAAGTTCTGGAACTGCGCCTCGAACTGACCGAGTTCGGTCGTCGTCGGGTCGAAGTTGCCGTCGATGGCGGGAACGATCACGACGTCGACGTTGCTCGGCTCGTCGTAGTCCTCCCACGTCGGCATCTCGTCACCGAAGAAGATCTGCGCGCCGCGCTCGGGAGCAGCCTTGTCGGCCCGCTCGGTTCCCTTGGCACGGCTCTTGATGAAGACCGTCTTGGATCCCATGATCACGGTGCCCGAATCGTCGATGACCGTGGTCTCGGTCGAGACGAGCTTGCCACCGCGCCGGCACGCCTCGATCTGGCACATGCTCTTGCCATGGTTGGATTCGCCACCGAGGAACAAGACGGTCTTGCCCTTGTAGCGCACGGCCGATGAATGGAACGGATGCAGGCCCTTGGCCTCCATGCGCAACGCCAGCACGGTCACGATCGCCTTCTGGATCGGACCCTCGGCCCAGTCGCCGTTGAAGCGCATCGTGGTGCCGTCCCAGGCCACCGACTTCTCTGCCACGTCGCGGTCCCAGACCAGGTCGGGCTCGCTCAGCGTGACGTCCGACTCCAGCTGCACGGATGCGAGGCGGTAATTCATGAAGTCCATGTTCTGGAGCACGTGCTCGGGAACCTCGACGCCGATGACGTCGATCCGGATCCTTGCGCCGGCTGCCGACATTTCTTCGGTAAGCGTGGCCATGGTTGTTTCTCCTTCGTCTGTTGGTCGTTCTTGATTCTGTCGGCGCGTCGAGCCGCGCCCGACGCGTTGGCGTTCGTTCACGGGGCTCCGGCGCCTGCCGCCGCTGCGGCCCTCGTGATCTCTGTTGTTGCTAGCCCTCGGCAGCCTCCTCGGAGACCGCCTCCGAAACCGCTTCGGCAAGGCCTTCGCGCACCTCATCGAGCCCTTCGATTAGGAGGGCCGCCTCGGCCGCATGCGTACGGCTCCGTTCGGCGGCAAGCTCGGGGTCCTGGTCGCGAATCGCGGCGAGGAGTGGTTCGTGTCGGAGCGAAAGCCAGTGCAGGTCCACACCGGGGGTCGACGCTGTGACGTAGGTTCGCGAGAACGGCTCGAGCATCGACCACTGGCGTGCCAGAGTCTCGTTGTGCGCGGCGGCAACGATCCGCGCGTGGAACTTCGTGTTGTGGATGGCCTGGTCGTGCGCGTCGCCGCGAGCAGCGGCCTCTTTCATCGCCACATAGAGGGCTTCAAGATCGGCGATGCACTGTTCGGTTCGCCGCTCAGCCGCCAGCCTTCCGGCCAGCGCCTCGAGCTCGGCGCGCACCTCGATCGCTTCTGTGAGCTCTTGCCTCGTCGGCTTGCGCACTCGCGCACCCTTGTGGGGCTTCATCTCGACGAAGCCAAGGATTGCGAGGTCCCGCAGTGCTTCGCGCACCGGTGCCTGGCTGACACCGAGGTCGCGAGCCACCCGGGTCTCGACGATGCGAGACCCGGGCTCCAGCTCTCCTTCGAGAATCCACGTGAGAATGCGGTCCTTCACCCGCTCGGAGAGAACTTCTCTCTCCATGGGTTCCGGTTGCGTCTCTTGTCGATTCGTCATATCAGTGTTGGGCCCTCGGAGGGCCCACTCCTATCCCTAGAGGATCTCGACTACGCCGTTGGTCCCGTCGACCCGCAGGCGGTCGCCAGTCTTGATCTCACGAGTGGCAACGCCGGTGCCGGTGACGCCGGGAATGCCGAACTCGCGAGCCATGACTGCGGGGTGCGCAACCATGCCGCCGGCATCGCAGACGATGCCGCCGATGATGGCGAACAACGGTGTCCACGCCGGGTTCGTCATCTGGCAGACCAGAATGTCGCCGCCCTTGACCTCGTCGAACTCGGCAGGCGAAGAAACGACCTTCGCCGTGGCTTCGATGACGCCAGGCGACACGCCGATACCTTCGATCCTGCCCTTGGTCTCCGTGTCGAAGTGCAGCTTCTCAGGGAAGCCCCACAGATTGAGATACGGGAACGCGAGCTGGTCTTCGGTCGCCGTGCCGATGAAGTCCGGCGGGCGGATCTTCTCTTGCTCGGCCCGGGTCGCACGCCGCTCGGCGACAATGCTCTTGGCGTCGTAGCCCTCGGGATCACCCATCAAGTAGCGCAGTTCGTTGTAGCGCAAGTAGATCGTGTCGTCCGGCTCGTCCAACGCGCCCATCTCGACCAGCTTCCGGCCGATGCAGATCAGCACCACCCGAGCGTGCTGGTGCGTGCCCTGGTCGATATAGAAGTGGTGGTCGGGCGTGAGCGGGGCCATCTTCAGGTTGATCTCATTGGCTGCCTTCAGCGCCTCGAGGGCGTCGCCCTCTTCGATGCCTTCGAGCAACTCAACGGCTGCAGCCTGAATGTCCGTCTCGAGGTGGGCGACGACCGGCCGGTGGTCATAGTCCGAGTCCAGGTATCCCTTGATCACGTCAAGGACCGGTTCCGGTGTCTCGAATCGCGACGGGTAGATGAACTCGTGGCTCCACACGGCGTGCCAGCCGAACTCACGCTGGTAGGCCTTCAGGCCCTCGGCGATGAACCGGCGGCCGCGCTCGGTGCCCTCGAGAGCCGCCAAGATGTCGGCGCCGTTCTCGTTGACGAAGGCCGCCATGAGGACGTCGTCTTCCTTGATCTCGTCCTTCAGCGCCACCAGCAACTCGATCGCGTCCCAGTTGCGGTCGGCGTAGGAGTTCTGCAATCGGCCGAGGATTTCCTCGTGCTTCTGGGTGATCTCGCCGCCGAGCGCCTCTTCGAGCGTTGCTCGCAGCGCCAGGGTCGACGACAGCTGGGCGAAGTTGAGCATCCAGTGGATCTTCCAGTGACGATCGAGCATGTCGATCGCGTCCTCGAGGATCACGGCCCACTCCATGAGCGAGATGTTCTCGTAGTCGTCAATCTTCTCTTCGAGATAGGCGAGGTTTCCCGCCATTTCGGGCACGAGGCGATCCCTCCACCAATCGGGGAAGTTCGCTCCGTAGACCGGGAGCACGGCGCCGAGATAGGCGCCGATCTTCTCGGCGTAGTCCGGGTCGGCGTCCGTGGGCACCCGGGAGTCGTAGTGGAACCCGAGTTGTTCGCTGGGCACGGCCATATCCGGGTCCGGCGGGATCGCGGCCGTGAAGAGGTATCCGTTGACGACCTTGCCGACCCAGTCGGTCGCGAACGGCGTGCCGAAGCGACGGAACATGTGGTCGCACGTGAGCACCCAGTTGCCGATATCGTTGTACATCGGCGAGACGGGGCGCGGGCAGTGCAGGTCGTCGTAGACCCAGAACAGCTTCTTTTCCTTCTCCGATTCCCACTCGACCGGGAAGCTCTCGTCTCCGAAGAACTCCGCCACAACCTTGCTGGTATCTACCATTCGGCAAATCTCCTTCCTCAACGCCACAGCGCCGGGACCGTCCCTTGCGTGGAACGACCTGATTCCGGCACCCTTTCTCGTCCGTCAGTCCTTCGTCGTGTCGTCCTACTCCTCTCCCGAGGCCGGTCGAACCGGCCCGGTGCGAACCACACAATGTGTGCATCGCACACGAGCCTTCAGTGCTTGCGGCGCAACGAAGATGGAGCAAGCTGCGGTCATGCTCTCAACCCCGGGACCGCGGGAAGATCGTTCGTGTCAAGGGGTGAATACGGTGTGGACACCGGCGCAATCGTACGAGATATCAGCATTTCGTTGACATCCAATGGCATCGGCACGGCGTATCCTCGATAATCGATTACCCGCAGTTTACGAGTGCCGTCCCGTGTCCGTCAACTTTGCGAACGGTGTCGGATCAGGTCGAGGGTTTCTCACCCGGCGGTAGGTCGGCCAATGCAGCAAGAACCTTCTCCGGGGTGACCGGCAGATCCCGAATACGAACGCCGATCGCGTCATAGAGCGCATTGGCGATCGCAGGCGGCGTCGCCGCGGCAGCCGGCTCTCCGACACCCTTGGCACCGAACGGGGCCTCCTCATGCACCGACTCGACGATGATCGGCACGATTTCCGGGAGATCCTGGATCGTCGCCACCTTGTAGTCGGCGAGGTTGCCGTTCTCGATGCGTCCGTCGCGAATAGAGAAGTGCTCGAGGATCCCATTTGAGAGGCCCATCACCACACCGCCCTCGATCTGCTGCTCGACCGTCATCGGATTGATGGCCTTGCCGACGTCGGCAGCCGCGGCCACCTTGACCACGCTGATCACGCCGGTCTCGATGTCGACCTCGATCTCTGCGGCCTGGGTGCACAGCATCCAGAAGATGCTGCTCATCCACTCCTCACCGGGGTCGGCCTTGAGCAACGGCGACCGAGCTGACGAGAACCGCGATCCGGCCGTCATCGAGTAGCCCTCCCCCGCGAACTTCGCGAGCAGATCCCCAAGGGTGATCTTGACTTCATCGTCCAGGTCGTAGATGGAGCCGTTGCGAAGATCCAGGTCCTCCGCATCGACCTCGAGTACCTCGGCGGCCAGGCCCAGGATCTCCTCGCGGATCTCCGCGCCGGCAGCGACGATGGCGTTGCCCATGTGATAGGTGGTCCGACTCGAAGCGACCGGGCCGTTGTATGGCGTGAGCGCGGTGTCGGTGGCTGGCACCGACACGTGCTCGAGCGGGACACCAATCGCGTCCGCGGCCATCTGGGCGAGGACGGTGTCCTGCCCTGCGCCGATCTCCGGCGCCGCGCAGATCACCAGCACACGACCGTCTTGTTCCATGTTGATCACGACGTTCGAACTCGACGGCGTCATCGTCGGCTTGATCATCGTGGCGATGCCCTTGCCGCGGCGCAGGTGCGGCGCCGGTTCGCGCTCGACCGATCCCCAGCCGATTTCGGCAGCCGTTCGTTCGATGGTCTCGGTGAGGCCGACGCTGTGCATGATCTGGCCGTTGAGGTAGGAATCGCCTTCCACGTATCCGTTCTTCAGTCGGATTTCGACCGGATCGAGATTCAGCTGCGCGGCGATCTCGTCCATCTGCGTCTCACACGCCCACGTCACTTGGGTCGTGCCGTAACCGCGGTAGGAACCGGTGATCGCCTTGTTGGTGTAGACCTGCCGCGACAGGATTTCGATATTGGGGATGCGATACGGCCCGACGATCGTCTGCGAGCCGCGGATGGCGACGCCGACGGTGTAGGCCGTGTAAGCCCCGCTGTCCCAGAGCACTTCGGCGCTCCTGGCGATCATCAGGCCGTCGCTGTTCACCCCGGTCTTCAGCTTCATGATCGCCGGCACGCGAAGCTGCGAGGCGATGAGGCACTCCTCGCGGGTGAACTCGACGCGGACCGGACGACCGCCGGAATTGCGCGCCAGGACGACCGCGATGGCCTCGGCGATTGGGACACCCTTGCCACCGAACGACCCACCGACCTGCGCAACGATCAGCCGGACCTGGGTGCTGGAGACGCCCAACCCTTCTGCGAGCTCGTTGCGGAGCAGGAATGGGCGATCGGTCGATACCCACAGGGTGTAGCCACCCGAACCCGCGTCGTACTCGGCGATCGCGGTGTGGACCTCGAGTGCGACATGGCTGATCGCGTGCGCCGAGTACTCCCCTTCGACCACCAGATCGGCGGCGGCGAAACCTTCCTCGACATCGCCGCGCGAATACCGATAGAGCGTGTTGATATTGGTGTGGGGCACGATCTCATGCCCACCACGCTTGTAGGTGTGGAGATCAGGATGCACGAGTGGCGCGTCGGGATCGAGGGCGGCGCGCATGTCGACGATCGCCGGCAACTCCTCGTAGTCCACCGCAATGAGGTCGAGCGCCTCCTGTGCCTGCGCCTCGGTGGTCGCCGCGACCGCAACGACCGGTTCGCCGACATAGCGGACGCGGTCGATCGCGAGAAACGGTTGATCCTTGATCGCAGATCCGAACAACAGCGGGAAGTCGTTTCCCGTGACGACTGCCTCCACTCCCGGAGCCGACCGGGCGCGCGCTACGTCGATCGAC
The DNA here is from genome assembly GCA_964581295.1 of uncultured Acidimicrobiaceae bacterium. Classification (GTDB taxonomy): domain Bacteria; phylum Actinomycetota; class Acidimicrobiia; order Spongiisociales; family UBA5794; genus JAHEEL01. The sequence goes on from CAZONX010000003.1 coordinate 14,865, forward strand.
ACGATCCTGGCGTGTGGGTGTGGGCTTCGTAGAACCGCGCCGTGCAACATGCCAGGCATGGACAGGTCGACGGCGTAGACCGCGCTGCCTGTCACCTTGTCGACTGAGTCAACGCGTGGTGCCCGCGTGCCTACATACGTCGTCATCTGCGGACTCCTTTGATCTCTGCGACCGCTTCGAGGATCTTGGGATAGGCGCCGCATCGGCAGAGGATGCCGCTGAGCGCCTTCTTCACGTCCTCGATCTCCGGTTCATCGTCCCTTCTGAACATAGCAGTGGCTGTCAAGACCATGGCAGGGGTGCAGAACCCGCATTGGAACGCCCCGGTGTCGATGAATGCCTGCTGCACGTCGTTGAGTTCGCCGTCCTCGGCGAGGCCCTCCACGGTCTCGATGCTGGCACCGTCCGCGTCGCCGGCCAACACCAGGCACGAGGTGACCGGTTCACCGTCCGCGAGCACCACGCAGGTGCCGCACTCGCCGACTCCGCAGCCTTCCTTCGTCCCGGTGAGGAACACCTGCTCGCGTAGGACCTCGAGAAGAGTGAGGCGCGGATCGGTCGTGAGTTGGCGGGAAACTCCGTTCACCGTGACGTCGATAGTGATCGTCATGCCGCCACCTCCACACCCGCGGATTGCACGGCGGCACGAAGGGCCCGCAACGTGAGCACCCTCGCAAGCGTCGTGCGATACGACGCGCTGGCGCGCATGTCGCCGATCGGCTTCGCCTCGCCGGCGGCGGACTGGGCGACAGCGGCGAGTGCCGCCTCCACTGGAATCTCCGAGCGAAGCAGCGCTTCGCTGGCAACCGCGCGAAATGGGGTCGGCCCGAGCGAGGCAAGGGCGATCATGCATTCGAGGACGCGGCCGTCGACGCCGAGAACCACACTCGCCGATACCCCTGCAAGAGCGATGTCGGTCCCGCTCCCCCGCTTGCCCAGCTTCACGTGCGCCGAGCCGAAACCCGCAGGCGGATCGGGGAGGAAGATCGACGTGATGATGTCGGACGACGCAAGCGTCGTCGCTCCCGGGCCCGAGTACAGATCCTCCACCAAATCATCGCGAGCGCCGTCACGCCCCTCGATGGTGGCGACCGCCCGATGGACGATCAGCGCCGGTCCGAGATCGGATGCCGGCGACGCGCGACCCACATTGCCGCCGATCGTCGCCAGCGCCCGCACCGGCGGCGACGCAAGGATGGACGCGGCCTGAGCGAGTCCGGGGCAGCTCTCCTGCACGAGCGATGACTGCTCGACGAGGGTCACCTTGGTCAGGGCTCCGATACGGATGCCTCCCTCGGCCGCTTCGATTCCGGTGAGGCCTGGCACGCGTTTGAGGTTCACAACCGTCGACGGACGCATCCGGCCCGTCTTCATGTCGACGATGAGATCGGTCCCGCCGGCGAGCACGCGGGCGTCGTCCGGAGCGTCGGCGAGAACGTCGATCGCTTCAGCCAGCGACGTCGGTTCGTGGTAGTCGAATGCGCGAAGTCGCTTCACCGATCATCCTTCGTGTTGGTGGTCATCCGGTCTGATGCAGCAGTTCGAGCGTAACGCCGTCTGGTGTCTCGACGAAGGCGATCTCATAGCCGCCGGGTCCCGGGCGTCGCTCGTAGATCTTGAGACCCTGCTCAGCGAAGCGCTCGAGGTCGGCGTCGAGATCGTCCGTCTCGATCCCGACGTGTTCGAGCCCGAGGTAGGGGATCGGCGGCGGGTCGTTGATGGTGTCGTCTTCGCCGGGCGCCGGCGTGGTGATGTTGAGACGGACGCCGTCGAACTCGACAGGAACGAAGAGCATCGTCTTGAACTGAATCTCGGGGAGCAACGTGCCCCCGAACATGTCGATCCACCATGCCGCGCTGGCGCGGGGATCTCTCGATTTGATGTGGATGTGGTGGAGGACGTGTGCCATGGCTCTCCTTGTCTTCGGTCGTTCCCCGCGTACGATCGCGAGTCGACGACCCCGCTGCGGACGATCGGTTTCGGTCGCCGACGTTAGCCAGCCGGGCGCGCCCGGCCGAAAGGGGTCTGCCGAAGATCGGCTCATCACCGTCGCCGACGGCATGAATTGACGGACGGCAATTCTATTTCATATAATCGATTATCAATGAAAGATTATTCCGTCGCAAGCATCGCGACACGCCGGGCGGACGATGCTGCACCTTCGTGTTCATGCCGTCGCATACACGGCATCGGTTCCGGCGTGGTATCTAGCGTGATTCAGCCGCTGGAGCCAACGGCTCCACGTGGACGAGAAGAGGCCAGGGGCTGATGGACATCATCTCCGACTCAATCGTTATTGGCCTGACGGAGCAGGCGCCCCTCATCCTCGCCGCCATGGGCTTCGCACTCCTCTACCGACTCACGGGCCTCATCAACGTGGCGTACTCGGAGACGATCACGCTCGGCGCCTACATGGGGATGTGGATCAACACCACGTTCGAGCTCAACTTCTACACCATCCTGATCCCGACCGGGATTGCCGCAGGGCTGATCAGCGTCGCCACCTACTTCGCGGTCTTCCGTCCGGCCAAGCTTCGCAACGTCGGCGCCCTCGAAATGATCATCATCTCGTTCGGGCTGTCCGTGTTCCTCCGTCACGGCCTGCAGTTCATCTTCGGCTATCCGGTTCGGTTCTTCGATGTCCCGGCCCCGGACACGATCTTCGTACTGGGCGTCGGCGTGTCATCTTTCCGCCTCGTCGCCGTCGCCAGCGTCTTCATCCTCGCCTTCGGGCTCTACTGGTTCATCCAGAAGACGAGCTACGGGCTTCAGATCCGGGCCCTGGCGAGCGATGAGGATCTGGCGCAGGTCAGCGGAATCCGGCCAATGGCCGTGACCGTTCTCATTTGGTTCCTCGCCGGTGTCGCCGGTGGCCTCGCCGGTGCCTTCTACGGCGTCGGCTCTTCGGTCGCCCCGCTGCTCGGATGGCGCCAGTTCCTGTTCATCCTGCTGGTCGTCCTGGTCGGCGGGGCCAAGAACATCGGCGGCGTCATCATCGCCGGCGCGGTGACCGCCATCTCACTGACGTTCATGACGCTCCAGTTCGGCCAGGCGCTGTACGGCCAGATGATCCTCATCGTTGTGTTTGTCATCATCTTGAAGGTCCGCGGCACACGGTCGGCCGAAGCGGGGAAGGTGTAGCGCCATGAATCTGGACTGGCTCGACGCATTCCTCGTCTACGGACTCTTCTCAGTCGTCATGGTGATCGGCCTGGCGCTGCTGCTTCACCTGCAACTCGGGCTCGCCCGCATCGCCAACTTCGGCATCGTGGGCTTCTGGGGCCTCGGGATGTACTCATTCGGCGTTCTGTTCGTCAAGGTCGATTGGCCGTTCGGAGAGATCTGGGCGTTCCTGATCTCGATTGCCTTCGCGACACTCGTTGCCGGACTCGCCGGACTCGCCGTTGGATGGGTGATTGCCGACCTCGATATCGACGGTGTGCTGGTCGGCACGCTCGGCTTCGCTACGTGCGTAGCTCTCTTTGCGACGGCCGAACAGGACCTGACCGGCGGAGCCCTCGGTATGGGCGGACTCGGATTCCCCTACGACATTGGCAGCGTCAAGGCGAACGAGACGTTGTGGCTGGTCATCTTGACTGTCGTCGTTGGCTTGATCCTCTACTACGTGTCTCGCGTCCACAGGTCGCCATACGGTCGGTTGCTCATCGCGATCGGAGACAACGAGCCGCTGGCCCGCAGCCTCGGCAAGCAGTCGTTCCGGACGAAGCTGTGGTTGTTCGCAGGAAGCTCGGCGGTCATGGGTCTCCTTGGGGCGATGTTCGGCGTGATGGAGCGTTTCCTCGACATCGGCAACCTCGGCATCGACATCACCCTGGCAGTCATGGTGGGGTTGGTGCTCGGTGGCGTCACCCGAACCTGGGGAGCCGTCGTCGGCGTCGTACTCACCGTGGCCGTATTCGACATTCTCCTTCAGTCCTACCTGCCGCTCCCCCAGTCGTGGTACGGCCAGGCAATCCCGAACCTTCGGGAGATGACGTTCGGCGCCGCACTCATTCTGGTGCTCATGTTCCGACCGTACGGCGTGCTCGGCCAGATGCGAAGAGACAAGCTGATGCGGAGGTTGCATGGTGGGTGACATGGACAACACCGCGCCCGCAGAAGAGCCCGTGAGCGACCACCCGAGTTCGCGCCCGACCGTTCGTGTGCAGGGCGCCATCAAGAGCTTCGGTGGGCGAGTCGTGGTCGACGTCGAAGACCTGACGCTGGGGACGCATTCCATCGAAGGGCTGATCGGCCCGAACGGAGCGGGCAAGACGACACTGCTGCGCATGATCATGCACGCCATCTCCCTCGACGAGGGAACGGTCGTGCTCTCATCCAACGGCAATGGCGACGAGACCATTCTCTCGAACCTGCCGGCCAGCAGCATGGCCCGCAACGGCATCGTGAAGACCAACCAGGTCATCACCGACTTCGAACAATTGACCATCCTCGACTCGATGCTGCTCGCGGTCGACCAGCCATCCGACGAGCGTTCCTTCGCCATCTATCGCGAGTCGGGCCTCTACGCCGACCACATCGGTGAGATCCAGTGGTATCTCGACCAATTCGACTTCGAGGACCCCTACGGGTTCGCAAACTCCGCCGGTGAGAAGAAGCTGCTCGACATTATTCGATGTCTGCTGCTCAAGCCTCGCGTCCTGCTTCTCGACGAACCGACCGCAGGTCTCCCCGATGACATCCGCGATCAGATCATGGAACTGATCAAGCAGAAGGCCGCCAAGGAGAATATGGCCGTGGTGATCGTGGAGCACGACCTGCACGTCATCTGGAGCATGTGCGAATACGTTCACTTCATGGCGGAGGGGAGCGTTGTGTTGCAGGGCGAGCCCGCATTTATCCGAGATCATGAGACAGTGGTGGAGCAATACTTGGGAAGCGGCCATGTTTGAAGCCACAGGTATCCAGAGCGGCTATACCGGCGTGACGGTGATCAAGGACCTCGACCTCGACGTAGAGCACGAGATTTTCGCGGTGCTCGGCGCCAACGGGGCAGGCAAAACAACTCTGCTCGCGACGCTGGCCCGGCTCATCCCGCTGACCGCCGGACAGATGACGTTCGATGGACAAGACATCACGACGGCCCACCCGTGGAACACGGCCGCGCTCGGTCTCGGCTACGTGCCCCAGGAGAAGGGCGTCTTCGCCGATCTGACGGTGTTGGAGAACCTCCAGATCGGATCCATGATCGGCGACCGGAGTCAACAAGAACGGATCGACGAGATCGTCGAACTCTTCCCCGACATCGGCAAGCGCCAGTCACAAATGGCCGGCACCCTCAGTGGCGGGGAGTCGCGCATGGTCGCCTGCGGACGAGCCTTGATGCAGGACCCAAAGATGCTTCTGCTGGACGAGCCAACCGCCGGGCTCTCGCCGCTCTACGTAGATACGTTCTTTGAAAAGATTCGCGAGATCCACGAGACGAAGGACGTCAGCATCATCCTGGCGGAACAGAACGCCACGAAGGCGCTCGAGATCTCAGATCGCGTCATGGTGCTGAGCCTCGGAGAGGCATCCGAAGTGCTCGATGCCGGTGAATGGACCACCGACAAGCTCAAGGAGGGTTACCGGATCTGATCGCTGTACGGCGATCCGAATGGAGGAAGAGAAAGGGAAGGGACGAATGCGAATACGTTCAAAGAGGTTTGCTAGCGGATTGATCTTGTTGTTCGTGCTTGCGCTGGTCGCCGCTGCTTGTAGCAGTGACAGCGACAGCGGAGACAGCGACACGACCGCAGCACCTGAAACAACGACCGCCGCAGCGGGCGACACGACAACGACCGCCGCAGCGGGCGACACGACAACGACCGCCGCAGCGACCGAAACGACGGAGGCCATGTCAACGGAGCCAGTGATCGTTTGCGAACTCGCATACTTCACGGGCGAGTTTGCGGCCTACGGACCGTCACTGACGGCGGATGTTGAGTTCCCGATCAGCCAGATCATCAACAATGATCCGCCGCTCGGGCGCGAATGGCAGCTCATCTCCGAAGACATCGGTACGCCGGGTGAGGCTCAGGCAGCTCGTATCTGTCTCGAGCAGCACAACGCCGACATAATGGTCAGCCAGGCGCACGGCTATCGCCAGTACCGCGACTTCATGCTGGAGTATCTTGCCGAGAACGACAAGCCGCTCGGGCCAACGGTGCACGGCGGGAGCATCCCTGGGAACCTCGGCGGTGTTGGCTCTGAGCCGCTCTTCCGCGCACAGGGACTCGACGAGGCGCTTGGCATGACCGGAGCCCTTGCGGCTCAAGATGCCGGCGCCACCTCGGTCGTGATCTTCGCGACCCAGGTCGAGGGTTTCCAGCTCGCGGCGAACGCGGCTGAGACCACAGCTGAGGAGTTGGGATTGGAGGTCCTTGACCGGATCGACGTTCCCGCCGAGCAGCCGTCGTACGCAGCTGAAGCCCAACGCATCGCCGATCTCGCACCGGATGCTGTGATCGTGCAGGCGGGCTCGGTGGAGTCGGCCACGCTGATCAAGCAGTCCTCTGAGGCCGGCTTGTCCCTCGACTGGATCGGTGAGACGGGCTGGATTCAGCCGGAGTTCATCGATACGTTGGGCACGGAGCCCATCGCCAGCCAGAAGAGCGTCGGCTATGCGGCCTTCGCCTACAACGACACGACCCCAGCATGGGCGTTCTTCGAGCCGCTGTGGGACGACACTGCCGGATACGGCGACCTGTACGGTCCGGCAACGGACCAGTACCACTTCTCCACGTACGACCTGATGACGCATACGGCGCTTGCCGTTGAGTACGCAGGCTCGTATGCGGCGAGTGCTTGGGCACCGGCCATGATCGAAGTTGGCAACCCGCCGGGCACGATGTGCTACACCTACCCGGAGTGCTTGGAACTCATCAGGGCCGGCGAAGACATCGACTACGAGGGTGTCACCGGACCGGGCCTCTACAGCAAGGGTGGCGTGAACGCACTCGTGCAGTCGTTCACCCCGTTCAATGACGACGGCACTGTCGGAGCGCCGGTCCTCCTCGATCCGGCGCTCGCGTTGGAGGTTCTCAGCATCATCGCCGTCCAGGCGGAGTGCGAGACCCCGAACCCGGCAGGGACGAACCCGGCATCACCAGGATGTGAGTGGTAACACCCAGCCAGGCAAGTAGGAGCAAACAAACAAGAGGAGCGGCAGCGGGTCATCCCGCTGCCGCTCCTCTTCGTACGGAGTCTTCAGGACACCCGTCTGGCTTCGATCCTCGATAATCGATTATACTGCATCTGTCTCGCCCGTCCCGGGACGGATTCGCATTTGTCGAGTCCACAGCAACACACGGAGGACCACCCATGTCCCGACTCGACAACATCTCCCTCGACGGCATCGAGGAGCTCGACGGTGTCGAGGAGATGTACGAAACGGTGTTTGGGTTCGTCCCCAACGGCGTGCGCATCATGGCCCGGCGTCCCGGCATCGTTCAGGGATTCCTCCACTTGCGCCGCTCGGTCTTCGACCCCGCCACGAGCGAGGTACCGCTCGAGTTGAAGAGCCTCGTCGGACACATTGCCAGCAAGACGGCCGGCTGCCGCTATTGCCAAGCCCACGCGATCTACGGCTCCGATCGCTCGGGGACCGACCGTGCCCGACTCGAAGCCCTGTGGGATTTCGAGACCAGCGATCTTTTCGACGAATCGGAACGCGTCGCTCTGCGGTTCGCGGTGTCGGCGGCGGCGTCGCCCAACGGGGTAACCGACGAAGACTTCGTGCGGATGTCCGAGTACTGGGATGACGGGCAGATCGTCGAGATCCTTGCGGTCGTGGCGCTCTACGGCTTCCTCAATCGGTGGAACGACTCGCTGGCCACCACCCTCGAAGAACCGTCGCAGACCGTCACCGAGGAAGTCCTCGGTTCGAAGGGCTGGGACGTTGGCAAGCATCGGCGAGACGGGGTCACCAACGTTGACTAGCGACATCCGCTCCCCCGGTGAGGCCGCCGCTGTCGATGGAGCACCGAACTTTCGCGACATCGGCGGATACGAGACTTCCGACGGTCGCCGAGTCCGCTCCGGCAGGTTCTTCCGCTCTGGGATGCTGGCCGGGGTCACCGACGAAGGCGTCGCTACGCTCAGCGCCCTCGGGATCCGAACGGTCGTCGATCTGCGCACCCAGGTGGAGGTCGACGCATTCGGCCCGGACCGCCTACCGGACGACACCCGCGTGGTGCAGATCCGGGTCCCCAGTGCCGGTGCCGACCCGATGGTCGCTGAGGCGCTCAAGACCGGTCACTTCCCCTACCTGCCGAATCTCATATCGGTGAACCGTGCCTACATCACCGACGACGCCACCCAGTTCGGCGAACTCCTCACGCTCCTGGCCGATCCGGCCAACGTTCCCGTCGTGATCCACTGCCTCGGAGGGAAGGACCGGACGGGAGTGAGTACGGCGCTGCTGCTCACGATCCTCGGCGTCCCTTGGCCGACCGTACGCGACGATTACCTCCGCTCCAACGAGTACTTCGCAAGAGCCGTCGACGATGAGTCGGACTCGCTGAGCCGAGCCATGGAGGACGGCCTCGGCCGGGCCCCGGACTACGGCGATGAAGCGTCGAAGAAGGAGTTCTTCGTGCTCCGCCCCGAGTACATCGATGTTGTGCTCGACGAAATCACGGAGAACGGCCGCACGATTGAAGAGTTCGTTAAGAGCGAACTTCAGCTTTCTGACATGACCGTGGAACGACTCCGCGAGGAGTTCCTGGAGTGACCGAAGGGCACGGCACCCAGACGTGCGAAACGAACAAGAAGATCGATCGAGGAGACTGATGAGATGACCTACGTCTACGCATTCGACCACCGGCACGAGGGATCGCTCGACGAGACCAAGGCGCTGGTCGGGGGCAAGGGCGCGAACCTTGCGGTGATGACAAGCGATCTTGGTCTCCCGGTGCCGCCGGGGTTCACGATCTCGACCGAGGCCTGCCTGGCCTACCTCGCAGACGGATGGCCGGCCGGACTCGACGCGGAATTGCGAGGCCACATCGGCCGGGTCGAACAGACCGTTGGTCGGCGATTCGGTGATCCCGCGAACCCGCTGCTCGTCAGTGTCCGGTCCGGCGCGCCGGTGTCCATGCCGGGAATGATGGACACAATCCTCAACCTGGGTATCAACGAGGCCACCGAACAGGGCCTTGTTGCGCTCTCCGGTGAGCCAGCGTTCGTCACCGCGTGCCGGGACCGGTTCATCTCTACCTACCGCGAGATCGTCGGCGTCGACGTCGTTCCAGAGGATCCATACGATCAACTCAAGGGAGCGGTCGAAGCCGTGTTCCGGTCGTGGAATGGCGATCGGGCGCGCAGCTACCGTTCACACGAAGGAATCTCCGAAGATCTCGGCACGGGCGTCACCGTGCAGGCAATGGTCTTCGGCAACAGCGGGCCCGATTCGGCCACGGGCGTGGTCTTCACGCGTAACCCTGCCTCCGGTGAGCGAGTGCTCTACGGCGACGTCCTCTTCAACGCCCAAGGCGAAGACGTCGTTGCCGGCACCCATGCCACCGAGCCGATCTCTCATCTCGATGAGCGGTCACCGGGTATCGCTGAGGAACTCAAGGCTCACTCCGACCGCCTCGAGCGTCACTACGCCGACGTCTGTGACATCGAGTTCACCATCGAATCCGGGAAGCTCTGGATGCTCCAGACGCGCGTCGGCAAGCGTTCTCCCGAGGCTGCCGTGCGTATTGCCGTGGACATGGCAGAGGACCCGGACTTCCCACTCTCACGCGAGGACGCCGTGCACCGTGTCATGAATCATCTCGTCTCACCGCCCACTGCGGCAGCGAGGCTCGATGGGAACGCGCAACCCGTCACGACCGGTCTTGCCGCATCACCCGGTCTCGCGGCAGGTGCGATCGTGACGACTCCGGATGCCGCAGTTGCCGCCGCCGCCGAAGGCCGGTCGGTCATCCTCGTCCGCAAGGAGACGTCGCCGGATGATGTGCACGGCATGGCGGCTGCCGCGGGCATTCTCACGACAACCGGCGGTCTCGCCTCCCACGCTGCGGTGGTCGCACGAGGCTGGGGTATCCCAGCAGTTGTCGGTGCAGACACCATCACGATCGGCGAGTCCAGCGTGACGATCGGCGACGAAGCGGTCGCCATCGGTGAGTCGCTCACCATCAACGGCGGTACCGGAAATGTCTTCCTCGGCGAGCTCGTCGGCGAGACGGTTGTTGTGCCCGAGGCCGCGCAGCTCTTGGCATGGGCAGACGAACTCGGAATCGAGATCGCTGCGGAGGCCGACGACGCGCCAGCCCCGACGGAGGCCGGCGACGCGCCCGATGACAGAACGGCCAATACGGAGTCGATGATCCGACTGCTCAGCATCAAGGGATTCTCAACGCCCGACGCAGCCGCCGCTGCACTCGACACAACGGAGGAGAACGCTTCCGGCATCCTCGACACGATGACCGCCGACGGTCTCGTCACGATGATGGGCACCATGTTCAGCCTCTCGGATGACGGCAAGTCGGTCGCCGCAGAGTTCCTCGCCGTCGACCGCGAGGACTGGGGGGCGGAACGCGCCGCGGCGGGACTCGATGGCTTCATCCCGCTGGACCAGCGGATGAAGGTGATTGTCACGGCGTGGCAAATGATGGAGGTCGACGGAGCACCCGTTCTCAACGACCACAACGACGTCGACTACGACACTGCGGTCCTCGCGGACCTCGCGGCGCTCCATTTCGACGCCGCCGCCTGGCTCGCCGACCTCCACGACGAGCTCCCCCGCCTTATCTCGTACACGGAGAGGCTCGGACGAGCTGCCGACCTCGTGCAGAGCGGTGACCACGACTACATCGCCTCTCCGCGGCTCGACAGCTACCACAACGTATGGTTTGAGTTGCATGAGGACCTCATCCTGCTCGCCGGCCGCACCCGTGAAGACGAGGTAGCGTCCGGGCGCGCGTAGGTTCAAGCGCGGCAACCCGCGAACCCGAAGGAGCCTGACCAATGGCCACCGTTGTGCTACTCGGAGCGCTCGACACCAAGGGCAACGAGTATGCGTTCCTCAGGGATCGGGTGATCGACGCCGGCTGTGACGTCCTCATGGTCAACGCCGGTGTGCTTGGTGATCCCGACTACCCCGTCGACTTCGGCCGAGCGGAAGTCGCGAGCGAGGCCGGCGCCGACATCGATGCCCTGGTGGCAGCTGGGGATCGCGGTGCCGCCGTGACCGCCATGGCCGAGGGCGCGGCTGCCCTGATTCTGCACCTCTGTGAGCAGGGAAAGATCCACGGCATTCTCGGCATGGGGGGATCCGGCAGTTCCTCGATCATCAGCCACGCCATGAGAAGGCTGCCGATCGGGTTCCCGAAGCTCCTCGTGTCGACCATGGGTGCGGGCGATGTGAGCGCGTTCGTCGGAACCTCCGACATCGCCATGATGTACTCGGTGGTCGACATCGCGGGGATCAACGCCGTGTCCTCGAACATCCTCGGGAACGCCGCAGCAGGTTTGTCCGGCATGGCGAAGGCCTTCGAGGTTCGCGACGCGTCCGTCGACGGTCGGCCCCTCATCGGGGCCACGATGTATGGAACGACGACGCCGTGCGTCGACCGGGCCCGCGCCACGCTCGACGCATTGGGGTACGAGGTTCTGGTCTTCCACGCCACAGGCACCGGGGGTCGCTCCATGGAGGCCTTGGTCAACAGCGGCTACATCACCGGCGTGCTCGACGTGACGACGACCGAACTCGCCGACGAGATCGCCGGCGGCACCCTCACGGCCGGCCCCGACCGCCTCGAAGCAGCGGGAGCCCTCGGCCTCCCACAAGTGGTATCGATCGGCGCCGTCGACCAGATCACGTTCACGCCGCAGTCGGCGGTTCCGGCCGAGTACCGAGATCGCAACGTCTACGACCACAATCCGAGCATCTCGCTCGTGCGTACCAACGCAGAGGAGAGCGCCAAACTGGGCCGCATGCTCGCTGAGAAGCTGAACCAGGCTGCCGGGCCAGTCTCGCTCTTCGTCCCGCTCCAGGGCGGATCGTCGTATGCCATCAAGGGCGCGGTCTTCCATGATCCAGAGGCCGACGCGGCTCTCGTTGAGAGCATTCGCGCTCACCTCGATCCGAAGGTGGAACTGGTCGAGATGGACACCGACATCAATGACCCCACCTTTGCCGACGCCATGGCACGACGCCTCGACGAGCACTACCGCGCCTGGGCAAGCGGGCAGTCACACCGCTAGCGTTCCCTTCGGAGCCAATGCAGCGAGCGAATCATGTCAAACGGTGACTCTGCACAGGGGCCGGCGGCCAACCGGCCGATCTACGTCGAGCGGGTGAACGCCGTCATCGACTACATCGAGTTCCACCTGGCCGACGATCTCGACCTCGAGACGTTGGCCGACGTGGCGCACTTCTCCCCCTATCACTTCCATCGGATCTTCACCACGATGGTGGGCGAGACCTTGAGTCGCTTCATTGCACGGGTCCGCGTCGAGCGAGCCGCGACCCTGCTGATCCAGCACCCCGAACGGTCGGTCACCGAGACTGCCGTGGCGTGCGGGTTCACCAACCCGTCGTCGTTCGCGAGAGCGTTCAGGGAGGCCTTCGGGATGAGTGCATCCGCATGGAGGACAGAAGGGTTCGCGGACTACGAGCGGGAACCGGGCGAGACCATCCATGATGTGATCGGTAATGTCGGGCGAATCGACGAGGCGTACGGTGTTCTCGAAACCGCGTTCGACCCCACCACCGGGGCCGTCGCCTGGACGGTCGGCGCCGGGTCGCTCGGGCCGGTCAGTGTGACCATCGAACGCATGCCTGCGATGCATGTCGCCTACGTGCGCCACACCGGTCGCTATCAGGGCCTCGGCGAAGTATTCGCGGATCTCTTCACCCGCCTCATGGCGTGGGCGCAGCCCCGAGGATTCGTCACCCCGCAGGCCTCGCTGCTCTCGGTGTATCACGACAATCCGAGCATCACCGAAGACGACCGGCTGCGCGTCAGCGTATGCATCGCCGTGCCCGAGGAAACCGAGGCGTCTGGCGGCATCGGGCGCATGGAAGTCGAGGGAGGCACATTCGCAGTCGGGCATTTCGAACTCGGCGAGCATGACTACCCCGAGGCCTGGTACACCATCGCCGGCGGCTGGTTACCCGAGAGCGGCTACGAACCCGACGATCGACTCCCGTTCGAGCGCTTCCCGATTGGCCACACCGCGGCAGATCTCGACAACCACGTTGTCGAGATCTGGCTGCCGGTGCGGCCGCTCCGGCGCTACTGAGCGTTCTCGAACACGGCACCCCAGTCGAACGTCGCCGAGTCCTCGTACCACTGAGGCCACGTGGCACACCACGCCGGGGTTCGGACCTCACGGATGCGGTCGGTTGCTGGGTGGTAGGGCTTGATGTCGAGAATCGGCGTGCCGTCCTCGGCGTCAAGGTAGGGAATCGTCACGACCCCGCGTTCGATGTCGACGGAAAGCACGGCGACCGCCGTGACCGCGATCGGATTGGGGCGAGCCGGTGAGCGCGTCGCGAAGATCCCGATCTGCTCGGGAGCGTCGCGGTAGGCCCGCTCGGCGATGGTCATCTCGCGGAACGTCGGGTCATCGAGCAGGTGGGCCCACCAGAGCACGTTGATGTGGCTGAAGCCCTCCAACTCGGTGAGCGCCGGTCGGTAGGCCTCGTCGATCGACAGGGCGAATCCCTCCTCATCGACGACAACCCGACCGATTGGGTGCACGGTGTAGTGCGTATCCGCCATGTTGGCCTCCTCGGCTCGCTGCATGCCGGTCAACGTACGTCAGAACCACGAGCCGCGCTTTTCCCATCTTGCGGCGGGATGTGCCGATCTTGCGCGACTCTTCGCCTCCCGCTCACTTCGTGCGAGGGAGACAAGAGACGAGGGTGCCCGATAGTCGTCGATCAACCCAGATGACGGGGCTTCGAAACGAGAGATCCACCGTGCTGTTGGAGGACGTCGAGCATCTCGTCGGGGTGACCATGGTCGGCGACCACAACCAGCACTTGGCCGGGCTGGAGAGGAATCCGCTCCCAGTCCCACTCTTCGTCCAACACGTGTTCCTCGGACGCAAGGCCGAGCAGAGCGCCCAGGAAGGTTCCCGCGAGCGCTCCGGTGAGACCACCGGCCGCCAGGATTCCTCCCACCCCCAGGATTCCCACGCCGGGGATGGCGAGGGCCAGCATGGCGATACCCGCGACCGCTCCTACTGGTGCGCCGACGGCGATCCCCTTCTCGATGCCGTGGGCGATGTCGGCCTCGACGTCCTCCTCGAACACGTAACCGTCCGGCTGGCGCATCGCTATCCCGAGGTGATTGTCGGCCATGCCCCGTTTCCGGAGGTCCACCACCGCCGCCTCGGCAGCCGCGTGATCGGCAAATACGGCTCCGATGTGTGTTGGGTCGCTCATGGCTCTCCCATCTCACGCCTCACCAATGAAATCCGTTCCTCCTTCAGATCCTAGGCGGCGCCGACCGACCCAACGCCCCGGCATTGCGGCGATCCAGCGGACGTATGCTGGAACCGTCGAGAGGAGAACTCGAATGCTCGAAGCCTCATTCGTTGGAAGCGAAGGCCGGATCTTCTACCGAAGGTGGAACCCACCAGGAGAGCCACTACGCATCGTGCAGATCGTCCACGGGTACGCCGAGCATGGCGGCCGCTATGGGCACGTCGCAGCGGCCCTCGCCGACGACGGCGCCGTCGTGTATGCCAACGATCACATCGGTCACGGACGATCGGACGGTGAGCGAGCCGTCATCGGCGATTTTGAACATGCCGTCGACGATCTCCATATGCTCTCCGCCATCGCCCGCGATGACTACCCGAACCTCCCGTTCGTTCTCGTTGGACATTCCATGGGTGGCCTCCTGTCCGCGCGCTATGCCCAGCGCTGGCCCGACGACGTCGCCGGCGTTGCCTTCTGTGGCGCCGTGATCGGCGACTGGCAGTGGGCACGCGATGTGCTCGCCGAACCCGAACTCCCCCACGTCCCATACGACCCCGACGCCATCTCGCGCGATCCCGCGACCGGCATCTCCTATGCCGAGGATCCGCTCGTCTACCACGGTCAGTACAAGAGAGCCCTCCTCGTCTCAGAGGTCGCCGGACTCGACGCATACGCGCGAGATCTCGACCGGCTCACCATGCCGGTCCTGCTGCTCCATGGAACGGAGGATCCCTTCGTCCCGTACGAGCGATCACTTGAGGCCATCCAGGACATGCCTACCGAAGACACCACCCTTCATCTCTACGAGGGTGGCCGCCACGAAGTCCTCAACGAGTCCAACCGGCAGGAGGTCATCGGTGACCTCGCTGCTTGGATTCGTCGCGTCGCATGATTGTGCACGAGGCCGTGGAGCCCCCGGCGCTGGTGTTCGGACCGGTTCCGTCGCGGCGCCTCGGACGCAGTATTGGGATCAACAACATCCCGCCCAAGGTCTGCTCGTTCGCCTGTGTGTACTGCCAGGTGGGTCCAACGCTCGATCGAGCGATCGAGCCGCAACCGTTCTATGAGCCACAGCGCGTCGCGAACGTCGTAGCGAGACACGTCAAGCAGGTCAAGAGTCGTGGAGAGAGCATCGACTACCTCACCTTCGTTCCGGACGGTGAACCGACTCTGGATGCTGCCCTCCGCGAAACGATCCGACTGCTTCGCCCGCTCGGAATCGACATCGCTGTCATCACCAACGGCTCGTTGTTGTGGCGGACCGATGTCCGGGAATCCCTCGGCGACGCCGATTGGGTCTCCGTGAAGGTCGACGCCGCGGACCGCGACACATGGCGGAGGGTCAATCGGCCACACCCCGACCTCGCGTATGACACGGTCTCTGAAGGCATCGCTCGGTTCGGCGATTCATTCGGCGGAGACCTCGTCTCAGAGACCATGCTGGTTGCGGGAATCAATGACGGGGCGGAGACCGTTCGGACGGTCGGTCGATTCCTGAGCAGCGCCGGGTTCGCCAAGGCATTCCTCTCGATCCCGACGCGACCTACTCCGTATGCCGCGATCACTGCGCCAGACGAACAGGCCGTGGGCCTCGCCTATCACGTCCTCGCCGAGCACGTGGCTCACGTCGAGTATCTCGTCGGCTATGAGGGGGATGCGTTCGCCACCAGCGGTGATCCCCGAGCGGACCTCCTCAGCGTCACCGCCGTGCATCCCATGCGGGCCTCAGCCGTGCGTGACCTCCTCGAACAATCCGGTGCCGACTGGCGTGTCGTCGACGGTCTCATCGCTGATGGCGACCTGGTCGAGACCAACTACCGAAACGACACCTTCTACGTGCGGCGGTTCGCGGTCCCGCTCCGAGCGAGGACCGCCGAAGACTGACGCAGGGGCAGCGCTACTTCTCCGTCGGCTCTCCGAGCCGCTTGTAGAGCACCTGGAAGAGCCGGCGGGTGATCATCAGAGCGAGCACGAGTGCCACGACCTCGATGAAGTGTCCCAACTCGACGTGATCGCCGAATACGAAGTTCACGACCTCGAGAATGAGGAGCTTCCCAAGGAACAGGATGGCGAAGAGCGAGATGGTGCCAAGAATCTTGGCGGACGCTCCCTCCTTCTGCGCGAAGAAGTGGTGAACGCCGTGTTCGAATCGCATCACGATATCGAGGAGGATCTTCAGGAGGACGGCGGTGAGTATCGAGATCGTGAACGAATCGATGACCACTGCATCCACGTACTCCACGAACAAGTTGAGGACGACCGTGTAGATGAGCACGTCCGACATCCAGGAGAAGAAGATGTCCTGTTTCCTGGTTATGGAGACGGTTCGGGTGTTGTCTTCTGATGTCATTCGTGTCCCTCTCTGAGCAGACGACGGTTCACGTCCTCGACCGACGACTGATCGACGCCCCTGAGGTCGGAGAGGCGATGGTAGATCTCGCGCGCCGCGTCGTGAAAGCCGGCGGGGAGCCCGACGGCACGCATCGCCGTCGCGATCTCCGCCATTTCGCCTTCGAATCGCCAGGCCTTGCGGCCGATGCGACCGGCGGTTCCCTCTGCCCGATCGGCCAGGCCGGGAATCGAGGTTTCCCACTCCGCGATGATCTCGTCGCCCAACCCATTGGCTTCCGCATAGGCGCGAATAGCGAGGAGCAGGGCCGTGCTCCCCTTCGTCCAACCCGCATAGGCGGCCTTGAGGGCAGAAGCCGAACCGATATCCCCGTGGAGAATGCGAGCGTCGAGGTTCGAGCCGACCCACAATGCCGCGACCGTCGTTGCTTCGGGTCCCGCGAGATACAACCGCGTCAGGCCGGGCTCCGTCGGCGGCGGTCCAACGATCCCCCCGTCCACGAATCGGTCGAATCGGGATGCGATCTTCTTCACGGTCTCCGGGGCCACGGCATTGGCGTCGACGTAGATGCCGTCGAAGCCGAGCCGTTTCACTTCTTCAGCCACGTCGATGGCTGCATGAGGCGGACACACGGAGATCACGATGTCGGAACTGTCAACAAGGTCGGCGACAGAGCCCCGATCGACAAGGCGGTGAAGTTCGGCCCGCTCGAGCGTCTCTGCAGAGCGCCCTTCGCTCGCCCACATCACCGAGCCGGAGGCGTCGCCGGCCAACACGGCGCCCATGGCGCCCGGATGAAGGATCCCGATCTGCATGCCGGTCACCCTAGGCATCGCTGAGGAGGCCCAATCCCCAATGTCGCATTCGCCGGCGACCCGCAATAGTCTCGGGTCATGGAAACTCGAACTGTCCGTCGGATCCTGATCGCCACCGCCGCTGTCGGCGTCGTCGCAACTGCCGTGATCCTCTACCGCCGCAGACAGCCCCACTTGCCGGCGCACATCGTTGGCAGAACGAAATCGAAACAGCCCTTCCTCATCGTCAACCCCCACAGCGGGAGTGGCAAGGCCCAGAAGTACGGATTGGTCGACGCAGCAAACGCCCTCGGCATCGAAAACGTCCAGGGCCGCGGTCACAAGCACCTCAAGAAGCTGGCCAAGAAGGCGATCAAGGCCGGGTGCGATCATCTCCTCGTCGGTGGAGGCGACGGCTCTCTCGCTGCCGTCGCTGGTGTGGCGATCAAACACGGTGTCCCCATGTCGGTCGTACCGGTCGGCACGAGGAACCATTTCGCCATGGACCTCGGTCTTGACCGCAGCAATCCGCTGGAGGCGCTCCAAGCGGCGTTCGACGGTCCAGAGGTGAGGATCGACGTCGGACGCATCGGCAAGAAGCTCTTCCTGAACAACGTGTCGTTTGGGCTCTACGCCGAGGCCATCGCCGACCCGGCCTATCGCAGTCATAGAACCGAGAGCGTTACCGAAGCAACAATCGACACGGTCGAACATCCGGACACGGGGCTCTCCGTCGACGGCCCGGACGGCACGAGACACAGCGAGATCGAGATGCTCCTCGCCTCGAACAACCCCTACTCCTTCATCGGTGCACCTGACTACGCGGGGCGTGCTTCGCTCGACACCGGGACCCTGGGAGTGATTCTCGCTGCTCGAACCGGAGACGACGAGAGCCGCCGCGGCCACACTGGAATGACGCGGTGGGATGCCGCAACGATCACGGTGACCTCCGATACACCAACCGTTCCCGTCGGCGTTGACGGCAGCCTTCGTACGTTCGAATCCCCGGTGAAGGTCAGGGTCGACACCGCAGCGTTGCGCGTCGTGCTACCCCGAAGTGTCGTTGCCCGCGAGCTTCGCGATCAGCCGGAGCACGCCACGCCCGATGCGCTCGAGCACCTGAGCACCGTCCGCGCATTGGGACAGGCCGATGACGACTGAACCGTCGCTGCTGCAACGCGCGGAGAACCTGGACGACGAGGTGTTCGACCTCGTTGCCGGGTGGACGTCACCGTTCCTCGATCGCGCAATGCCGAAGCTCTCGCTTACAGCGTCGTATTCGCGGATCTGGATCGGACTCGCAGCGATGCTCGCGATCTTCGGAGGCCCGAAGGGTCGCCGGACGGCTGTGGAGGGGCTCGCAGCCGTCGGCGTCACCTCATTCCTCGCGAACGTCGTCCTGAAGGGAGTCACCCGAAGGAAACGGCCAACCGATCCGGTGCCGTCCGATCGGAGCCTCCCCAAGCCCGACTCATCATCGTTCCCGTCCGGCCATACGGCATCCGGTGCTGCGTTCTCCGGCGTGGTGGGCAAGGCGTATCCCGCCCTCTGGCTTCCGCTCAATGCATTGGCGGCGACGATCGGACTTTCGCGCGTTTACACCGGCGTCCACTACCCCGGCGACGTCCTGGGCGGATGGCTGCTCGGCAAGGGCGTCGCTTCCGCAACGCTGCACATCTCCCCACGACTCGAGTCGCGCCTCAAGGGACGTTGTAGCGGCAACACGGTCGAGGACACGCCTTCGCACTCCTCCCCTGGACCTGGCTAACCCGCCGTCGCAGAGCCGGACCGCGCCGAGCGCCGGTTGCTACGGCGGGTCGCGGCTCGTGACGTAGGTGTGGCCGAGAGCGCTGGTCCAATGGTGGCTGCCATCGGGGAGCATCCGGTAGCTCCAGCCGGCTTGGTGCTTGATGCAGTGGTCGCGCCGGCAGAGGGGGTCGCCGTTGGCTTCCGTGGTCTCTCCCCCTTCGGCGTACGACACCCGGTGATCGAAATCGGAGCCGACCGCGGGCACACGACAGCCGGGGAAGACACAGACGGGACTGCGTGCTTCGACCGCGCGGCGGGTGGCTGCCGACGGTCGGCGGCGGGTGATATCGGTGTAGACGGGTTGGCCGGTGGCGGGGTCGGTGACGGTGTAGCGCCACTCGGCGTCGGGTTCACACACGGCGACGTTGCGGGCGATATCCGCGATGACGGGCCCGTAGCCGGCCAACTCGCCGGGTCGGTTGTTCAAATCGGCGAGCGTGTCGAGGTCGACTCGGATGTCGACCACACCGCGCCCGGTGCCGGTGTGGTTCGTGCCGCACAGCAGGTCGAGGTAGACGTCGGCACGGAGCTGGTCCATGGTGCGTGCCTCTCCCCCGCTCCGCAGGGATCGGGCGATCTGGTTGATTCGGTTCGTTGCGGCTGAGACCCGATCGGGGGGCAGGTCCACACCGGTGAGGTTCGCCGCCCCGTCGTCGGTAGGTTCCGCGATCACGCGACGTTGGTCGATGGCGTCGTCGTAGCGGCGCCCGGCATCATCCGGATCGACCTCAACACAGAGCCGGCGTAGCCGTGCCCGTAGCTGGCCCGTCGTCAACTCCGGCGCCTCATCGGCCACCCGATCGACCACGCGCCGCGCCGCTGCATCGTCGAGGTGCTCAGTGCCAGAGATCAACACCCGCGCCCTGCGAGCGTCGAGGCTCCCCGACGCCAACATCGCATGCACCTTTGGCAAGCGAGAACGCAACTCCAACGCGGTAGCGAGTTCAACATCGGCGCCCCGCCGCGTCAGATGCAACGCGGCGCGAATCTCCGCAGCCGCGGACTCCGCGGCATCCCAATGCGGAGAGTCGTTGTGCTCGTCGAGCGCATCGACCACCGCTGCCATGTCCTCATACAACAACGCCGTGTAGTGCGAGATCAGGCGCTGATGCGCCCGCAACACCACGACCCGGTCATAGCCGGAGATGCGCCCCACGTCGATATGGAACACAATCGCCGCCAACTCAGGCCCGGGCGGGACCTCATCAAGACCCTGCGGCACCCACGGAGCATCCTCATCGGCAGCAACATCACACAAATCCAGCATGGAGACAACGTACCGCCCCGATGTGACACAAAACATCCCGCCAAACACCCAACTCGGCCATCAGCGACGTACTGTCCCACAAGCGAAATGCCGATACCTATGGTTGGTCGATGCGCCGCTTCAGCTTTCTCCTCGCCGCAATCGCCATCGCTGGTGCCGGGTGTGTGAACGGGTCGGAGGAGGCGTCGACCACGACCACGGCAGCCACGACCACCACCATGGCACCTTCACCGGTCGACGACCGGCTCGTGATCCTGGCCGCGGACGCAACGGTCGTGGTGCTCGATGACACGCTCGAGGAGATCACCTCGATCGCGCCACCCGAGGGTTCGCGGTACCGCCAACCGATCTGGTTCGACACCGAAACGATCGTCTTCTCCGAGGAGCTCGCCGACGGCAGCGGCGCCCTCATCGCGGCCGACGCCACGACCGGGACCATCTCCTGGCGGGTGGAGCTGTCGAGTTCTCCGTTCTACTTCGACCAATCACCCGACGGGTCGGCAACGACATCGCTGCGCAACAACAACGCGGAGGGTGGCCTGATTGCCGAACTGGTCTCGCGAGACGGCGAAGTGACCCCACTGAATGACCGATCCCCGTTCTACTCGGCGTGGTCTCCCGACGGTTCGGCGTTGGCCACCCATGTTGGTCAGCAGACGCTCGCCGTGGTCGAAGACGGAGTGGTCGAGGCGATCTCGGATTCGACCGGTAGCTTCCAGGCCCCATCGTGGACGCCGGACGGCCTATTCACGCTTCGGTCGAGCGAGCAGTCGCAGACCCTCGCCGTTTGGGACGGTTCGGCGTTCACCGACCTTGCTCGTGTCGCGGGGCCCGTCCAGTTCGTGGCCAGCGGCGATCGGGTGGCCATCCAATCGACATCTGCGGACGGGACAACCGGCATCGCCGCCGCATTTCGAGCACAAGTGGTCCCGAGGGTCCCGGGCGGGCGCCTTGTCGTGTTTGACACGAGCTCGGGCTCGTTCGCAACAGTGTCCGAGCGGTTCGCGCCGTTCTTCCAATGGGATCCGACCGGTGAACGGCTGCTCTATGCGGCATTCGACGAGCAACCTTCGGTGGATGTCACATGGGCGATCTGGGAAGGCGGGGAGGCAACCGAGTACGGCCCGTTCACGCCACAGCCGGAGTGGTTTGGCGAAGTCGTGCCGTTCTTCGACCAGTACGCCCACTCGTTGTCGTATTGGTCCGCCTCTGGTGATGCCTTCGCGTATCCGGCGGTCGGAGACGCCGGGCCCATCGTGAAAGTGCAGCCGACGGACGGATCAGCAACGAGCACCGTCGACGACGCGGTCTGGGTCTCCTGGAGCCCACCAATCGGCCAGGCACTGTTGGTGCCGTAGATTCAGCCTGAATCCCGCATGATTCGATACATCGTCGCCGTGTCCTCGATGTAGCGATTCATGAGCGCCCCAAAGCGATCGGCCTCGTCGGTGGCACCGGTGCGGAGTCCCATCGCCTGCGAGGCGAACTTGGCTCCCCGGAAGTAGGCGCGCAGGTCGCCGAATGGCATTGCACTCGGACCCGGCTCGGGGAATCCCGGCGTAGGCGGAGGCTGCTCCACAGGGGAGAGACCGAGAAGGCGCAGCGCGTCGAGCGCCGCATCCTCGGAAGGTCGGTCGGCGAAGTCCCGACTCACCAGGCGCTCGATCTCGTCGCCGTTCGGATCGATCACCACGGTTGCGGGGATTGCCACACCACGGGGGTCGGCTTCATTCCTCAGGCCGTAGGGGCCAATCGCTCGGCTCCGATCGGGATCCGACAGCATTGGAAACGGCAGGTTCAGCTTCTCGACCATAGCGGCGTGCTGGCCGGGCGAGTCGACGTCGATCGCGATGACCACCGCCCCCGCCTCCACAAACTCACGATGCCGCAATGCCACGCTGACCAGCTGGCCGTTGCAGTACGGTCACCAATCGCCCCGGAGGAACAACACGACCACCCCATGCTTGCGATGGTCCGACAGCGACCATGGTTCGCCCGCCTGGTCGAGCAGCGTGAAGTCGTGCGCCGGTTTCATCAGCCCAACCTAGGGGCATCTGGATTCCCCGTCGACCGGGGGCGCGCCTCGACACCTGCAGGTTCCGCCGTTCTTGCAGAGCCTGCCCACCCGGAGCCGTCCTAGATTCTGAGGATGAAGACCACGCCGGTGCCGCCACGAGTGCTGCCGTGACCGACCTCCAGCGTCTGATCTCCGGGTTCTACTTCGTCTACTACGCATCCGCAGCGGTCCTCATCCCTAACCTGCCGTTGATCTTCGACGATGCCGGCTATAGCGGGAGCCAGATCGGCTGGCTGCTGGCCCTTCCTCCGGTGATGTCGATCGTCGCGGCACCAACCTGGGGCGCACTCGCCGACGCGACCGGTCGCGGCCGCACGCTTCTCGCGATCGCTCTCATTGGCGCCGGCGCCTCCGCCCTGGCGCTCGGGGTGAGTTCGACCTACATGGCAACCGTCGCCGTCATGGTCGTGTTCGCCCTCACGCTCGCACCGGTGGTGCCGTTCACCGATGCGGCGTCCATCGAAGCCATTGACGACAGCAGCCGGTACGGGAGACTGCGTCTCTGGGGGGCAGTCGGATGGGCCATCGACCGCACGAGCCTCGCCCTGGCCCTGTGCTGTTCGCCGCAGGCATGGTGATCCTCCTCGCCATGACTCGGCCGATGCCAATGGCCAGCCGCCACCCCCGCCTTGCCGGGGCGCTGGGTCGAGCCCTCTCGAACTCGAGAGCGTGGGCTCCGCTTCTCGGCGGTGCCCTCGTCGCCGGCATCACCGCGGGAACGATCATCGGCTACCTCTTCCTCCCCCTTCGATCGCTCGGCGCATCCGCATTGACGATGGGGCTGGCGCTCGTGATCGCCACGGCCAGCGAGATCGTCGCGTTTTCGATGGCCGATCGCGTCATTCGCCGGCTGGGGATCGGTAGAACGCTGCTGCTCGGGATCGGTGCGGGAGTTGTCCGCCTGTTGATCTTTGGCTTGGTCCCAACAATCGGATGGGCGCTGGTAACCCAGTTGCTGCACGGCTTCACCTTCTCTCTCCCCCTCTCTGCGGGGGTGATGGGCGCAGCGAAGCTCTCTCCGAAAGGGCTCGGTACCACCGGCCAAGGCGTCTTCTCCGCTGTCTTTCTCGGTCTCGGACCAACCGTCGGGGTGATCCTGGCCGGCTACCTGCTCGGCCAGACGTCCGAGCAGACAATGATGCTCACGATGGCCATCGTCGTGCTGGTCGCGGGAGCGATCGTCGCTCTCCCGTTGCTGCGCTCGAGCGAACTCTGAGATCGCTCTCGTCGCCCGACCACGGGAACTGCGAGGACATCCGCGCCGCGCGGCGATTCAGTCGCTAGCGTTGGACGGGGGAACGGTGTTCGAGGATGCTACGCAACGACGGATCCCAGGACGAAGCCACCGTTATCGACCTCATCGGTGATGGTCAGCGAGGTGGCGCACCTGCGACCCAAGCCCGCATCCGCCACTCGTTCGAACACCTGTTGGATGCGTTCGCAGCGTTCACCGCAGTGCGCGACAAGACCGGTCGAATCGTCGACTTCCGTGTGGACTACGCGAACGATGCGGCCCGTTTCGTCACCGATGAAACTGCCCACCGACCGGGAGCCGAAGAGCCTGGTGAGTCGCTTGTCGATCACTACAAGCGGGAGCTGTTCGACGAATTCTGCGACGTCGTGGAGACGGGCGACCCGCTGGCAACACAGTCGTTGGATCACATCGACTCCCGGGACGGCGACAGGCGCGTGCTGCGTGCATTCGAGGTCCGTGCCGAACGGGTGGGCGACGGGTTGGCAGTTGTGTGGCGGGACGTGACCGCACATGTGCTCCTGGAAGTGGAACTCGGGCGGCGCAATCGGGAACTGACTCTGGTCGGCGAGATGGTCGAATATCTCCAGGCGGCAGAATCGTCGGAAGAGGTGTTTGAGGTCGCGGCGAGCTTCGGTGCGCGGTTGTTCGGGGACTTCCCGGGTGGGCTGCTCGTGCAGAACGAGTCGGGAACCGCCGTGGAGGCCGCTGCCTCGTGGGGAGAGAGCATCTGGGGAGACCAGGTGTTTGAACCGGGACGCTGCTGGGCGCTGCGACGCGGCCGGCGGCACGGAAGTCTCGTCCGAACCGAACCCTTGCGCTGTGCTCACGCGGCGAACACCAAGGACGCCGTGTTGTGCATCCCGCTGATCGCCCAGGGAACGGCGATCGGCCTGCTCGTGCTTTCAGCGCTTGCCGGTGCCGGCCGGGCTGCGGCGGCACCCTCGGCAACGGCAACCGAGGCCCTCGCTCTCTCGGTGTGCGAGCACCTTGGGTTGGCCCTCACGAACATTCGTCTGCGCGAGACCCTGCGTAACCAGTCGATCAGAGATCCCCTCACCGGCCTCTTCAACCTCCGCTACCTCGAAGAGACGCTCGAACGAGAGATCAGCCGGTGTGAGCGCAGCGACAAGCCGCTCGGATTGATGATGATAGATATCGACAACTTCAAGGCGTTCAACGACACGTTCGGGCACCCGGGTGGCGATGCATTGCTGGTTGAACTCGGCGCACTGCTCGATCGGGTCACGCGGGTCGAGGATGCGGCGTGCCGCTACGGCGGAGACGAGTTCGTCGTGCTGCTTCCGGAAAGCACCCTCGAGGTGACGCTCCGCCGGGCCGAGGATATCCGACGAGCCGCGGACCGGTTCAGCATCGCTCATGACGGCTCCGTCCTGAGCGCGGTGTCTCTCACGGTCGGGGTCGCGATGTATCCCGATCATGGGGCCGACATGGCCGAACTGCTCCGCGCGGCCGACGAGGCGCTGTACGAGGCCAAGCACGCAGGCGGCGACCGCGTGCAGGTCGCTCAGGCGCCGGCCGACGACTCGTAGGTCCGGCACGCTCACGCAGGCGATCCCGCGACGTGGCACGCGCCCTCGTCGCTCAAGATGCGGAGCCTGAACGCTGGTTGCCGAGATCACCGGGCAGAGGTACTCGAACCGACGAGCGCAGTCGGCTGTCGAACGGCTCGAGCGAGACCGCTCAGGGCTGCGCGGGAAGCACCCTTCGTACGAACCGGTCGAAGTGGGGGATGGCGAACTCCACCCATCCATAGCGGGGGGCGTATATCAGGCCCTCGTCAATCAGCCGATCTCGGAATGCTGCCACCTGCGGAGTCGACTTGCCACCAGCGGCGGCAACTTCCCCCGACCGGTGCGGGCCGGCGCCGAGCGACGCCAGCCCCTGCACGTAGGCGACTTCCGAAGCCGGGATGCGTGCGATTCGAGCGGCAAAGAACGAAGAATCAAGGGCGTGGTCGACGTTCGGCTCGGCTCGCTCTACGTCGGCAGCCGAGATCGGATCGCCGATGGCGGCGTTCCAGGTGTGATAGGCCCACGTCTGGACGAAGAAGGGGAAGCCATCCGAGTGGTCGACGATCAGCTCGGTCGCCTCGAGAGACCAGGACACCCCGATCTCTTCGGCTGGCTCGACGATCGCCTGAACCACCTGATCCGGCGTGAGCGGCCCGAGATCAGCGACGGTGAACATCCGCTCGGCGTACGTCGCCGCTTTGGCCACCTCGCCGATCAGATTGGGGAGTCCTGCGAGGAGGAAGTACAACGGGAGACCGTCCTGGCTGCATCGGTGCACCCCGGCGAGCAGCCGCCGCAGGTCGTGGCGGTCGAGCATCTGGGCCTCGTCGATGGCCAGCATCACACCAAGGCCCTCGTCTGCCGCCACCGCGGCGAGATCGACCAGAACGTCGGCGAGGGCCTCCCGGTCGGAGCGGCCGACCCGCCGCTCAACGGCGACACCGGTGCCGACGACCGTGAGCGAGACCGACTCGATCGAGCGCAGAGCTCGACCGACCTTCGCACCACCGTCGAACTCGTCAACGATGCGGCGAGCCTGACGCAGAATGCTCCGAATGGTGTCGTCACCGCCAACGGCTTCGACACGAATGACCCGATAGCCAACGTGCTCGCCGACGGCCGCCAGTTTGCCGAGCAACACCGTCTTGCCGACGCCGCGCAACCCGGTGATGAGCATGTGCTGGCTGGCGCGAGCCGACTTCAGGCGGCGCAGACCGACGTTGGCGATACCAATAATCTGGTCGCGGCCAACGAGCGCGGGCGGAGGAGTCCCCGCCCCCGGTGCGTAGGGGTTCGCGACCGGGTCGTACAGTTCACCTGACATGCCGCCACTTTAACAACATCTGTCAAACATGAGGCGGTTCCGTTGAACCTGGTGCGCACGTACCTCGTCGCATCCCGCGTACTACGGATTCCGGTAGTGGATGAGGTGACTCCCGCGTCCGGCATCACCGTGGCAATGGCGGAACGGCTAGGAGGTCGGCATGGTTCGGTGGTTGATGCATCTTGCGGTCTTTGAGGTCGTCGAAGGGGCAGGCGCCGGGGTCTCCGCCACAGCAGGGGCGACGGTTGGCAGCGTTGCAGTCTCGACCTCCAGCACGACATCAGCTGCGGGGCTCGCAACGGTAGACGGTGCAGTAGCAATCACGATGGCGGCGGCTTGGCCTTTGAGACGGTCGATGGGGGGCGTATCCGGGTATCTTCAGCAGGTCGAAGGCGGATCGCCACGTGTGGACATCACGCCCCTGGATGTCACACAGCCACGATGACATGGAGCCGCCGTTGAGTATCGACTTCCTGACCAGAAACAAGACCTTCTTCGGCTGGCGCATGGTCGCGCTTGCCGCCGTCACGGGGGCGCTGACCGGTCCGGGTCAGACCATCGGTGTCAGCGTCTTCATCGATCACTTCATCGCGGATCTCGGGATCACCCGATCCGGGGTGTCGATGGCCTACCTCATCGGCACGCTCGGAGCAGCCCTCGTGCTGCCAATGATCGGCAACCGCATCGACCGGGTCGGTGTGCGGCGAGCGATGACGATGATCGCCATCGTGTTCGGCATCGCGCTCGTCGGCATGGCCGGCGTCAACGGACTCGTCGCTTTGACGGTCGGGTTCTTCGCCATTCGCCTCTTCGGACAAGGATCCCTCTCGCTCGCCAGCACCCTTGCGGTCACACACTGGTTCGAGGCCAAGCGCGGCCTGGCCCTCGGGATCGCGGCAACGGGTATGGGCATCCTGATGAGCCTCGTTCCCGTGGTCCTCAATGTCGTCATCGAGGCATACAGTTGGCGAACGGCATGGATCGTGGCAGCCGTGCTGGTGTGGGTGATCGTGATCCCGATCGCCCAGTGGGGTCTCATCGACCGCCCGTCGGACGTCGGCCAGTATCCCGATGGCGTGGCGCCAAACACCGATGACGGGAACCCTGCCGCAACAGAGCCATCGGCCACGCGCGGAGAAGCGATCAGGACCTCCCGGTTCTGGATCGTTGCAATCTCCTCAGCCACCGGCGGCCTGCTGTCGACCGCCTTGAACTTCCACCAGATCTCAATGCTCGGCGATGCCGGGCTGAGTGCCACCGAGGCCGCCGCGATGTTCCTCCCGCAAGTCATCGGAACTGCGATCGCCGGCGTGCTCTTTGGGTATCTGGCCGACCGACTCACAGGACGCATCCTCATCCCCCTGGTGATGGGCATGCTCGTGCTCAGCCTCCTGCTCACCCTGGTGCTTGCGCCCGGCACTGCCGTAATCCTCTATGCCATCACCCTCGGTGCCGCCGGCGGCGCATCGCGCACCGTGACCGCGACACTGCTCCCCCGGTGGTTCGGTGTCGGCCACATCGGAGCAATCCAGGGCACGGCGACACTCATCGCGGTCGCATCGACGGCTGTTGGGCCGGTGATGTTCTCAATCGCCAGGGACACCACGGGCAGCTACGGAGTCGCGGCGGCCTGGTTCGCTCTGATTCCCATCGCTGTCGCCATCCTCGCGACGACGATGAAACCGGTCCCGATCGATCGTCACCACGCTGAGACCTCGTAGCCACAGAGTCGCGGAGCGCGGATCCGAGGTCGCAGTACGTCCGATGGCCGAGCGCCCGATTCGGCGATGCGAATTTGGAATAGTCGGGACAGCTATGCATGTCGACCGTGATCTCTGAAGAACGAGGCTTGACACGGAGTGAACGTTCACTCACAAGGAGTCACCCACCATGGCATGGACCGCAACCGACATCCCCGACCTGACGGGGAAGATCGCCGTTGTCACCGGAGCAAACGGGGGCCTCGGCCTCGAGACCGCCAAGGCACTGGCCGGCGCCGGCGGCCACGTTGTCATGGCCGTCCGCAACCAGGAGAAGGCACAGGCGGCCTTCGACGAGATCAAGGCCAGCTACCCCGATGCATCCCTCGAGATCGTTGAACTCGACCTCGGATCTCAGGAATCAACGA
This sequence comes from uncultured Acidimicrobiaceae bacterium, assembly GCA_964581295.1. Taxonomy (GTDB): domain Bacteria; phylum Actinomycetota; class Acidimicrobiia; order Spongiisociales; family UBA5794; genus JAHEEL01. Next base: position 43,847 of record CAZONX010000003.1, read on the forward strand.
AGGCTGCGGCCGAGACGATCGCTAAACGGCACCCCACCGTCGACCTTCTCATCAACAACGCCGGCCTGATGGCCATGCCCGAGCGCCGCACGGAAGACGGCTTCGAAATGCAGTTCGGCGTCAACCATCTCGGTCACTGGACGTTCACCGCTGGGCTGCTCCCCTCCCTGCTCGCGGCTGATTCCGCCCGGGTCGTGACGGTCACGAGCACCGCGCATCACATGGGCCGTGCGGTGGATCCCGACAACGTCAATATGGACGACAAGTACTCGGCATGGGGCGCCTACGGCCGCGCCAAACTCGCCAACTACGACTTCGGTATCGGTCTCCAGCGCGAGTTTGCCACGCGGGGGTTGAAAGCACAGAGCCTCATCGCCCACCCGGGTCTCTCGCATACGAACCTGCAGGTCCACACGGTCGAGCAAGGCGGCGGTGGTGCTACGGGGTCGTTCTGGGCGTGGATGGCTGAGCACACCGGCATGTCGGCGGCAGACGGGGCCCTCCCCCAGCTGATGGCCGCCACGGATCCCGACGCAGACGGTGGGGAGTTCTACGGACCACGCTGGGTCAACAACGGCGCCCCGGTCCGCAAACCGGTCCTCCGCCGAGGCACCGACTCGCGCATCGAAACGCTCTGGGCGGTCTCGGAGCGCGAGACCGGCGTGACACTCGACTTCGGAGACGCCGGGGAGGCCGGGGAGGCCACATGACACCCGCCATGGATCGTCCTGCGGCCATTCGGCGGGCGCTCCGCGACCTCGTGGCGGAGCGGGGCTTCCACGGGGCCTCCATGGGGGCCGTTGCAAAGGAAGCAGGAGTCGCGACCGGCACTGCCTACGTCCACTACGAGTCGAAGGACGAGCTCGTCTTCGCGACGTACCTCGAGATCAAGGCCTCGTTGGGTGAGGTTGTCCTCGAGGGATTCGACAGCGAGGCGGTCCCGGAAGAGAAGTGGAGCCACCTGCTCAACGCGGCATACCGCTTCTTCGAGGAAGAGCCAGAGCGCGCACGGTTCCTCACGCAACTCGAGGAGTCGCCGTACTACGAGGAGGCCCACGCTCGCCATCTGGCGTCGGGCGACCCGCTGTCAGCCGCCGTTCAGAGCGAGGAGTTCATGGAACTCATCGTTGATCTGCCCGGCGAGGTCATCTACGCCCTCTCCCTGGGAGTGGCCGTGCGCCTCGTAGCCGCAGGCACACGGCTGAAGGACGAAGAACTCGACACCCTCGTCACCGCCACCTGGCGGGCCGTAACCCGTCCATAGGACGACAACAACTGTTCGGGGGGGTATTGCCGCCCGTATCTGAACGCAGGGACGACTAGCTGGAGGTAGCTGATTCCTCTACGACCTCCACCTCGGACGCGATGGCTTCGGGGGTGATCGCGAGACCTTCAACTTCTTCGATCCGACCCAGTGGCTGAACTTCGACAATGACGTGTGGCGGTGTTCGCTTCCGAAGAACTCGAAGTAGGCAGAAGGAACAACCGGTGCCGACAAGTGGCACCGCGTTGGCCGTGGCAGGTTTGTGCTCATCGGTCAGGAAACGACCGAGCCGGCCGGCTACCCGCTGCCTGGTGTTGCCTCGGCTGGTTGGAGTTCGCCATCGAGAATCTCGACGGTTCGGTCGGTGTATTCGACCATCCTCAAGTCATGGGTGACCATGATCCCGGCCTTGCCGCGGCTCTTGATCTCGGATGCGAGGAGCTTCACCACCTGGGTACCGAGCTCCGTATCCAGCGAAGCCGTCGGTTCGTCCACGAGAATGAGGTCGGGATCGGTCACCAGCGCCCGCCCAATCGCCACTCGCTGGCGTTCGCCACCGGAGAGTTGTTCCGGGAGGTTGTCGCTGCGGTCGCTCAGTCCAAGTTCGTCGAGTAGCTGGTCGGCTCGTTGCCCGATCTCGTCTCGACCGGCATCAGATATCGACGCCATCACGGTCATGTTCTCTCGGGCGGTCAGGAACGGGACCAGATTGAAGCCCTGGAACACGAATCCGACCCGATTGGCCCGAAACCGCGTCTGGTCCTTCTTTGAGAGGTCGGTCAGCAGGGTGTTCCCGATGGTCACCGTTCCCGAGGTCGGGGCAAGCAGACCGCCGATGACCGAAAGCAGCGTGGTCTTGCCCGAGCCGGATGGTCCCAGGAGCGCCAGGAATTCGTTGTCGTAGAGCTCGAGGCTGGCATCGCACAGGGCCCTCACCCGCGTGCGGCCCTCTCCGTACACCTTGGTGACATCGTTGACGGTCATGGCGTTCATGCCTCACCTCCGAGAGCGGCTGCGGGATCAATTCGAATAATGCGCCGGAACGAGAAGAGCGCCCCGACGGCGCCCATCAGAATGGTTGCAGCAAAGAGCGATAGTGCAGTTCCTGTGAGGAACTCGACGGGAACGGAGGCGGGAAGGGCAAGAGCGAGAAGACGCGACAGCGCCCAGCCGACAACGTACCCGGCCACGGTGGCAATGATCGCCTGGACGAGAACTCCTTGGAGGAGGAAGCGGTTTGATGAGCCAATCGCCTTGAGAATCGCGAACTGGCCTCGCTTCTCGAGGGTGATCAGTGCGAAGAAGAGGGCGATCACGATGCCTACAACAACGAAGCTGACGACGATGATCGCGGTGAACGTCGACCGCTGCTGGTCGACCCCCGGCAGCGACAGGACGGCCTCATCCTTCGAGACAGTTTCGGTCGTCCCGAGTGCCTCGTCGATGGCGGTGCCGACGGACGCGACGGTCATGTCTGGTTCCAGGAGAATCGGAAAGGCCTGAGCAACCGGGCCCCGTCCGATCGTTTCGGGACGTACTTCGAGTCGGAGGGACTGCCACGTCTCCAGGGGAACCCAGACGGTTGCAGCCAAGAGATACCGTGCGTTTTCGACGAAACCGACGATCTCGACTGGCTGCGACGAATCCGTGAGTGTGACCGAGTCACCCAGCGAAATGCCTTGATCCCGAAGGGAGACGTCGGCAACCGCGACGAACGGTTCGTCGGGAGCCGGGCGCCGGCCTTCGACCAGCTGGGTCGGCTCGCCAGCGTGACCAGGAATGTGGCCCATCACGGCAATGTCAAACGCATCGCCGTCGGCGGCCGCGGTCGCCAGGAGGACACCAAGCGCCCCGACGTCGGCAACCCCATCGACCGCTGCTACCTCGGCAAGGTCGGACAGCGGCAGTTCGCTCCGCACGAGAGAGCGGCGACCGTCGATCGAGTACACGAGTGCATCAGAGTCTCCCGTCTGCAGGGCGCCTGCCGTGCCGACGAAGAGGCCGTCGGCAAGTGCAGCGAGGACGAGAACGAGGAACACGATGAAACCGACCGCACCAATGACCGATCCCCAGCGACTCCGTCTACGGCGGATCTCGGCGAGAGCGAGTTCCATCAGTGGGTCCCCTGTGCTGCCGCAGCCGGTTCAGCCCGAGCAATCCGGCGGATCGAAAGCAGCCCGGCCAGAATCGAGAAGACGAGAACGGCGAGAGTCACAGTGAACACGAGTCTCGTATCGACCGACAAAGGAAACGCGGGATTCGAGCCCAGCGTGGCGATCCATAGCGCCGCCGTTGCAAGCAGCGAACCGAGCAACACGAGGATCACGATCTGAAGGATCAATGACCACGCCAGGTAGCCGATCCCGGCGCCGATCGCACGCAGCGTCGTGAAGCTGCGCATCTTCTGGACCGTCAGGATCAGGAAGAAGAACCCGACAACGAGGACCACAATTCCGAAGGTGATACCGACGATCAGGGCGAAGCTTTGACTGATCGACTCCACTCCGGGGGTTCCCGCTGCGGCAACCTCGCGATCGAGGCCTTCGACACCGTCAACGGATGCGGTGATGCGGTCGCCCACTGCTCCGGAATCTTCACCAGGGTCCGTGTCTGCGCCCACCAGCGACAACGGAACGTACGGCGTTCCTGGGAACTCAGCTTCGTAAACGGCCGCCCACTCCTCAAAGCTGAGGTACGCCGTCGCGATCACGGCGTATCTCACGTCTTCGGCATAGCCGACGATCTCGAGTTCGGTGCCGCTCGGCACCAGCGTGATCGTTTCGCCGATTTCGAACCCTTCAGACACTCCGGACTCGTCTACCACCACCTCACCCCTGCCGGGAGAGCGGCCCTCTACGATTGGTTCGGGCCTTCCGGGCCCATTGAAATCGACCCCCCAGAGCGAGACATCAGTGAGGCTTCCACCCACCTCGGCAGTGAGGGTCAGCTCGCCTATCGGAGCCGCTGCAGACACGCCCGGCACGGCTGCCACCTGGTCGACGACGGATTGGTCGAGCCGGCTCGCCTGCAGGTTTCTTCTCGCCGTGTCCTCGTACACCAGGACTTCGGCTGAGTTGTTCTCGATCGCTCCAACGAAGAACCCGAGCAACGTTGCCGAAAGCGTGTTGAGAAACAGCAGGAGAAACACGAGGAGCGCGATCGCTCCGGCCAGCAGGCCGAAGCGCAGTTTCGAACGCCAAAGATCTCGGAGAGCAACGAACATAGGACTCCATGGTATGGAGCTATTCGGCCGAACCGATCAGGTGGCGCCCGGATCTCAACTGTTCAGGCACGCCAACGCAAGGACCCCTTGCACAGCAAGGGGTCTCGGCGTGCTCCTTCGGAGTCCGTTGCACGCCCGAAGTAACCCGACCCTGTCGCTTTGCGACAGACCCCATCCTCTTGATCCGTAGTCACACAACCCTCATGCCAAACCGTACCGCCCAGTGCTGTCACGTCATACCCAGTACGGGCTTCCGCTGGTCGCTGTACCGCCCCGTACCACGCCGTTGGGTTGCAGATCGGGTTGCGGAACGTAGCGCGGCCCGAGACCAGATCTCGTCGGTTGGAGCCCCGTCAGAGGTGGCACCGCAAGACCTGTCGTGGCGTGCCAGGGAACACACCGAGCCACCGCTCCGAGCGTTCGCCCGTCAGGGGGTGACGATGTTGAACCAGAAGTTCGATCCAAGATCGTCGAGCGAACCCAGCAGCTCTCCGAGCTCTTCCCGGCTTCCGTCGACCTGAACAGTGCCATTCTCGATCTCTGTGTCCACATCGGATTGACCGGCAAGAATCTTGTTCAGAGTCGCACGGTCCAGGGTCACCGTGGCATCGGCCGTCGGTTCCGAGTAATCGGACCAATGGTTCAACACCGAGTTCTCGAGGAAGAGAGTGTGCTTCTCCTTGATATCCGGGAGATTGAAATTGATCGCCAGGGTCTTGCCCTCTGCCCGCTTCGCATTCAGCTGAACGCCCATGTAACCGAAAACGAGCTTCAGAGACATGTTCGCGATGATGTCGGGCGAGGTCGTGTTCGGGGTGGGTAGCTCCATCACGCCATTTCGTAGCTCACTGGCGCCGGCGAGATAGAAGTTCCGCCACGGCCCGCTCTCTGCCTGATACCCCATCTGCTCGAGTGCATCGGCCTGCAGACTCCTCGCCTCCTGATTGTCGGGCTGAGCGAAGACAAGATGATTGATGAGCTCGGCAGCCCAGCGATACTCTCCCTGTGCGATCGCTTCGGTGCCGATCTCGAGCACTCGCGCTGCTCCACCCATCGCCGTCACGTATTTCAGACCCACCTCTACTGGTGGTAGTGGATCCAAATGCGCCGGGTTTCCATCGAAGTAACCCAGATAGAAGTTGTACACGGCGCGGACGTTGTGACTCTGGGAGCCGTAGTAGCCGTGCGTCGACCATTGCTCAATGAGCGATTGCGGAATCTCGACGAGATCCGGCAACTCGTTCATCGTGTAACCCATATTGGCAAAGTGCAGCGTCTGGTCGTGTAGGTACTTGTAGATATCGCGCTGTGCCTTGATGTGGTCGACGACTTCCTCGTTCCCCCAGGTTGGCCAGTGATGCTGGGCGATCTCGACCTCGACTTCGCCGCCGTACGTCTTCAAGACCTCATTCAGATAGCCCGGCCACTTCTGCGCGTCCCGCGTTTTCGCGCCGCGGAGCGTGTAGAGATTGTGCATGTTGTGCGTCGAGTCTTCGGCCATATTGAGCATCTTGAACTTCGGCATGTACCACATCATCTCCGAGGGAGCCTCGGAGCCTGGCGCCATGACAAATACGTGCTCGATCCCGTCAATCGTGTGTCTCTCGCCGGTCTTCTCGATGAGATGCGTGGGTGCGATCACCGTTGTCTCTCCCGACGAAGTCGTGATTCCGAGACCGGCGGTCATCTGCCCCGTCGGGCCCTTCGGAAGCAGATTGCCGTACATGTAGCTTGCGCGGCGCCCCATTGCGGTCCCCGCGTATACGTTCTCCTCGATCGCGTCGTCAAGGAAGCCTGAGGGCGCGAAGATCGGCACCTCGCCCGCGTCCACCGCTTCCTCATCGACGATGCCCCGGACTCCCCCGAAATGATCGATGTGCGAATGGGTGTAGATCACGGCCGTGACGGGTTTCTTGCCGCGCTCGGCGCGGTAGAGCGCGAGTGCGTATCTCGCTGTCTCCTTGGAGATCAGAGGGTCAACGATGATGATGCCCTTGTCGCCTTCGACGATCGTCATGTTCGAGAGGTCCGCACCTCGAACTTGATAGACCCCTTCGACGACCTCGAACAAGCCGCTGTGCATCAGGAGCTGGGCCTGGCGCCACAGACTCGGATTCGCCGTCTTGGGCGCGGCCGCTTCATCCTTGATGAACGCGCGGAACGCATCGAGATCCCAGACGACATTTCCGTCGGAGTCCTTGACCACGCCCTTGTTCGGGAGCTTGGCGATCAGGCCACGTTTGGCGTTCTCAAAGTCCCGGCTGTCGTTGAAAGGCAGAATCGAACGCAGTGCGTTGTTTGCTCTTCTTGTGACGGCTGAGGCGGGCTTCGACTCCGCGCTGGCGATCGCTGCGGGCTTTGCGTCGGTCATGGTGTCTCCTCTATCTGAAACCGGTCACTCTGGAGTTCGCTACGGACGAACTCTACGGATCGCTGGTTGGAAGCAATGCCAACCCAGAAACTCTCTCCGCAGACGCACCTCGGCGGATCACTCCACGGATCGACTATCGGAACGCCTCAACGGTGGTGTGGTTCGAATCTCCATTGGCGCATCAGACTCTCACGGTCCAAGTGCCCCGTAAACCAACGCAACCCTCGAATGCCGAACGAGCCACGCCGCGATCATGACGCAGCTCCGGCAATCGACTACTCGTCCTGCTTGCTCTCTTCTTGGATGAGGGCTCGCAGCGTGTCGAAGAGTTCGGGAGGCGGTTGGGTGCGGCCTCGTTCGCGAATCACGCCCTTGAGTTTCGTCTCGAATTCAAAGGCGCTCATGCACGACGAGCAGCGTCTGAGGTGGAGCTTGATCCGGGAGGAATGGACGACCGAGATCTCATCATCCAGGTACTGGTAGATATATTCGATGGCGTGGTCACAACCGCTACTCATGCGCCTGTCCTGTGATTCCGTGCTGCTCTGCCAGGTCCCACAACTTCTTCTGAAGCGCTTTTCTTCCCCGATGCAACCGAGACATCACGGTGCCGATCGGGATATCGAGGATCTCGGCAATCTCCTTGTATGAGAATCCTTCGACGTCGGCGTACAGCACCGGCATCCGAAACACTTCGGGAAGCGCCTCCAGCGCATCAGTGATATCCGTATCAACGAACGCATCGAGCATGTCCGCTTCGGCGCTCGGAGCCGCACCCGACACCTCACCGAGACGCTTGTATAGGTACAGATCCTGGAGCTCACCCAACTCCACCTCGGACGGACGACGCTGCGCCTTGCGATACGTATTGATGTACGTGTTCGTCAAGATCCGATACAGCCACGCCTTGAGATTCGTGCCTTCTGTGTAGGAGTGATAGGCCCGATACGCCTTGAGGAACGTCTCCTGCACGACGTCTTGTGCATCAGCCGGGTTTCGTGTCATGCGCAACGCCGCCGAATACAACTGGGGCGCGTACTGCATCGCATCCCGCTCAAAGTCCGCCTGATCCGCCACGGCGCTCCCTCCTAGGAGGCATGTACTTTAGAGCGCAACCACATGCATCAGGCTCTGCGATCGCCCTGCCGCCCGGTCGGCACAAGCCGGTGTCTACGCTCAGGCCGTGATCTCGTATGTGCCCTCAACCATGCCTATCGTCGATCCGTCCCCGGTCATCGAGCGCGAGTGGATCGTCACCAACGGGATCGGCGGATACTCCTCGGGAACCATTGCAGGCGTGCTGACGCGGCGATACCACGGGCTATTGGTGGCCGCTCTCGATCCACCTCTCCGACGTACTGTCCTCGTCGCTAAACTCGACGACTCCGTCTCTTTCGGCGAAGATCCGGCACCTCTGTTCGCCAACCAATGGGGCGATGCGCAAGCACCGGTCGAGCCAAACGGGTTTCGGCACCTCATCCGATTCGATCTCGAGGGCACGACGCCGGTGTGGTCGTACGAGATCGACGGCGCAGTACTCGAGAAGCGAGTCTGGATGACACCCGGTGCCAACACCACGTACGTTCGGTACGACTACCAGTCCGGTCCGCGCACCCTCCGTCTCGGAGCGAAGGTCTTGGTGAACCACCGCGACTTCCACCAGGCGACGCACTCCGGTGATTGGCGCATGGCGGTCCGAGATGTCGCCCACGGCGTCAGAGTCGACGCTTTCGACGGCGCTGCACCCATCCACCTGCTCAGCGACGGTGCGTCGATCGAGCCGCGTCACGAGTGGTATCGAGACTACTTCTTGAGCGTTGAAGCATTCAGGGGTCTCGACGCGCTCGACGACAATCTGTACGCAGCCTACGTCGAAGCAACCCTCGAACCCGGCGAATCGGTCACCCTGGTAGCAAGCACCGAGCCGACGCCGTTGCTCGACGGTGCGGAAGCGCTGGCCGTGCGCACGCGATACGAGGCCGCCCTCATCGAGGTGGCCTCCGTCAACGGCGATGACCTCCTTGAGCGCCTGGTTCTGGCGGCCGACCAGTTCATCGTACGGAAATCATCCGATGGGGAGGAAGGCAGGACGGTGATCGCCGGGTACCACTGGTTCGGAGACTGGGGGCGAGACACGATGATTGCCCTTCCCGGGTTGAGACTGGCCACGGGGCGTCTCACCGAGGCCGCCCAGATTCTGCGCACGTTCGCTCGTCACGTTGATCGCGGGATGCTCCCGAACCGTTTCCCCGATGACGGCGACCTCCCCGAGTACAACACGATCGATGCGACGCTGTGGTTCTTCGAAGCGATCCGAGCCTTCCACGCCGTCGCCGACGACGTCGGATTGGTCGCCGACCTCTTCCCAGTGCTCGCGGACATCATCAGATGGCATCAGAAGGGGACTCGCTACGGGATTCGCGTCGACCCGGCCGATGGACTGCTCGCCGGCGGCGAACCGGGAGTTCAGTTGACATGGATGGACGCGAAGGTCGGCGATTGGGTAGTGACGCCGCGTATCGGCAAACCCGTCGAGATCAATGCCCTGTGGTACAACGCCCTCCGCATCATGGCCGATTTCGCTCGGACCCTCGGCGAGGACCCGACACCGTACGACGCTGCGGCCGACACGGCGCAGAACGGTTTTGGGCGTTTCTGGAACGAAGAAAGAGGCTTCTGCTTCGACGTCATCGGCGGCCCGAACGGCGACGACGCGGCGCTCCGACCCAACCAACTGTTCGCCGTGTCGCTTTTTCACAGTCCGCTTCCCCCCGACCGTCAGCGCTCCGTGGTCGACGCCTGTGCTGCCTCGCTGCTGACGCCGCTCGGGCTTCGCACCCTCGGTCCGGACGAACCGGCGTATCGGGGTCGCTACGGCGGTGGACCGGTTGAACGCGACGGTGCATACCACCAGGGAACGGTGTGGCCGTGGCTCATCGGTCCGTTCGCCGATGCTCATCGGCGCGTCTACGACGACCCGGACGCCATCGAGAGCTTCCTTGATCCGCTCATCGCACACCTCGATGAATACGGCATGGGCAGCATCGCAGAGTGTGCCGAAGGAGATCCGCCACACGATCCACGAGCCACGATCGCCCAGGCATGGAGTGTCGCGGAAGTCTTGCGCGTGTTGCGGCGTTGACCCAGGGAAGCATCACCCAACGGAGCCACACGAACCATGACGACCGCCGAACACGCCAGACTCGCGGACGATGCCGCGAACAATGCAGAGTGGAAGAACTGGGGCCCGTATCTGAGCGAACGGGCGTGGGGAACCGTGCGCGAGGACTACAGCGAGCACGGAACGGCGTGGGATGCGGTTCCGCATGATCACGCCCGAAGCCGGGCGTATCGATGGAATGAGGACGGTCTCGCCGGCATCAGCGACCGTCGCCAGTACCTCTCCTTCTCCGTAGCTCTCTGGAACGGTGAGGACTCGATTCTCAAGGAGCGTCTCTTCGGTCTTTCGGGGCCGGAAGGCAACCACGGTGAGGACGTCAAAGAGGCGTACTACTACCTCGATGCCACGCCGACCCACAGCCATATGCAGATGCTCTACAAGTATCCCCAATCCGCGTTCCCCTACGACGAGCACGTCGCAGAGAATGGCAGGCGAGGGGCGGATGATCCCGAGTACGAACTGATCGACACCGGCGCCTTCGACGACGGGCGATACTTCGACGTCGACGTCTCGTATGACAAGGCCGGCCCGAACGACATGCTCATTCAGATCATGGTCACGAACCGTGGACCCGATGCCGCTCCGTGTGTTGTGCTCCCCACCCTCTGGTTTCGCAACACGTGGAGTTGGGGCTACGAAGCGGGCCCGATGGCCGACGTGCCGGAGCGTCCGGAGATGCACGCGGCGCCGTTCATCAACGGTACGTCCACCATCGTCGCGGAGCACCCAGTCCTCGGCACCTACATCCTCTACGCCGAGGATGCTGGTGACCTGCTCTTCACTGAGAACGATACGAACAGCAAGCGGCTCTTCGCTTGGCCGCTCGCGACGCCGTACGTCAAGGACTCCTTCCACCGGTTCATCGTCGATGGAGAGACCGACGCCGTGAACCCGGCCCAGACCGGCACAAAAGCCGCAGCGGTCCATCGACTCGACCTCGACGCGGGTGAGACGAAAACGATCCGTCTCCGCCTCAGCAGCACAGCCCACGAAGCACCGTTCGACGACTTCGGCGAACTCGAATCTCTCCGTCGCGCCGAGGCCGACGAGTTCTATGGCACCGTCCTGAACGCAAGCCTCGATGCAGAGGAACGATTGGTCCAGCGACAGGCACTCGCGGGGATGATCTGGTCGAAACAGATGTACTACTACGACGTACGACAGTGGCTCCATGGCGATCCATCGGGTCCGAAGCCGCCGGAGAGCCGGCGATGGGGCAGGAACCGAGACTGGGAGCACCTGAACAACTTCGACATCATCTCCATGCCGGACGCCTGGGAGTACCCGTGGTTCGCGGCGTGGGATCTTGCGTTCCATACCGTGCCGCTGGCACTGGTTGACCCGGAGTTCGCCAAGCGCCAACTCCGGCTGATGACCCGCGAGTGGTATATGCATCCCAACGGGCAGATCCCCGCCTACGAGTGGGCATTTGGTGACGTCAACCCGCCCGTCCATGCCTGGGCGACTCGGCGCGTGTTCGAGATCGAAGCCGAGCAGACCGGTACGAGGGACACCGCATTCCTCAAGACGGTCTTTCACAAACTGCTCCTCAACTTCACGTGGTGGGTCAACATGAAGGACACCGATGGGAACAACGTGTTCCAGGGCGGCTTCCTTGGGTTGGACAACATCAGCGTCTTCGACCGCAGCGCCGCGCTCCCAACCGGCGGGCACATCGACCAATCTGACGGCACCGCTTGGATGGGGTTCTTCACGCTCGAAATGCTGAAGATCGCACTCGAGCTCTCGAAGGACGATCCGGTTTACCAGGACCTCGCCACGAAGTTCTTCGAACACTTCCTAGCGATCGCCGGCGCCATGGCGGACGTGGGGGGTAGCCACGGCCTCTGGGATCCGGAAGACGGCTTCTACTACGACGTGCTCCATCTGCCCGACGGTTCGTCGACCCAACTGAAGGTGCGCTCGCTCGTGGGACTGATGCCGCTCCTCGCCGTCGATGTCGTTGGACACGATCGGGTCGAAGGCCTGACAGCGTTCACCCGGCGCACGCGCTGGTTCCTCGAGAACCGTCCCGAGATGCGACAGCACCTCACTGTGGAACTGGGAAAGGGATCGGATGGGCGCTATCTCGTCTCGATCCTCTCGAAGGAGCGAGTTGTTGCTCTCCTGAAGTACATGCTGGATGAGGATGAATTCCTCTCGCCGTACGGGATCCGGTCGCTGTCAAAGGTCCACGAAGCCAACCCATACCGCCTGAGTTTCGCCGACGAAACGTTCGAAATCGGCTACGAGCCGAACGAATCCACAGCGGACCTGTTCGGCGGCAATTCGAACTGGAGGGGACCAGTTTGGTTCCCGATCAACTTCCTTCTCATCGAGGCACTCCGAGAGATCCACCGTTACTACGGCGATGATCTCCGTGTCGAGATGCCCACCGGATCTGGGGTAGTGATGAACCTCGCCGATGTCGCCGATGACTTGTCGCGACGCCTCATCGCTCTTTTCCTCCCAAGCGCCGAGGGGGACCGACCCGCCCACGGCGGCGTCGACCGATACCGGGACGATCCGAATTGGAACGACCTCGTACTGTTCTACGAGTACTTCTCCGGAGATACCGGAGCCGGACTCGGAGCCAGTCACCAGACGGGTTGGACGGGCCTCGTCGCCACGCTGCTGCAAGGCCAAGGAGAAGAACGATGATTCCTAGCGCCACCTCCGCCGAGGTTCCGTATCTCACCACCGATCAGATGATCGAGGTTGACCGAGCCATGATGGAGGACTACCGAATCGACCTGGTCCGAATGATGGAGAATGCCGGGAGGAACCTGGCTCACCTCGCACGGGAACGGTTCCTTGGTGGCGACCCACGAGGACTTCGGGTCGTCGTGCTCGCCGGGACCGGAGGAAACGGCGGTGGTGCTCTCGTCGCTGCCCGCCGACTTCACAACTACGGGGCCATCGTCCGCGTCCTTGTGACGAAGCCCATCGACGAGTTCGCGCCCGTGCCCGGGCGACAGTTCGACCTCCTGCACCGCATGGGGCTCACCATCGGATCATCCAGCGATGTGGAGTCGGTCGGAACGCTGGACGTCGTCCTCGACGGCGTAATCGGATACAGCCTCCAAGGCGCACCGCGGGGTGAGGCGGAAACGCTGATCCGCTGGGCGAATGAACAAGCAGCTCCCGTCCTCTCCCTCGACGCGCCATCCGGTGTCGACACAACGACCGGGACCGTGTTCGAACCTGCAATTCGGGCCGCGGCGACGATGACGCTCGCTCTCCCCAAGGAAGGGCTCAGAGCGCCCGGCGTTGAGACCCATGTTGGTGAGTTGTACCTCGCCGACATCAGCGTGCCGCCCGAGCTGTACGCCAGATTCCTCGGAATCGACGTAGGTCCAATCTTCGCCGAGGGCGACATCGTCCGGCTTGTGTAGAGACAACCAAGAACCAAGACATGCGAGAGCCGGATCCCGGCTCTCAGCTTTCTCTGCTGGCTCGTTGGTCGGAACTGGCGACTTCCTGATCAGTCTCCCGTCCAGGCCTTGCCTCCCAGCGCCAGGCGCTGATCCATCGCGGCGGGGCCCCAGGTACCGGCTTCGTAGCGGTGCGGCTCCGGGCGGTAGTCGAGGAGCGGGTCGTAGAGGCGCCATGATGCGGCCACTTCGTCGGCTCGCACGAACAGAGTCTGGTCGCCTTCGATGACATCGAGGATCAAGGCCTGGTAGGCGTCGGGGAGCCTCCCGTAGACGTCGTCATGGCTGAAGTCCAGAGCCTGTGAGTCGAGCATGAGGGACTCTCCAGGCGCTTTCACGTTGAATTGCAGCGTGAAGCCTTCATCAGGTTGCAGGGTGATCAAGAGCACGTTCGGTTTCAAGACACACGCATCTCGATGTCCGTGAAAGATGCACAGTGGCGGACGCTGAAACGTGACGGCAATCTGAGTCAGTCGCTTCGGAAGACGCTTGCCCGTTCGGAGGTAGAACGGCACACCCCGCCACCTCCACGTATCGACCTCGAGCCGAAGGCCGACGAACGTCGGCGTTCGCGAGTCGACAGCGACATTGTCCTCGTCGCGATAGCCGGGGACCGCGATGCCGTCGATCGATCCGGCGTCGTACTGGCCGAATACGACGTTCTCGCGTCGGATCGGTGCGATCGCTTCGATCACCTTGACCTTTTCGTTGCGGATCCGCTCGGCGTCGAACGAGCTCGGCGGCTCCATGGCCACCAGTGCAAGGACCTGGGTGAGGTGGTTTTGCACCATGTCGCGAAGGGCCCCAGCCGTTTCGTAGTATCCGGCCCGCGTCCCAATCCCGAGGTCTTCGCCGACGGTGATCTCGACGGACTCCACGCGCTCTCGGTTCCACACGCTCTCGAACATCGGATTCGCGAACCGGAACGCCAATAGGTTCTGCACCGTCTCCTTGCCCAGATAGTGATCAATCCGGTAGACCTGCGTCTCGTCGAAGGAATCATGCACCAGAGCGTTTAGCTCGCCTGCGGATTCCAGATCGGTCCCGATCGGCTTCTCGATTACGAGGCGGGTCCATCCAGGGCTCTCGTTCAGTCCGGCTTCTCCGAGACCTGTGATGGCGGAAGGAAATACCGCAGGGGGGAGGGCCAGATAGAAGGCTCGGTTCCCTGGGAGATCGCGGTCCGCTTCGATCGTTTCGATGCGGTGGCGCAGCCTTTCGTACGATCCCGGGTCCCGGTCGAGCGTTTGGTAGAAGACGTTCTCGTCGCACCACGCTTCGAGATCGTCGTCGCCGAGACCCGCTTCCTCCAGTGCTGAACGAGCCCACGACCGGTAGGCGTCATCGTTGAGATCGTTCGGGGCGACTCCCAGCAGAATGCACCGGCCGTCGATACCGTTCTCCGTGATGAGACGGTAGAGCGACGGGATCAATTTGCGGCGCGCAAGATCACCCGTCCCACCGAAGATGACGAAGACATGGCGCTCGACCTCAGCCATCGTCACGACTCCTGCTTGACGGCGTGTCCGCCGAACTGATTGCGCATCGCAGAGAGCAGCCGATCCGCGTAGTCCACCTCGTCGCGGGATCCGATCCGACGCATGAGGGACAGGGTGATCACCGGGGCGGAAACGTCCAGGTCGATCGCCTCGAACACGGTCCAGCGACCCTCGCCAGAGTCCGGGACCCACGGCGCAATCCCTGCCATGGTCGGATTCTCGGAGAGCGCATTGGCGGTGAGGTCGAGCAGCCACGAGCGAACGACACTGCCGTCCTGCCAAATCGCGGCGATCTGGGAGAGATCAAAGCCGAATTCGTCCTTCGCCTCCATCAAGGCGAAACCTTCTGCGTATGCCTGCATGAGGCCGTACTCGATTCCATTGTGGACCATCTTGACGTAGTGCCCTGCTCCAGAGTCTCCGGTGCGTCCCCATCCCTTGTCGGCAGCCGGTGCGAGCGTCTCGAAGATCGGCCGGAGGCGCTCTACGACATCGACGTCGCCACCGACCATCATGGAGTAGCCCTCGGCAAGTCCCCAAACGCCGCCGCTGGTACCGACGTCGACGAAGTGGTGGCCGGAATTGCGGCACGTGGCGGCTCGGCGCAGCGTGTCCTTGTAGTTCGAGTTGCCGCCGTCGATGAGCGTGTCCCCCTCCTCGAGGTGGGGAAGGAGTGCCTCGATCGTGGCGTCGACGGGCTGACCAGCCGGCACCATGATCCAGATAGTGCGAGGTGACGGCAGTGCGGACACCAACTCCTCGAGTGTTCCGACTCCTTCGGCGCCGATGTCGACGACTCCCTGAACCGAGTCGGGGTTGAGGTCGAAGCCGACCACGCGGTGCCCGCCGTTGACGAGCCGCTGGGTCATGTTGGCGCCCATCTTTCCCAGACCAATCATTCCGAGTTCCATGTTGTTCTCCCTTGTCATACGGCCACACCCAGCTCCCTGAGCGAGGTGCGCAATTGATCGGCGTTCTTGAAGTGGATTGTTTGGATACCGGCCCGGTCTGCACATTCCAGGTTGAGTTCTCGGTCGTCGATGAACACGTACTGCTCGGGGCGGTGCTGGGTGATGTCGACGGCGAGGCGAAAGATGTGCTCTTCGGGTTTCTTGATTCCGAGGTAGCACGAAGACATGAACACTGAGAAGTGCTCTCGCAATCCGAATGTCTCGATCCGGTGGTCGTTCAGCTCTCTCGACTCGTTGTTCAGCGTTGCGAGCACGTATTCACCTGAGGCCGTGAGGTCGGCGAGTAGCGCCAGCGACTCCGGCATCGCCTCGGACTGGCCTTTCATGAAATCGATGAACTCGCCTTCGGTGAACGGCCGCTCTCGGTAGAAGACCGTCCGACGCAGGTACTCCGTGATGGTGAGTTTCCCGGTCTCGAAGTCCGGGGCAACGAACTCGTGTCGGTCCTGGAAGTCCTCCCAATCGAGATCGAACCGTTGGCAAGCCAGGCGTCGTGCTTCGCGGTCCCAGCCGTTCGTGAGGAGTACGCCTCCCACGTCGAAGAGCAGCACCTTGACATCAGGCATTCAGCACCTCCTCGAGCACGGCCAGTCCCCTGGCGGGGTCGTCGCTCAGGTTCACGCGCAGCACCCGACGTTCACGGGCAGTCAGCGCCTGATAGTCGCCGACCGCCTGCGCAACAATGAGCTCGCCGAACGTGTAGTCGGTACCGGGCACTTCGAGGTCATCCGGTGTGTCATCCACGAGCTGGAGGAACATGCCACTGTTGGGGCCGCCCTTATGGAACTGGCCGGTCGAGTGCAGGAAGCGAGGACCGTAGCCGACCGTCGTCGCGACATGCAGTCGATCCCGCAGACCTAGTCGGATCCTCTGGAGGGCCTCGGTCGTTGGGCTATCGGGTCGGAGGTATGCCTGTATCGACACATAGTCACCCGGGTGCGCTTCCTCCAGCCAATCAAGAACCGCATTGTTGAGTACGTCCTGCTCGTGGACGTCTACCTCCTCGAGGCCGTCTGTATCGAGGTCTCCTGCCATCGCGCGACGTGCGAGTTCCTTGGCGTGCTGGACGTCGGGCTGGTTGAACGGGTGGATGCCCATGGCGGCGCTCGCGGCAGCGACCGCGAGCTCGGCACGGAAGATCTCCGCTCCCATGTCCTCTCTCTCGTAGAGGCGAATGCGAGCAACGGGGCAACCCGAGGCCTCGAGAGCATCAACCTGCGCCGACTGCTCGTCATCGTGGTCACCAACGTATGAAAGGTAGACAAAGAAGCGATCGTCGCCGTAGACGTCGGGCGGGCCGACCGGCTCATCGGCTACGGGGAGGATGCCGGCGTCGTCCTTGCCGGTGCTCTCGGCGACGAGCTGCTCCAACCAACTGGGGAAGGCGGCGAGGGACGGGGAGACCAGGAACGTCACCTTGTCGACTCCGTCGAGCGCAAGTTCGCCGAGTGCTGCTCCAAGCCGAAGCGCAGGACTGTAGGGCTCGGGGACACAGACCGCCGATGCTTCCGCCATGCGCCATGCGCGATCAGTGAGCCGATGAACATCGACGCCGATCAGGGCTGCCGGCACAAGCCCGAATGCGGTCAGCGCGGAATAGCGCCCGCCGACATCGGGGGTGGCTTCGATCACTCCGCGGAAGCTGTGCTCCCTGGCGAGGTCGATCAATGAGGTTCCCGGGTCGGTGATTGCGATGAAGTGATCGCCGGGACGATTGGTGACAGCAGATACTTGATCCCAGAAGTAGCGGAAGAACGAGAGTGGCTCGATCGTGTCGCCCGACTTGCTGGCGACGACGAACAGGGTCGTTGCCGGATCGATGAGGTCGTGTATTGCCCGTACGGCTCCGGGGTGGGTGCTGTCGAGTGTGATGAGTTCGGGATAGCCGGATCGATTGCCGAAGGTGCGTTGGTAGACCTCCGGGGCAAGACTCGACCCACCCATGCCGAGGAGGACAACGCGTTCGATTCCGTCGCGCCGTACCTGTTCGGCAAGCGCGACGTAGTCGTCGAGGACTTCCTGCATGGTTTCGGGAAGGGTGAGCCAGCCGAGCCGGTCGACGATCTCCGGTTGAGGCTGCTCGCTCCACAAACGGTGGTCCTTGGACCAGAGTCCAAGTGAGAACCCGGTCCGGGTCCAGTCTTCCAGCCGGTCCTGGACGGCTGAGCCATACGACCCGAGGCTGAGCGTCTGATCGTTGGGGATCTGGCCGCGCAACTTGGAGCTCTTCTCATGCAGAGCGTGCAGGAGTTGGTGGAACGACTCAGTGAATGCCGCGAGACCCTGGTCTTGGAGATCGTCGGTGATGTCTTGAAGATCCATGCCTAGGGCGGCAAGGCTCGCGAGCGCGATGTCGGCATCTGCGACGTCTTCGGTAAGCGTCGATCCGTGCGGCAAGCCGTGGTGCTGGAACGCTGCCAAGGTTGCCGGGGGAACGGTATTAACGGTGTTGGGACCAACCAACTCCTCGACGTACAGGACGTCCGAGTACGAGGGATTCTTCGTTCCGGTGCTCGCCCACAACACACGCTGGGGTCGACCGCCGCGGGAGCGGAGGGCGTCGAATCCGGGACCTTCGAAGAGTTCCTGATAGCGGCGGTAGGCCACCTTGGCGTTCGCCACCGCGATCTTTCCCTTCAGGTCGAGCGCTGCGGCGCTGCCGATGGCCTCCAACTGGCGGTCCACGGCGGTGTCGACACGGCTCACGAAGAACGAGGCGACCGAGGCGACTCGGGACGGGTCGGCAGCGCGTTCGAGACCGCGGAGGTAGGCACCAGCGACCTGCTCGTAGTGCTCGAGCGAGAACAGGAGTGTCACATTGACGTTGATGCCTTCAGCGATCAGCTGTTCGACGGCGGATATTCCCTCGGTGGTCGCCGGTACCTTGATCATGAGATTGGGCCGGTCGACGACACGCCACAGGCGCCTGGCCTCCTCAACGGTCGCTTCGGTCTCCCGAGCAAGGTCCGGTGACACTTCGAGACTGACGTAGCCGTCTGCGCCGTCGGTAGCGTCGTAGACAGGTCGCAGTGTGTCCGCTGCTCGTTGAATGTCGTCGACGGCAATGCGGTCGAAGAGGCTCGAGGGTGCGATGCAGGCGTCGGCCTCGATGTAGCGGGCGAGGTCGGCGTCGTAGTCCTGGCTTCCGGCGATCGCCTTCTCGAAGATGGACGGGTTGCTTGTGACGCCACGGATGCCCTGGCCGATGAGGCGATCGAGTTCGCCGCTGCTGAGGAGTTCGCGGCGGATGTAGTCGAGCCAGATGGACTGGCCGGCGTCTTGGAGTGCCGTGATCGGATTCATGCTTGTGTCTCCTTCTTCGAGTCGTGTTGTCCTGTCTCTATCGCCCGCACCTTGGCGAGGCGTCGGAGGTGGCGTTCTTCGCCTGAGAAGACTGCGTTGCTGAACGCCGAGGCCAACTCCCTGGCGACCGCCTGGCCGATCACGCGGCCGCCAAGTACAAGGACGTTCATGTCGTCGTGTTCGACCCCTTGCCGGGCCGAGTAGGTGTCGTGAGCCAAGCCGGCACGGATCCCTGTGAGCTTGTTCGCCGCGACGGAAGCACCGACACCGCTGCCACACACGATGATGCCGCGGTCGGCTCTGCCATCGAGGACCGCTCTGCCTACGGCCTCGGCGAAGTCGGGATAGTCGACCGGCTCGGGACCGTGTGTTCCAAGGTCGACGATGACGTGACCCTGCCCATCGAGGAGAGCGATGAGGTCGTCCTTGATCTCATAGCCGGCATGGTCTGCGCCGAGGGCGAAGCGCATCGTCACGACCTCCCGACGAGTGCCGTTGCTCGCTCCACGACGTGATCCACGGTGAATCCCAAATCGGCGTAAACGTCCGGACCGGGTCCCGATGCTCCGAATCGATCGATCGAGATGACTTCGCCGCTGTCGCCGACGAACTCATGCCACCCCATGCTGTGAGCAGCCTCGATCGCCAGTCTGGGCACGCCGACGGGCAACACAGATTCGCGGTACTCGTCTGACTGCTCGCGAAAGATCTCCCACGACGGCAACGAAACGACCCGGGCAGCAATACTCATGTCGGCAAGACGATCCGCAGCGTCGAGGGCAAGGCTCACCTCCGAACCTGTGGCGATGAGAGTCACCTGGGGGCTCTCACGGTCGGCCCCCCGAATGACGTAGCCACCGCTGGGGACTCCTTCGCTCACGGGATAATGATCGGTTGCGAGCACCGGCAGCTTCTGGCGGGTGAGGACAAGCACCGTGGGTCCCGGCCGTTCAACCGCGATTCGCCATGCTGCGACCGTCTCGTTCGCATCGGCGGGTCGCAGGACCACGATCCCCGGGATCGACCGCAGGCTCGCAAGGTGTTCGACCGGCTGGTGGGTCGGCCCGTCTTCGCCGACCGCGATGCTGTCGTGGGTGAACACGTAGACCGCGTGGGTCTGCATCACTGCCGAGAGGCGGAGGGCAGGACGCAGATAGTCGGCAAACACGAAGAACGTCGCGCCGAAGGGCAGAACGCCGCCGTGCAGCGCCATCCCGTTGATGATGGCGCCCATGGCGTGCTCTCGAATGCCGAAGTGGATATTGCGGCCGGAACCGTTGTCGAGCCCGAAGTCTCCAAGCCCGATCAGCTCGGTCTTCGTCGATGGATTCAGATCTGCGGAGCCGCCGATGAAGGTCGGGTAGCCGCGAGCAATACCGTTCATCACCGCGCCGGAGGCGTCGCGGGTCGAGACGGGTCCCCCGTCCGGATCGAATGCGGGGATCTGCCCGGCCCATCCCTCTGGCGCGCGCCCCTCAACGGCTTCGTCGAACTCTGCTGCGAGCTCGGGGTACTCGTTGCGGTAGCGTGCGAGAAGACGAGTCCATGCCGCATTACGATCGCTGCCTTCGTCCCGTGATCGTACGAAGTGGGCGGCGGCCTCGTCGGGAACGAAGAAGGACGGTTCGGTCGGCCATCCGAGCGCCTCCTTGGTGGCTGCGACGCCGTCGGCGCCGAGCGGCTCCCCGTGAACCGCCGCTGTGTCCTGGCGCGGGCTGCCGAAACCGATGTGGTTCCTGACCATGATCAACGACGGGCGCTGGCTGGCTCTGGCTGCCTCGATTGCACCCTCGATCGCATCGAGGTCGGTGCCGTCGGCGACTCGGAGGACCTGCCATCCGTAGGCCTCGAATCTGCGTTCGACGTCTTCGCGGAAGGCGAGGTCGGTGTCGCCTTCGATCGAGATGTGGTTGTCGTCGTAGAGGTAGATCAACTTGCCGAGACCGAGTGTTCCTGCCAGTGAAGCCGCTTCGGATGAGATGCCTTCCATGAGGTCGCCATCCGAGACGATTGCATACGTGGTGTGGTCCACGATTGGGAAGTCGGGGCGGTTGAAGTGGGATGCGAGGAAGCGTTCGGCGATAGCCATGCCGACCCCCATGGCGAATCCCTGACCAAGGGGCCCGGTCGTGGCCTCGACGCCGGCAGTGTGTCCGTACTCGGGGTGTCCCGGTGTCGCGCTGCCGGTCTGGCGGAAGCGGCGGACCTCGTCCATGTGAAGTCCGTACCCGTAGACGTGGAGGAGCGCGTAGAGCATCGCCGAACCATGACCGGGTGACAGGACGAATCGGTCTCTGTTGAACCATGAGGGATCTGTAGGGTCGTGGCGGAGGAAGCGGTCCCATAGCGTGTAGGCCATCGGCGCTGCACCGAGGGGCAGACCCGGGTGCCCGGAGTTGGCTTGTTCCACCGCGTCGACGGCGAGAAAGCGGATCGTGTTGACGTTGATCTGATCGAGGTCGGTCATGGGGGTCCTTTGGGTTGGTTAGCCGATCGCCGGAGTCGTGAGCTTGCGAAGTGGTTCCGGGACTCTCAGTAGGTCAAGCGAGGGACCGGTCCAAATATGCCCGAGTTGCCTCGCGTCAAGACCACAGCCACACCATTGGGCCCAACCGATCCGCCCCACGTGGCCACTCGACCGGCTCCACGTCGCGCGACGAGGAGCGCGAGTCGATACAGGCGACTGCCGATGACGTTCGCCATCTCGAACAGTGCCTCGGCCAGCCAACCGTCCGACGCGGGGCTTTGCGGATGGAGTGTCGGCTAGCGGGTCCGCGGATGCAATACCTGTCGCTCACCCAGCGGTCCGACCGAGCGCGGATCCGATCAGCAGCCCCTTCCCCGGTCGGGACGCTGGCTTGCTCCCGGCTCTGGCTGTGGTCGCGACTTCTCGTCCTCGCCGGAATCAACCCCCCGAGGCTCTAAGCGGAACTGACCCGTTGACCCGTTGGCAGCGAGTCAATCACCATTCTCGGCAATCACCGGCAAACGCGGCCGACCAAGATACAACCGAGAAATCCGCAGGCCAGACACAGCAGTTCGGGAGCGCCAATGCAAAGACCCCTTGCACGACAAGGGGTCTTTGCATACTCCTTCGGAGTCCGTTGCACGCCCAGCGGAACTCGACCCTGTCGCTTTGCGACGGGCCCCATCCTCCTGATCCGCAAATCTCCAAGGGGTGTCCACAGGCGTCCAGAGCTATTGGCTCCCAGCGAGGGCACTGGCCAGAGCAGTGCGGCAGGAGTACATGCTTCCGCAGCGACCCATACATGGCCCGGAACGTCTGCAGGGCAAGGATTATCGGTTGCGGGATGCCCAGATAGGACAGCCGTGAGCGAGTCAAGTTGAAGCGGGGTTCGATGGAAAGACCGTTTGCGACGCTACATCAAGGTGATGATCACATTGCCCCGCTTGTGTCCGTTGTCGACATATCTGTGCGCGTCGACGATGTCGTCCAGGCGGGCATAGGTGCGGTCGATCACGGGCCTGATCTCGCCCTTCGTCGCCAATTCGCC
>CAZONX010000004.1:0-43625 GCA_964581295.1 uncultured Acidimicrobiaceae bacterium
ATGAGCTGTCGTCGATGACGCTTGCCACAGCGTCAAACGGCTGCTGACACTGAGCGAAATACGCGCGGGTTCGCTGTCTGACCCCCTCCGCCGCGCTGCGCTCGGCTCCCCCCTCTGAAAGGGACGACACGATCCGGCCTGGCCGCCCCGACTTCTGGGCAGGACCTGGCCCCCCTACGTCGTCGCTGGCGCTCCTCCGTCTCCCCCGCGCTTCGGTCGGGGGGACGGCCGACCTCGGTCTCAGCTACTGCCGAAGGCCCGGTACTGAACAGCCAGCTACCCCGCTACTCGCCGCGACTCGCGACTGGCGACTCGAACCTCTAGTAGATGTCGTTCGCCGTGTTGAACACGTTGAACTTGCCGGTCGGGGTGATCAGCCAGTCCTCGTCGATACGGAGCTTCTCGGTGAGCGTGGCATCGTCGTAGATGATGATCTGGCCATCCCGGTCCCACACGGAGACCCAGACCTCCGTGCCGGTCTTGTCATACTCGAAGTGAACGACGCGCCCACGGTCGGCAGCCGGGAAGCACTTCTCGAGCTCGGTCGTCTCCTTGTTGTACACGCAGATCTGGTGGCTCTCCTCCACATCGTTTGACAGTGGCGTGTCCATCCAGACCCATGCGGAGTCGGGATGGGTCTTGAGGAACAGGCTCCCCGTCCCCGGCAGCTCGACCTCACGCACGACCTTCCAGGCATGCTCCGGGCTCCCTTCGGGATCAGCCCCGATGAGCGTCAGCTTCCCTTCGCCAATATGCGTGGTCCCGTAGACCCATCCGAATTCCGGATCGATCCAATTGGCGCCACGGCCGGGATGCGGCGTTTCTCCGGTCTCGACTCCGGCGACGAGCTCCTGTGTCTTGACATCGACGACCATGAGCTTGTTCTTGGCATTCGCAGCAGTGATGAAGTAGCGACCGGTGTGGTCCCATCCCCCGTCGTGGAGGAACAACTCGGCCGGGATCTTCTTCACCAACGGAAAGTCGGGCTGCGAGTAGTCGACGATGGCGACGTAGCCCGATTCCTTCAAACCCATCACCCACACGGGATCGAAACGGGAGGCGACGATCGCCGCCACGCGTACCTCTTCAAGGGGGTCGCCATAGATGTCGTCGCTAAGCACGTCGTGCACGACGAGCGGTTCGAGCGTCTGACCGTCGTAGACCACATACTGCGGCGGCCAGTAGCAGCCCTCGATGATGTACTGGTCCTCAAACCCTTCGAACTTGCTGCCATCGACGCTCCGCGCGTCGTAGCAGCCCTGGACCTGTGCCACGATCTCGGGCGTCTCCGTCCAGAGGTCGATCATCGTGACACGACCGTCACGTCCAACGGCCAGGAAGTAGCGACCGGTTGCCGAGGATCGAAGGATATGCACAGCGAACCCGGTGTCGATGATCGCAACTTGTTCGTATGTGTCGGAGTCCATGATCGCGACCTGTCCGGCGTCGCGCAGAATGATCCCGGTGAAGTTCGTCCAGTCTCGGGCGGTCTGCGGTTCGGTTGGCCGGTCAGCGACCGGGACCAGGAGGTTCCACGACTCCGTGATCTCATCGAGGCTGAGCGCCGGGGGCGTCGGCGGAGGCAACTGCACGAAGTTCGCCATGAGTTCGATCTCTTCGGGGGTGAGAATCCCTGCTTCGCCCCATGCCGGCATGCCTCCCGGCAGACCGTTCGTGAGAATGGTGGTCAGACCGACGGTGCCGATCTCGAGCGTGCGTTCCGGCTGGATTGCGGGGCCGGTGGCGCCGGCTCGCAGCGTGCCATGGCAACCAGCGCACCGGTTGAAGTAGACGTCAGACGCTTCCTCGAATTCCGCAGTGCTCAACCCGCGGGGCCCCTCGAGCGCGATAGGCGGTGCAGCAACATCCGACGTCGATTCGAGATACGCCACGATCGAGGCGATGGCACCAGCGTCCAGGTCGGGGGCCGGCATCGCTCCGGTATAGATCTCAGCAGCGTCGGCATCGACGGCCGCAAACGCCTCCGGGTCGGTGATCCAGTTATCGAGCCATTCCGGGGTGTGCACTTCGCCGATACCTGCCAGGTCGGGTCCGACGAGCGGTCCGCCTCCAATGGTGTGACATACAGCGCAGTCCTCTTCGAACGCGGCCTCGCCTGCAGCCACCGCCGCGTCAGGTGTGGCTTCCGCCGCGGATTCGCCACCGCCGGCTTCTTCGAGAATCGCTGCCGCTGCTTCGGGGTCGGTGACCACGATGACGCGCTCGGGCAGCACTTGCGTGCATGCCGCGATCACCAATGCGATTGCGCTGACGGCGAGCACAACCGTGAGGCGAAACATCGAGGTCCTGGGCATCGCATCTCCTGAGGATCGTCGACCCCTTGCCGGGGTTCGCCGCCAGGCTATTCCGACAACTTCCAGATGTCCAGTTACCGACTTAGTATCTCGCTATTCGGCGATTCGATCGCCAAAGGCGTACATGGCGATAGCACCCGCAACCGCCGCGTTCAGGCTTTCAAACCCCCCGGGCATGGGGATCGTCACAATGGCAGCGCAACGCTCCACGATCTTCGCCGGCAACCCGTGCGCCTCGCTGCCGACTATCAGTGCGATGGGACTCTGTGCGTCGAGCGACGCAGGCAGAGTGCCGCCGGACACCGTAGTGGCGACGGTTGTGAGACCGATCTCGTCGAGGCGATCGAGACTCGCAATCGGTATTGCAGGGTTCGTGAGTTGGGCGCCCGAACTCGCACGCAGCACTTTCGGGCTCCACGGGTCCGCTCCCCCAATCAACGCCACCTGCCAATCGAGCGCTGCCGCGGAGCGGATCAGTGTCCCCAGGTTTCCTGGATCAGCGATGTCCACAGCAACGAGAGTTCGACGGAAGTCGAGTTTTGCAGACGGCGGTACGGAGATCACACCGATTGGATCCTGTGGCTCAACGGTGGTTGAGATCGCTTCAAGGACGATTTGTGAGACCTCGACGACCCTTGAGCCGGCCGCTTCGCACCGACGGGTCAGCGGTCCGCTCTCGACCGCATAGACCTCTTCCGGAACGATGCCTGCGACAAGGGCGGCCTCAACAAGGGTTGGCCCTTCCGTCAATGTGCGGCCCGTTCGCCGCCGCTCTCGACCGCGATGCAGACGCCGCACGGCCTTGACCCCATCGTTGGCGGTCGATTCGATGCGCATCAGACGCGCAGAGACCCCGCCAATGCGGGGCCTCCGTCAATTCGGTCCGGCGGTCCGAACGAGATCACTCTGGAGTCGCGGCTCCGGCAACCTCGACAAGAGCCGAGAATGCAGCCGGATCGTTGACTGCCATCTCGGCGAGCATCTTCCGGTCGACATCGAGATCCGCGGCCTTGAGGCCCGCCATGAAACGGGAATAGGTCGTGCCGTTCAAGCGGGCCGCAGCATTGATGCGCTGGATCCACAGGCGACGGAACTGGCCCTTGCGAGCCCTGCGGTCGCGATGCGCATACTGCATCGAGTGCATGACCTGCTCGCGAGCGGTGCGGTACCTGCGGCTCCTGGCGCCTCCGTATCCGGAGGCGCGGTCCATTACCTTGCGGCGCTTCTTCTTTGCGTTGATCGAACGCTTCACACGTGCCATCGATTGACTCCTAGTTCCCCAACAGGCGGTTCATGCGCTTCTCGTTCCCGCCTTCGAGGATCTTGTTCCCCTTGTTTCGGCGCCAGCGCGCAGGTGACTTCTTGTGGCGGTTGTGGCCGCGCCACGCCTTCGTGGTCCGCACCTTCCCGCTCCCGGTGCGCTTGAAGCGTTTTGCTGCACCTTTGTGCGTCTTCATCTTCGGCACGTTTGTACTCTCCTACTCGTCCGTCGCGTCGACGTCGGTCGCCTCGGCGACCTCCATTTCGACGGCAGATTCATCGTCTACTACTACTCGATCGGCGTTACGAACGGGGGCGAGGACCATCGTCATCTGCCGCCCTTCGAGACGTGGTGGCGTCTCGACGTCGCCATAGTCAGCGACGGAGTCACGCAGCCGTGCAAGGATCTCGTTCCCGATCTCGGGATGGGTGACCTCTCGACCGCGGAAGCGCATTGTGACCTTGACCTTGTCATGGTCCTGGAGGAACCGGATGACCCGCTGACGCTTCACCTCGAAGTCGCTCGCACCGATCTTGGGGCGGAACTGGACTTCCTTGATGACCGTGCGGGTCTGTTTCTTGCGGCCCTCGCGAGCTTTCACGGACTGCTCGTACTTGAACTTTCCGTAGTCCATGAGACGAACCACCGGCGGCCTGGCCTCGGGAGCGACCTCGACGAGATCCAACTCCAGCTGCCCCGCAAGCCAGCGTGCCTCTTCGATCGATTTGATGCCGATCTGTTCGCCGGCCGGATCCACGAGGCGAACCTCTTTGACCCGGATGCGATCGTTGACCCTGGGCTCCTTAATCGGAGTACCTCCTGCTCGTGCATGTCGACGAAGCAGGCGCCTGGTGCCAATACAGAAGGCAGCACGACGCGAGTGCTGCCTGAATTTGCGACCCAGTGCACCTCAGTCGGTGAAAGGGTGGGAAGCAGGCGCCTCCGCTTGCGTCAATTGTGGATGAGAGACTAGACCGTTGGCACGCCTACTTCAATGCGACGCAGAAGTCAGTGGCACGACACAAGTAGCAAGTAGCAAGACCCGAACTCGCAGACGGTGCCTACTTGCTACTCGCTACTTCCTACTCGCTACTCGCTTGAGGGCATTCGCCGTCCGAATGGCTGCTGTCGCGGCTTCGCGGCCCTTGTTGTGCTCGTCGGGGGCGCTTCGGGCGAATGCGTGTGCGGAGTCGGTGACCGTCAGGATGCCGAACGACACCGGGATGCCGGTGTCGAGGGCGACCCGCATCAGCCCGTCGGCCGAGCGCGTAGCAATGTGCTCGTAGTGGTCGGTCTCGCCCTTGACCACGGCCCCGAGCACCACCACCGCGTCGAATCCCGCGCCGGCCAGGCGCTGGGCGACCAAAGGCGCTTCGAAGGCCCCTTCGACGTCCACGATGGTTTCGGCGCCACCACCGGCCTCATCGAGCACGTCGAGCGCGCCTTGCAGCAATCCATCGGTGACGGGTTGGTTGAACAGAGAGCGAACGATTCCGATTCGAAGACCGGACGCATCGAGCTCTCCCCGGATGATCTCGGTCATCGTTCAGCTCCGAGGTGGCCGAGCTTGCCCTCTTTGGTCTGGAGATAGAACCGGTTGTGGCTGTTCTCACCAACCCAGATCGGTATCCGATCGGCGACGTCGACCCCGAAGATCCGAAGCTGGTCGATTTTGTCGGGATTGTTGGTGATGAGACGAACACTCGAGACCTTCAGATCGTGCAGAATCTGCGCGTCGACGCCGTAGTGGCGGCTATCGACTGCATGGCCGATCTGCTCATTTGCTTCGACGGTATCGAGGCCCTGCTCTTGGAGTCGGTATGCGGCGAGTTTGTCCGTCAGACCGATTCCGCGGCCCTCATGCGTGGGGTTGTAGACGACGATCCCTTCGCCCTCCGCTGCGATGAGCGCCATCGACTCGCGCAATTGCATACCGCAGTCGCAGCGAAGGCTGCCGAAGACGTCTCCGGTGAGACAGACTGAGTGGAGCCGGGTGAGCACACCGTCGTGCCCCGCTACATCGCCGAGTACGAGGGCGATGTGCTCCGAACCGGTGTCATTGGCGCGATACCCGACGGCGCGAAAGTCGGCGGCCTCGGTCGGCAGCGCTGCCTCGGACACCTGGGTCACAAGCGCCTCGTTGCGCCAGCGGTAGGCAACCAAGTCTTCAATCGTCACGATCGGAATGCCGTGCTCCTGGGCGAACGCCATGAGAAGTTCACCGCGGGACATGGTTCCGTCGTCGTTGACGACCTCGCACAGCACGCCGGCGGGGGTCAAGCCAGCCAGACGAGCCAGGTCAACGGCGGCCTCGGTGTGCCCGGGTCGAACCAGGACGCCGCCGGGCTGGTAGCGCAAGGGAAAGACATGGCCGGGCCGATGAAATTGCTCGGCCTTCGCGGACGGCTCAACGGCAGAACGGATGGTGCGTGCCCGGTCCGCCGCCGAGATGCCCGTTGTCGTGCCTTCGGCGAGGTCGATCGACACCGTGAACGCCGTCTTATGTGAGTCGGTGTTCTCCTTCACCATCAGCGGCAGATCCAACGCGTCGAGGCGCTCGCCGAGCATCGGGAGGCAGATCAACCCACTGGTGTGGCGAACCATGAACGCAATGTGCTCGGACGTGACCTTTTCAGCCGCAACGATCAAATCGCCTTCGTTCTCCCGGTCCTCGTCGTCCACTACGAGAACCATGTCCCCACGGTGTACCGCTTCGACCGCTTCTTCGATCTTGGCGTAGTTCATCCGCGTCCCTCCATCAGTCGTTCCACGTATTTGGCAAGAATGTCGGTCTCGAGGTTGAGGCGATCGCCTTCCACTCGGTTCCCAAGGACGGTGACATCCAGGGTGTGGGGAATGAGCACGATCTCGAACCAAGGTTCACGATCGTCGACGGGCGAGACCGCGGTCACGGTGAGGCTCACACCGTCGACGGTCACCGAGCCCTTTTCGACGAGATAGCGAGCAAGGCTCGGTGGACACGACACGCGAATCCGGCGTGCGGAGCCCTCAGCGACGATGCTGCGGATGGTGCCGGCACCGTCGACGTGGCCTTGCACGACGTGGCCATCGAAGCGGCCCCCTGCCGCCGCGACTGGTCGTTCCAAATCAACCGCCGAGCCGGAGGCCAGGTCTCCAAGGTTGGTGCGCTGGAGCGTCTCCCCCACCGCTTCAACGACAAAGCGGTCTCCGTCGATGGCGACGGCCGTCAGACAGACGCCATTCACGGCAACCGAGTCGCCAATCGACAGCCCTGGAGCGGTATGCGGCGCGTGTACGGTGAAGACCGCCCCACCGTCGGTAGGGTCCGCCGCGGCGACGGTTCCGAGTTCGCTGACGATTCCGGTGAACATTACTTCTCTTCCTCGATGGTGGCGTCGACGCGGAGACCCGTGCCGATTCTGGTGATCTGGGTGATCGACACGTCCCGAGTGTCGGAGATCGTGGCGAGTGTCCCCGCTATGGCTGGGAGCCCGACGCCCACGGCGAGCTTCGCTCCGAAGTAGAGAGCGATCCGGTCGACGATTCCCGCCCTCAGGGCTGCTCCCGCGAGAGTCGGCCCGCCTTCGACGAGCACGGAGACCACCCCTGTGGCCCCAAGGTGCTTGACGACGCCAACGAGGTCGACGCCCCCACTGCCTGGCATTGGGACGGTCTCCACACCGACACCAATCTGCGGTGGTACCGGGCCCGGGGTGAATATCAGCGGCTCGCGGTCGAGCAGCGCGGCCGTCGAGGGGATGACGCGGCGACCGGCGATGACAACGGGCCGGGGCTGCGGGCCGGTGTAGCCGTCGAGGCGAACATCGAGGCGAGGGTCGTCGGCAAGCACCGTCCCGATGCCGACGAGCACGGCTTGGTGCTCTGCTCGCAGGTGGTGGGCGTCGGTACGAGCTTCCGGGCAGGTGATCCATTGCGAGGTGCCATCGGCTGCTGCCGATTGTCCGTCGAGGGTCATCGCGATCTTCAGTGTCACCAGTGGTCGGCCCGTTGACCGGTGGTGGAAGTAGGCCGGGTCGTTGCTGCGAACCGATGCCTCCTCAACGCCGGTGATCACTTCAATTCCTGCGCTGCGCATCCGTTCGATCCCCTTGCCGGCGACGCGTGGGTCGGGGTCGACGGCGCCGACGATGACGCGCTGCACGCCGGCGTCGATCACCGCGTCGGCGCATGGCGGGGTACGGCCGTAGTGTGCGCATGGTTCGAGCGTGACGACGAGCGTGGATCCGGCGGCCTGCGATCCGGCATCGATGAGAGCGGCCGCTTCAGCATGCGCTGATCCCGGAGCGACGTGGGCACGTTGCGCGACAACGTCCCCCGCTGGGGACAGCACGATGGCACCGACCCGCGGATTCGGATGCGGTCTGGTTGCCTCGGTCAGTCCGATGGCACGCTGCATCAACTCATCCGCGCGGTGCGTTGGGAACAGATTGTCCTCGACGCGACGCGACACACGCCCTCCTTCTCCCATCCGGACTGTCACCGTCGGCTCCGGAGTCTCACCGGATCCGCCCCGTGGAACGGAGCTCGCGGGCTTTCACCGCCGGTCGGGAATCGCACCCTGCCCTGAAGGGGGCTACTTGAAGAATAGCGGCAATTGGGCAGTGAGAGTCCAGGCGTTGGTCGATAGTCGTCAGTCGTCACGCAGGAGTCGGCAGGAAGAGTTGCCAGCTACCAGCAGGCCTAGGACACGCGCATCTGATTGGTTGTCGGTCTGGCGACTCGCGACTCGCGACTCGCGACTGGCGACTCTATTGCCTTCTGTCGATGGAGTAGGTCGAGCCCGGCTGGCGTTTCGCGAACTCCTTCATCTCAGAAGCGATGGCAGACGCTTCCCATTCCGAGGCGATGGCACGGTACTGGTTGGTCACGACCCCCATCGAGAAGGAGACGATTGGGAACGCGTGACGCTCGCCGCGCCGATCGGTGACCTCGATATAGCCCTGGAGCGCGTCGGCCGTGTCGTAGAAGTCGAGGATGCCGTCGTCGAAGGTCTGGATCACGTTGTTGCAGAAGGCCTCGACCAACTCTGGGTCGATGACTGCGATGAAGTCGTCGCCCCCGACGTGGCCCACGAAGGCGTTGGGGTCGCCGCACCCGTGCACCGCGTCGGTCAGCGTCGTGGCGGTGAACTTGATGACGGTGTCGCCCCGCATGAACCCGTAGTGGTCGTTGAACGCCTTGAAGTTGTCGAGGTCGCCATACACCACGGCGATGGGGCCGCGCGCCTCGATCCTGCTCTCGAGTTCGGCTGCAATCCGGAAGTTGCCAGGAAGGCCCGTAAGCGGTGAGACGTCGCGCATCTGCTGAGAGCGTCGGATGACGGTGCTGACGCGCGCGATCAGTTCTTCAACGGCGAACGGCTTCGTGATGTAGTCGTCAGCGCCAAGGTCGAGTCCTTTGACGCGATCCTTGGCAAGAGCGCGAGCGGTGAGCATGACCACAGGCACGCTGGAGGTCGACGGATCGTTACGCAAGTGCCGGAGCGTGGTGAGGCCATCCATGCCGGGCATCATCACGTCAAGGAGCACCAACGAGGGGGGGTGCGTCGTGGCGCTTTGGAGCGCCTCGAGCCCGTTTGCGGCGGTCTCCGTCTCGAATCCCTCGCGTTCGAGGTTCATCTTGACATACTGCAGGATGTCCGGGTCGTCATCGACGACAAGGATCCGATCTCCCATGGTCCCTCTACTGGCCGAGCGCGCTTCTGAGTCCGTCGACGGCAGCGACCGGATCGGGAGCGCGGAACACCGACGTTCCCGCCACGAACACGTCGGCGCCCGCGTCTCGGGCCGACCGGATCGTGGTCGCGTCGATCCCACCGTCAACTTCTATATCGGCCGTGAGGCCCGCGGAATCAATGAACTTCCTGACCCTTTCGATCTTGGGCAACACACTTTCGATGAACGACTGGCCCCCAAAGCCCGGATGCACCGACATCACCACCACCATGTCGACGAGTTCGATGAAGGGCTCGATCGCTTCGAAGGGGGTCGGTGGATTGACAACGAGGCCGAACTCGAGGCCGGCAGCCCGAGCCTGGGTGGCGACGGAAGTCGGATCCGGGAAGACCTCGATGTGAACGGTAGCGAGGTCACCCCCTGCCTCCCTCAGGTCCTCCAGATAGGCGTCCGGGTTGAGAGTCATCATGTGGCAGTCGAGCTTCAAGTCGGTGACCTGCCGCAAGGACGCGAGAACCGGCATGCCGAGCGAGATGTTCGGCACGAAGTGGCCGTCCATGATGTCCACGTGCAGCAGGTCGATATGGGGCTCGATCCTGCCGACATCATCGGCGAGGTGAGCGAAGTCTGCGGCCAGGATTGACGGTGCGATACGCGCTGGTTTGATCACAATGTTCGAGTGTATCCGTTTCCCGACTCAGCGGATTGCGAGTTCGCGGCGGCGGATCCCGACCGAACCATGCCTCAGCGATCGATGACCGCAATGAACATGCCATCGGACCCAGTCAGGTGCGGGGCAAGCAACACACCGCCGTCGAGATGTGTACCCGGGATGCCCACTGGAGCGCGTGCGTTCATGCCGGCAACCACGTTCGTGGTTTCTTCCGGTGTCACGGTGCACACCGAGTAGACCAGGCGTCCTCCCGGGCGCACCAGCGACATCGCGGCCTCGATCATTCGGCGCTGCAGGAGACCGGCATTCGCGACACCGGCTCGGTCGACGCGATGGCGTATTTCCGGACGCCTCCTCAGGGTTCCGAGTCCGGTACATGGCGCGTCGAGCAGCACGCGGTCGAACGAGGCAGATCGAAACGGTGGGACTGCGGCGTCGCCAATCAGCCAGGGCAACCGGACGCCCATTCGCTCGAGCCGACGCCGTGCGGTCGCGGCCCGCCTCGGGTGTCGGTCCATCGCGACCACGACACCCTCACCGCCGATGCGGTCCCAGAGGTGCAACGCTTTTCCGCCGGGTGCAGCGGCGAGATCCAAGACTCGGTCTCCAGGCTGTGGCTCGAGCGCTTCCGCAACCGCCGTGGACGAGGGATCGGCTACCACGAGCGCACCCGACTTGAGCTCTGCACGATGCTGCGTCACGTCGTCGACCAGGAATGCCTCTTCGATTCCGGGGATGCTCTCCCCCGGCGGCGTTCCGGAGCGTCTCCGGACGCCAACTCGCGTCGCCTGATTCGAGGCCTCGAGGAATGCCCGTGTTGACGGGTCTCCGTAGGCTTCGACTAGGTCGTCGAAGAGCCATAGTGGCACTCCAAAGCGCAGCGCGTCGCCTGCCGGGCCCTCCGGCAGCGGCGGTTCACCATGCCGCACCACATTGCGAAGCACGCCGTTGACGAAGCCGGCAGCCCGCGGCGCATCGAGCGCCCGCACGGTCTCAACTGCCGAATCGACAGCAGCATGCGGTTCGCTTTCGGCAAAGAGGATTTCCGTAACACCGATCCGCAGTACGGACCTGACCACATCGTCGATCGGGCGGGAGATCTGGCCATCGATCGTGCGATCGACGCGATCGAGGTAGCGAATCGCCGTGTACACGAGGCGCTGCACGAAGAGCGCATCCCGACGTGACAGATCCTGAGTACCGGACCGTATGACGACGTTGGAGTATGCGCCTTCGTCCAGAATTCGCCGGAGGAGCTCAGTGGCGACGACTCGTGCCTCGACGCCGCGCTTCATTCCGTTACCGGATCGATACGCCCGCCGACCCCGCGCCGCCCGTTGAGCCATGCCGTTCCGGTCATCGATGCCTTGCCGGCCGGCTGGATGCTTTCGATCGTGAGACTTCCTCCATGGAAGCCCATGACGGCGTCGCCGTTGAACGCTGCAATCACGCCAGGGGTGACGGACTCGTCCGAGAGCGAAGACCGGTCTACGCGCAAACGTGTGCCGTTCATCTCGAACCATGCTCCGGGACGGGGGTTGAACGCCCGGATGGCTCGCTCGGCCTGTTCTACATGCCACGTTGTATCCAGGCGCGCCTCGGCCGGGGTGAGCATCTCCGCGGCACTCACACCCGTGCGCAACTGCGGCGCTGCTTCGAGCCGACCGGCGAGTAGATCAGGAACCACGTCGTCGATCATCATCGCACCCAGGTAGGCCAGGCGACCGCTGAGCGATCCGCCGGTTTCGTCCCATGCGATTGGCGTCTCGAGGGCGGCAATCACCGGACCCGTGTCGAGTCCTTCGTCGAGTTGCATGAGGCTCACACCGGTCGTTTCATCGCCGGCAAGGATTGCGCGCTCGACGGGAGCTGCACCTCGCCAGCGAGGCAGGAGCGAGAAGTGCACGTTGACGAAGCCTGCCGGCGTCGTCTCGAGCGCCGCGGCGCTGAGGATTCTCCCGTACGCCACAACCACTCCGATGTCGGCGTCCGCGTTCCGCAGCACTTCCTCCGTCTCGGAACGGTTCGTTGGCTGTGAGACGGGCAGGCCCCATTCCTCCGCCGCGAGCTTCACGGGCGTTGGGGTTGGCTTCCCCGAGCGGCCCTTGGCGCGATCGGGCCTCGTGACCACCACGGCGATGTCTGCCACGTCGATGAGGGCTGCAAGACTTGGTATTGCCACGGCCGGCGTGCCGAGAAAGACTGCCCGCATCAGATCGCGCCCAGCTGGGTCGATTCCCGAATGTCCTTGAGGGCTTCCTTTCGGAGACGGCGCGGCAGCCGATCGAGGAGCAGGAGGCCATTGAGGTGGTCGGTCTCATGCTGGAGCAGGCGGCCCGTCAACTCGTCGCCGGCATACTCAACCGGGTTGCCAGCCAGGTCGAGTCCGCGGGCTCGCGCGAACGCGGGACGGCCAAACTCCCACCATCGGCCAGGCACCGACAGACACCCCTCCTCGAACTTCCACTTGCCGGATGTCTCAACGATCTCGGGGTTCACCATGGCAAATGGACCGTCGCCAATGTCTGCCACGAACATCTGTTTCGAGATACCGATCTGTGGTGCAGCAAGTCCGACGCCGGGAGCCTCATACATCGTTTCGAGCATATCGTCGGCCAGACGAGAAAGCTCGGGACCGAATTCGGTCACAGGCGTGGTACCGGCTCGGAGCACGGGGTCGGGAAAGACGCGAATGGGGTAGATCGCCATGGGTCGATCAGGGTACCGAGTCTGGTGCCCAGTGGCCACACGAACAGTGATCTACAGATCGATCGGATCGGCGTCGACGCGAACGCGATAGCCCCCGTCGCGCAGGTGCCCGACCGCAGCCCGCAAGCGAAGGCGCGTCTGGGTGAGATCGGATCCCTGGATGAGCCACCGATCGCGATCGCCCTCCCTGGCGGGTCCAAGCAGAGAGGCCCCAGATGCCGCATCGGCGAGTACGCCGTTCGCGTCGGGAGCGTCGGTCTCGAGGGCGATCAACTCACCGACCGGCGGGAATCCAGAGTCTTCTCGGGCGGCGACAACGTCGCTCATGAAGGGAATCGGGTCGCCGCTGCGCAATGCATCGAATACCGGGTGGCCCGGAATGGAGGTTTGCACGACAGCGCGGCGACCCCGGCCGGGCTTCGCAGCGAGGACGGCGCGGATGAGAATCCGGAGAGCGTCTTCATCGGCGCGGTAGTTCGGTGCCAGGATCCAAACGTCGGGGTCGAGAACCACCACCAGATCGACGGGATCGAGACCGGCGAGGTCGCGTTCGGTGCCGACGGTGATGCGGCGATTCGAACCGGCAGGTCCGACCTGTGAACCGACGAGGCGCGAGAGGTCGTCGACGACCCTCGGCACGCCCCCGCCGAGTGCTTCGAATCTTGTTCCGCCGCATTCCACGCAAGCAGAAGTAGTACGACCGCATCGGGCGCAATGTCCGTCGCGCTCGAGAATCGCATCGCACTCCGGACACCGACGCAGCGTTCGACACCGCACGCAGCGGAAGGTTCCGCCGCGGCGTGGCACGAGCACGAAGATGCTCGCCGTCTCACCGGCCGCAACCAAGGCGCGGCGTACCGGATCTGCGATGGCTCCGCGGCTCTCCATATCTGCCGACCGATCGACCACTTCGACCAGTGGCCAGATCCGTCGCCGGAGCCGGATCATCTCGGGGCCAGTGGCCATCGCCTCGGACGTCGGTGATGCACCGGCAAGCAGCAGCGGGAACCGCTCGATCGTGGAGCGCCGGCGCAGCACGTCGCGCACGTTGTATGTCGGCGTCTGTGGGGATTTGTATCCACGGCGCCCTTCGTCGAGCACCACCGCGAGACCGAGATCCGCAGCTCCCCAAAAAGCGACTTCGCGGGTCCCCACCACGGCGGTGCCCGTGCCGCTGGCAAGCTTCGCCCATGCGGTCGTTCTGGCCGCGGCCGAGTCGTCGCTAGTCGCAGTCGCGATCCGTCTTCCGAAGGCAGTGCGCAGTCGCTCGACCGTGCTCGCAACTTCGACGACCGTCGGTGCGGTTACGAGCACGTTCTGGCCCGACTCGAGTACCGGACCGATCGCGGAGAGCACCTGCGGGAGCGGATCCCCACTGAGCAGGTAGCCGGGACGGGTGCGACCTGACCGCACTTGACGCCGGCCCCAGGCTGTTAGCGGTCCCTCGACTGCGTCGAGAGCACCGGTCGCCGGCTTGGGGTGCGCTCGCGGAAGGTTCGGCGGAGCGCACCGGCCGAGCACGGTCGAAAGCGGTGCGACATAGTGCGTGGCAACCCAGCGGAGCGATTGGAGCATCGATGGACTGAACACGCTCCATGCCCCGGAGCGAGAGATGACATGGCGAAGCTGGCGATCCGGGGTTCTCTCTCCCGTCGCGGTCACATATCCGCGAACCTTCCGCCCGCCAACCGGGATCCGAACGATGTCACCGATCGCGAGATCGGCGAGTTTGTCTGGGATCTCGTAGGCGAAGCCATCGTCGACGGCGAACGATGGGATCTCCGGAACGACCTGTGCGATCCTGGTCAGGTCGCTGGCCCTTTCCGCTTCCTGAGTTCAGCGATCCGGTCCCACAGCCGCTCCGCAACTTCGTTCTTGCTCATGAGGCTCCACGGCTCGGTGCCGCCATCTGGCAGGACGATCGTCACCTGGTTGGTTTCGGTTCCGAAGCCCGAGCCGGGGGCCGATACGTCATTGGCAACGAGGAGATCAACACCTTTGCGTTGCGCTTTGGCGATTGCCTCGTCGAGGCCGCCCACTTCGGCCGCAAACCCGACGAGGAATGGACGATTGTCCATGGCGGCGATTCCGCCAAGAATGTCCGGTGTCGCCTCGAGGTCGATAACCGGCGGACCCTCGGTGCGTCTGAGCTTGCCCTCGATCACCGCAGTCGGGCGGAAGTCGGCAACCGCTGCTGCCATCACGGCAACATCTGCGCCCTGCGACGCAGTCCATGCCGCCTCGGCCATCTCACGGGCCGTCTCCACCGCCACGACCGTGACTCGGGGATGCTCGATGCCGGGTCCCGCAGTGACGAGCGTCACCGTGGCCCCACGACGCGCTGCCGCTTTGGCAAGAGCATTGCCCATCTTCCCGGACGAGCGATTCCCGAGGTAGCGCACGGTATCGATCGGCTCGCGCGTGCCACCGGCCGTGACCACAACGCCCACGCCGGTCAGTGGCCCCCCTGGGAGCACTCCCGCGACGGCATCCGCGATACGGTCCGGGTCGGCGAGTCGGCCAATGCCGATATCTCCGCCGGCGAGCGAACCGCTGAGTGGCCCGACGATGTGGTAGCCGAAAGACCTGAGGCGTTCGACGTTGGCCACGGTCGCCGGGTGTCCCCACATCTCGGTGTGCATCGCCGGAGCGACAACGACCGGCGCTGCCGTTGCGAGAACGCTTGCTGTGACCGCGTCGTCGGCTAGCCCGTTCGCGAGGCGGGCGAGCGTAGCTGCGGTTGCGGGGGCGATCACCATGGCATCGGCCCACCGCCCGAGGCTCGTATGCGGGCTCACATCGTCGGCGTCGAACAGGTCGACAACCGGCTGTTCGCCGGTGATCGCGGCAAGGGTGGCCGGCCCGAGGAACTGGGTGGCCGATTCGGTCATGACCGTGCGAACGACGGCACCGCGCTCAATCAATCGGCGGGCGAGATACGCGGACTTGTAGGCGGCAACGCCTCCGCTGACGCCGAGGACCACTCGTCGCCCGGCGAGCATCGCCTACTCCTCTGTGGGGGCGATGACGACCTTGTCCTCGTAGATCTCTTCGAGAGAGATCGACAGAGGCTTGCGTGAAAGGCTGTGCACCTGCGGCGGTACGTATCCGCCCATGCCTTCACCGAGCTGATTGAAATAAGCGTTGATCTGCCTCGCTCGGCGGGCCGAGAGCACGACGAGACCGAAGCGGGACTGGGTCTTCTCAATCACGGCGC
Source organism: uncultured Acidimicrobiaceae bacterium (assembly GCA_964581295.1). Lineage (GTDB taxonomy): Bacteria > Actinomycetota > Acidimicrobiia > Spongiisociales > UBA5794 > JAHEEL01. The sequence goes on from CAZONX010000004.1 coordinate 15,854, forward strand.
CGATCGGCGGTTCGGTCATCATTCGGTGTTGCTCCTCGTCGGTGAGCCACTCCCGGTGTGCGGGAACGCGGCTGAATCTGCGGCGGGAATCGCCGGATCGCCGAGTATAGAGACAACCTGGGAGATCGCGCCCTCAAGATCGTCGTTGACGACAAGATGGTCGTAGCAGTCGCGTGCATCGATCATTTGCTCATCGGCAACCGCGAGCCTCCGATCGATGTCGGCCGCCGAGGTGTCACCGCGTGCGCGTAACCGGCGCTCCAGCTCGGAACGCGATGGTGGCATGAGAAAGACCAGTACCGACGCCGGGTAGGCCCTCTTGACTTGATGCGCCCCATCGTTCTCGATGTCGAGGATGACGTGGGTGCCGGCACCGAGAATCTCGAGAACGGGACCTCGGGGCGTCCCGTAGCGGTGGCCCCCGTACTCGGCCCATTCGAGCATTCCGCCGGAATTCACGAGATCGGAGAACTCGCCGTGGTCCACGAACCGGTAGTCCACGCCGTCGATCTCTCCCGACCGCGGCGCCCGAGTGGTCGCGGAGACGGAGAAGCGAGCATTGGTTTCGGCGAGGACGGCGTCGATCACACTCGATTTGCCAACCCCGGAGGGGCCGGAGACCACGAGCAGGGTTCCCTCAGACAAAGGCGTTGAGGAGATTCTCACGCTGGCGTGGACCGAGGCCCCGGATCCTGCGATTGTCCGGAATCCCGAGTTCCTCCATCAAGCGGGTTGCCTTGATCTTGCCCATGCGTGGCATCGATGCGACCAGGGGGTACACCTTCGTACCAGCAACGATGTCGTCTTCGTCTGCCCGGTCGAATACCTCGGAGAGGGTCAGCGAGCCGGTCTTGAGCAGCGCCTTGATCTCTGCGCGCTGGCGCCGTGCTGCCGCTGCCTTCTCGAGGGCCAGTGCACGCTGTTCGTCGCTCATCGGGGGGAGGTTGTGGGTATCGGCCATGAGGGGACTCTATCAATCGATGGTTCCTGCACCTTGGATCTGCTCAGCGATCTGGGCAGCGGCGGCAGCCGGATCGCCGGCCGCAGTGATCGGCCGGCCTACGACAAGCAGGTCGGCCCCGCGCCGCATCGCTTCCTGCGGTGTCATCGTGCGCGCCTGGTCGTCGTGGCGATCCACCGGCCGAATGCCCGGGGTGACTCGGAGTAGACCGGGGGCAACGTCGGCCACGACCTTCAATTCTTGCGGAGACGAGACAACGCCCTCACAGCCTGCGGCGGCTGCGACGCGCGCCATCCGTGCAACGAGTTTGCCGGGTGATCGGTCGATCCCAATGCGTGCGAGCGATGCCTCGTCGTGCGAGGTCAGCACGGTAACGCCGAGAATGCCGGCGGGCGCGGCACCAGATCCCTCCTCGAGGCCGGCCACCGCGGCTTCGAGCATCGCCTCCCCACCGTTCACATGCGCCGTAACCCACCTGGCACCGTGTTCTCCGAGCCGTCGTGCTGCGGCCTGCACCTGCGACGGAATGTCGTTGAGCTTCGCATCGGCGAACACCGGCTTGCCCAGGCCGACCAGGGCAGAGATGAGGATTGGGCCCGGCCCGTGCAGCAGACCGAGGCCAATCTTGAATCCCACGACATGTTCGGCCACCTGTTCGGCGAGTGAGACGGCCGATTCCGCGTTCGGCACGTCGAGTGCAACGATGATGCCCTTCACCACGGTTCGGCCGCTCCCACCAATTCGCGCACCGACGATATTCCGTGCTTCGTCATGTACCGCTCCACTTCCTTGATGATTCGCTTCCCGACGCGTGGTTCGGCGAAGTGCGCCGTCCCGACTGCCACTGCGGAGGCGCCCGCGAGAAAATACTCCACCACATCGGCTCCGGTCCGCACTCCCCCGCACCCCAGAATCGGGATGTCGGGATGGGCCTGGGCCACTTCCCACACACACCGCAGCGCGATCGGCTTGATCGGTGTCCCCGAGTAGCCGCCAACCACGCCGCTGAGCCTCGGGCGCCGGGTCTCGACGTCGATTCCTGCGCCCCAGACGGTGTTGGTGAGCACCACCCAGTCGGCGCCGGCGTCACGCACCGACGCGGCGATAGCGGCGATATCGATGGCGTTCGGAGAGAGTTTGGCACCGATCGGGAGCGATGTGGCAGTTCGCACCGCTCGCACAACGGCTGCGGCAGCTGAAGCATCGAGGGCGAAGAGGTGGCCGTCATCCAGATTCGGACACGACAGGTTCACTTCGATCGCCGCTACGCCCGCCGCTTCGAGTCCCACCGCGACATCGGCGAATCCGCGTGCGTCGTGCCCAACCGCCGAGCCCCAGACCGGCACCCCGACGCCGGCAAGCATCGGGCCAATGGTGTGCTTCCATGCCTCGATCCCCGGGTTCTGTATGCCGATGCCGTTCAACATGCCGGAACCCACCGACGTCAGGCGAGGCGGGGTGCGTCCCGGCCACGGTTCGGGAGAAACCGACTTGGCGACCGCGGCACCGTAGACCTCGAAGTCGGCGACGCCGCTGAAATCTACGACCGATCCGACGGTTCCTGCCGCCGCGACGATTGGGCTCCGCAGAGCAACGGGCCCAAGCCTCGAACGAATGTCGACGGTCCTTCGCTTCATCGGTCCCTCCGGCGGCTCCGCTTGTCGATCCTCATGCACCTCCGCCCACAGGCGCACCATCAAGGGCCGTCACGGCACCTCGATAGATCGTCGCCAGCGCCTTGCCTCGCAGCTCGAGGCCGAAATACGGGCTGTTCTCCGAACGGGACACGGTCGTGGACGGCTTCCACATGGCCTCGGGATCGAAGACCATGAGATTCGCCGGGTGCCCGACCTCCAAGGGCAGCCCTTGTCCTTCGATTCGGCCGATGCGCGCCGGGGCGATCGACAGCCGGTCGTAGAACCCCGACTGGTCGAGGTCGGTGTATGTGTTGACCACTGAGGCCGCCCACTCAAGACCGATGACGCCGTTCGGCGCATGCTCCCACGGCACCTCGTCCTCATGCCCCGCGTGGGGCGCGTGATCGGTTCCGACGACGTCGATTGTTCCGTCTTCGAGCCCACGACGAAGCGCATCGCGGTCCTCCGTCGATCGGAGCGGTGGCATCATCTTGTAGACGGGATCGGTGCCTTCGGCGGCGTGATGGTCGAATGCGAGATGATGGGGCGTCACCTCCGCCGTCACCGGAAGACCCTGTGCTTTCGCCGCTGCGACCATCGCGACGCCGGTGGCCGTCGACATGTGCTGGACGTGATAGGCCGCACCGGTGACCTCAACGAGACGCAGGTCGCGAGCAATGATCACATCGTCGGCAGCCGACGGAATCCCGTACATGCCGAGGAGCGAGGACACGCTTCCCTCGTGCATGTGGCCGCCGCGCGACAATCCAGCGTCGACCGCGTGCTGCGAGATAACGCCGCCGCGCGCGGCAAGGTAATCCATCGCTTGACGGAGGAGTCCTGCATCGGCGACAACGTCGCCGTCGTCGGAGAACACCCGTACTCCGGCCGCCCAGAGCTCGTCGAGATGGGCAAGTTCGCGTCCGGCTCGTCCCTTCGTGACCGCGCCGGCCGGAACAACATCGACAAGCCCCACCTCGGCGCCTCGGGTCGCGACGTATCGTGCAAGGTGGCCCGAGTCGGTCGCAGGATCGGTGTTCGGCATCACAACGACGGCGGTGTACCCGCCGGCGGCTGCAGCTCGGGAACCGGTGGAGATGTCTTCCTTCCACTCCAGCCCAGGCTCACGAAAGTGTGCGTGCAGGTCGACGAGTCCGGGGCCGACCCACGCGCCGGCACAATCGATGGATTCTGATCCCTCGAGCCCCGACCCGATTTCAGCGATCCGGCCGCCGGCGATGCCAACGTCAGCGTTGCGGATTCCGTCTGAGGCAAGGACCAGACCTCCCTCGAGAATCAGGTCATTCATCCTCTTCACCTCCGAGCAGTCGGAAAAGCACGGCCATTCGGACCGCGACTCCGTTGAAGACTTGATCGAGTATCAGGGCACGCGGATCATCGGCAACCACCCCTTCGATCTCCACGCCCCGGTTCATGGGACCGGGGTGAAGCACGATCGCCTCGGGCTTGAGTCGATCGAAACGCTCCCTGGTGATCCCATACCGCGATGTGTACTCGGACAACGACGGGAACACCGAAGCCCCGCCCCGTTCGGCCTGAACTCGCAGCACGTAGACGACGTCGAGCTCTCCGAGCACATCATCGATGTCCTCGGTCACCGCTGCGGGAAAGACCTCCGGCACCACCGGTAGAAGCGTTCGCGGAGCGATCATCGTGACGTCTGCGCCGAGGGCTGCGAACGCCTGGGTGTCGGACCGGGCAACCCGTGAGTGCCGGATATCTCCGACAATCCCGATCTTCAACCCGTCGAGCGTTCCAAAGTGCTGACGGATCGTGAGTGCATCGAGCAGTGCCTGGGTCGGGTGCTGGTGTGCGCCATCGCCCCCGTTGAGGACGGGTTGCTCGATCCACTCTGCGATTCGCCAGGGAGCGCCGGTCGCCGTGTGCCGCACGACCATGGCGTCGGTTCCCATGGCTTTGATCGTGAGCACGGTGTCCTTGAGGCTCTCACCCTTCGACAGCGACGACGTTCCCGGTGAGAACGACATGGTGTCGGCGCTCAGCGCCTTCGCGGCCTTCTCGAAGGACATCTTCGTGCGTGTGGACGGCTCGAAGAACATCGTGGCGACCGTCTTGCCCCGCAAGGCAGGGACCTTGGGAATTGGCCGGTGGAGCACGTCGACAAACTCGTCTGCGTCGTCGAGCAGCCCGGTGAGGTCGTCACGGGTGAGGCCTTCGATCGTCAGGAAATGGTTCATGCATCCTCCCGTGATTCGATGACGACTTCGTCGATGCCGTCGCGTTCGACGAGGCGCACGGTGACGCGCTCGCTGCGCGATGTCGGGACGTTCTTGCCGACGTAGTCGGGTCGGATGGGGAGCTCGCGGTGGCCGCGATCGACGAGTGCGGCGAGTTGCACGCGATTGGGCCGTCCGAGATCGGCGAGCGCGTCGAGTGCAGCCCGGATCGTGCGACCGGTGTAGAGCACGTCGTCGACGAGGACCACGGTCCTGCCGCCGAGGGCCGTTGGGATCTCCGTTGCTCCGAGTGCGCGCTTGGGCCGGCGATCGAGGTCATCTCGATACATGCCGATGTCGAGGCTGCCCCAGGCCACGGATGCCCCTTCGATCACCTCGAGCTCCATCGCGAGGCGCTCGGCGAGCGGCACGCCGCGGGTCTGAATGCCGAGGAGTACGACATCGTCCGACCCTTTGTTGCGCTCCAGTACTTCATGGGCGATCCGCCGGATGGCCCGATCGACGTCGTCTGAGTCCATCACACGCGCCATGTGACCGACCTCCAGACATGAAAAAAGCGGTCGACGGTCCTTTCGGATTCGTCACCGCAGTGGGCGTTGTTCATGAACGCTCCTTCCTTCCCGGTCTCACAGGACCGACTTAAAGGGTTCGGATGTTGTCGCAAAGACCGTACTCGCGGGGGGGTACAAGAGCAAAGACCACGGCGCGCAGCGGAGTCTTCGCCTCCCCCAAAGAGTTGTGCGGATTGGGGTCATTGCTAAGGGGTGTGGGGGAGGCGCGACCATCCGGCCGAAGGCCAGAGCGGAGGCGACCGCCTGGGAGCATGTGCCCCGTAAATGAGGTCGCGCGCGATGCCCCCTCTGCGGAGAAGCATCAGCTCGTCCGCGTCTCCCCCACGTCCGTGGGAGAGACGAAAGCCTCTCGAGTCTCTTGCGTTGTGCTCTACCCGATTCGGGTGGTGGCACAGGGGTACCGCGCGGTAGTATCGCGATGGGGCAGGGTCAGGAAGGCCGACACGAGAGGGGTTGCGAACAATGATCACACCAGTCAACGATGCAGTGAAAGCGGTCTTCGATCTGTACAACACCATGACCGACGATCTTGCAGCAGCGCACGGCACGGCGCAGTTCGAGCAGCGCACCGTCGACGATGGGTGGGACCAGATCTCCGAACGAGTCGTATCGGCCGACGCTCTGCTCGACGACTTGATCCACGAGAAGGCGACCCGGGGCCAACACCGCCACGCCCGCGCAACCAAGAGCGCCCTCACCGAACTGCACAACGCGTTGAACGAGCGCGCCGAAGCGCAGACCTCCTATTTGAGCCTCGAGGCGACGGCCAAGCAGACCATCGACGATGGCGGTTCGGCCGACCTCATGGGACTCGACATGGCTCGCGAGAGGGCCTCAAAGGCCCAGCAGCGCATGGCCTCTGACGGATCAACGCTGCTCTACGACCTCGAGAACCTGAACGAAGACCTGAAGGCTTAGGCGGCCATCACAGAATCGGCCGCTATCGGTGCCCGTCTGTGACGCGATAGACAACTGAGTTGCCGACCTTGTCGACCGGCGCAATCACATCAGCCTTCTTCAGGCAGTAGGCCGCCTGCTGGGCTGCGCGTCGGCGCCGGCCCAACCTCTCGGCGAGATCCGCGGTCGTGAACGTATCCGGCAGATCGTCCGGAATGAGTCGCCCGAGGTCTCCCCCACTTCGGAATTGAAGCGAGTCAACAACCTCGACGAGGCGGCGCTCGACGACCGCCCAACCCTTCCGGCTCCAGGGCCCGTTCGGATCGAACCGCCGGAGCTCCTCCTCGCGTGTCAGGAGCACTTCAATCTCCAGTCCTTCGTGGGCCATGAGCTCAGGGAAGCTGACCAGCTCGGCGAAGAGGTCGAGGGCACTGCCGTGTTTTGGCGATAGGCGCCGGCTGAGGACCAGGTGCTCGGCATCGATCTTGACGATCCACCTGTCGACCGGGATCGGATGCACGATGCGGATGCGATGGCCGAGATCGAGAAGGGCCACAAGCTTTCGCTTCATCGAGGAGAACCCCCGGGTCTGAATCTCCACCAGCAGGTCCCCCCGCACCAAATCGATCACGAACCCATCGACCGGCTCCTCGATGCGATCACCGGGTCGGGAGTACCAGCGTTTCAGAGAGGCGTGGAGTGGCTTCTCCCTCAAGGTTCCGATCTGAGGCACGGCATCTGACACAAGACGCATCGTAGGGCACAGCCGTCCCCGCTCGAATGACCCGGGCTGAGCTGTAAGTGAGTCGGAAACGCCACCTCATATCGCTGATCGTTCGTGTCCACGGGTGCTGTGAGACGAGCGCTTCCAAGCAGGGCCAATGTGTGCGACCAGTGAGCGCCCCCGAACTCGGAGACCCCCACGTGGATCGCAGGGCCCTCATCCGCAAGTACCGCGAAACCCCTCGACCGGCGGGGGTGTACCGGGTGACCCATCTCCGCACCGGGCGGGTGCTGCTCGGATCGAGTCCGGATGCGACGGCAATGCTCAACCGCCTTCGGATACAACTCACATTGTGGAGTCATCCGAACGGTGCGCTTCAGGCCGACTGGGATGGCGACGGTGCAGACGGCTTCGCCCTCGACGTGGTCGACTTCCTCCCCCCGTCCGACGACCCGGATCGCAACATCGTCGACGACCTCCAGACGCTGCTCTCACTTTGGGAGAATCAGCTCTCGCTGCTGCCGGAGGACCGCTAATGACTGCCGCTCAGCCGCCGCGCCCGCTAGCTATCTTCGCCTCCACCACGCAGTGGCGGAGGCGGGAGCACGGGCCGCCAGGCCGGAGCGCAGCGGAGGGGGCGGCCTTGGAGCTCGTCCCCGACGATGAGGTTGGTTCAGAAGGCACAGGCAGCGGAGGGGGCGGCCTGGGAGCGTGAACCAGGAAGATGAGGTCGCGCGCGGCGCCCGCCGACATCGCCGCAGGAGGCGTTCATCGTTCCGAGAAACACGACGATGCCGACACCGATCGATAGGCCGGACCGCAGGACGGCAAGCACAGCTTCTCCAGTCACCCGGTACCGTCGAACGGTAGGTTCCGATGGTTCAACGGTTCAACCAGTCTCGGAGCAAATCGGGAATTCGATACGAGTCAGGAGCTCGTCGGGCTCCACGATCTGCGGATCGTTGAGGTAGATCTCGCGAGGCGGCCACGCAATGCCGTGCCCGTATTGCGCGATCCACGAAGTCACCGCGTGATACGCAGGAGCAATCTCTTGGTACGGCCGTTGTGCACACTGGCCGCCATCGCTCCCCCTTCGAGCTCCCGACCATAGACCTCGCAATCACCCGAGATTCCGTCGGCGATCGGCACACAGATCTCGACGTCGTACGCCATGATTCCCTCCTCACGTTGGATGAGCGATTCGAGCTAGCCGAACGTGCGCTCCTGAGCAGCCAGCCGTTCGGCCAGGCGTTCACGATGGGATGCCAGCTGTCTGTGTACGAGCTCGCGATTGTCGGATCCAACGATCACGCGAATCTCGTCGAATGGCGTGTCGACCGAACGTAGGGTCTTGATCGCCTCTGCCATACCCGCTTGCGAGGTGTCGTAGTACCGGTATCCCAACGACGGGTCGACCTTGGCCGGCGGTAGCAGGCCGATCTCGTCGTAGAGCCGCAACGCCTTCAGCGACAGCCGCGTCATCTTCGAGAATTGCCCGATCGGCACGAGATCCACGCTCCGTTCCCCCTGTCCCACCCATTATTGGGTCTCCCCCAGGAGGGGAGTCAACTGTCGGATGCCTGCAAGCAGCGGACATCGTGGCGAGGCGACGGCAAAAGTCGACGATTCCGGCAACCGGAGGGCTATGCGGCGGTGTCCTCGGCGACTTTCGCAAGCACCGCGTTGACGAAGCGGCCGGACTTGGCCGTTGAGTACCGTTTCGCGAGTTCGACCGCTTCAGAGACGACCACGCCCACTGGTGTGTCCGTGTAGCGCAGCTCGTACACACCCAGTCGCAGGATCGACCGATCCACCGCCGGCATGCGGCTGAGCCGCCAGCCGGTCGAGTGTTCTCCGATGGTCCGATCGATCTCATCGAGGTGCTCGAGCACACCAGCCGCGAGGCGACCCGCGCGCCCTGTTGGTTCGACGCCTTCGCGGTTAGCGCCTGCGTCGGCGGCGTACAGCAGTCCCAGGGCCTGCGCCCGTGCGTCCTGTTTGGTCACGACACTCGTGTGATGTAGTCCCCGGTGCGGGTGTCGACCTTCAGCACATCGCCGACGTCGATGAAGAGCGGCGCTTGCACAACAAGACCCGTCGCGAGCGTGACCGGCTTGGTCGCTCCGGAAACGCGGTCTCCCTTCACCCCAGGTTCGGCGTGCGTGACCTCGAGTTCGACGGCCGCGGGAAGCTCGATGCCGATCGGCTTCTCGTCGTACATCGACAATCGAACGGTTGCGCCGTCGGCAATGTACGGGGCGGCCTCGGCAACCGCCTCCTCCGAGAGGCTGATCTGATCGTAGGTTTCGTCGTCCATGAACGTGAATCCCATGTCATCGCGGAAGAGGTACTGAAAATCGCGCCGATCGATGACGGCCTTTGGAACGTTCTCCCCCGCGCGGAAGGTGCGGTCGAGCACTGCGCCGGAGATCAGATTCTTCAGCTTCATGCGGACGAAGGCCTTGCCCTTGCCGGGTTTGACATGTTGGCATTCGACGACCTGGAAGAGTCCCTCTGGCAGGTTCAGAGACATTCCTGGCTTGACGTCGTTCGTCGAAATCATCGGGCGGGGCTCCTCATATCAGTCAATGCCGATGGCGTTCAGTGAGGCCCGTACGGTAGCGGCGTCGGGGCGTACGACCCGTGGGGCTCCGAAATCCTCGAGCACCACGAAGCGGACTCCGCCATCGTCCCGCTTTTTGTCGAGGGCCATCAGCCGATCGATCTCGACGCGGTCGACCGATGGTGAGCGCACCGGCAAACCCAGCGTTGCGATGAGCTCGTCCTGTTCCTTGCGGCGCTCGAATCCGACCGTATGCTCGCCCACAACCCCGGCGGCCACCATGCCAATCGCCACTGCTTCACCATGGCTCAGACCCGCGGCCACCTCCACCGCATGACCGACGGTGTGGCCATAGTTGAGGTAGGCCCGCACTCCTCCCTCACGGAAGTCTTGCGACACGATATCGGCCTTCACTCGGATCGCTCGTTCGATCACCTCTTCCAACGGCACGTCGATGCCGTAGCGGTGGTAAAGCTCCACGAGCTCGCGATCGCCAACGAATCCTGCCTTCACGGCCTCGGCCGTTCCTTGTCGCAGAAGCTCGGGCGAGATCGTGCGCACCACATCGACATCCACCACCACCCGGGCGGGATGCCGGAACGCCCCGATGAGGTTCTTGCCACCTGCGTTGACGCCGGTCTTGCCGCCAACGGCCGCGTCGACGGCGCCAAGCAGCGTGGTTGGGGCCACGACGCACTCGACACCGCGGAGGTAGATCGCCGCCACGAAGCCGGCGACGTCGGTTGCAGCCCCGCCACCGACCCCCACGACGGTGTCTCGTCGCGTGAAGCCCAGGTCGTTGAGTCTGAGAGCGAGGTCCTCGATGGTTGTCAACGTCTTGGCCTGCTCACCATCCGGGATCGGCAGGATCGTGGCCGTCAATCCCTGTGCTTCGAGTGACGTCCTGATCCGGTCGGCGAACCCGCGTACCGTCGGTTGCGCAACGATCGCAACCCGCTGCCGGTCGCTGCGCGATGGCAGATGATCAGCGAAGTCATCGATCGTGCCCTGCCCAATCACAACCTCGGATACGTGTTCGGATCCTTCGGTGATCACAATGTGCTGCATGCTGCCTCCACGGCGTTGGTCACGTCGTCGATCGAACCGCTTGCGTCAACTACCGCGTCGGCCGCAGCCCGGTAGACACCGTCTCGCTCGTCGGCAATCGTTCGGAGCGCCAAGTCGCCACCGTCTGCCAGCAGCGGCCGCTGGTTCGAGCCGTCGACCCTCGACGCGATGACCTCGATGTCCGCCGCCAGGAGCACGATGGTGCCAGACGACTTCATCGCTTCGACGTTTCGACGATCGAGCACGACGCCTCCGCCGGTCGCCACAACTCCCGAAGGGAGAGCTGCGATCTCGGCAATCGTCGTGCGCTCCAGGTCGCGAAAGGTCCTTTCGCCCGCATCCTCGAAGACTTCGGCGACCGTCGTCCCAGATTCCTCCTCGACGGCGGCGTCTGTGTCGTAGAACGGGCAATTGAGCCGGTCCGCGAGCGACCGGCCGACCGTGGATTTGCCGCTCCCCATCATCCCGATCAGCCAGATGTGATCCATCAGAACTCGGTGACGCGCCGCCGATGCGCTGCATCGGCCTCCACGAATGCGTCCACGGTGTCTCCGCCGTAGACACGCTGCATCTCGCGTACGAGGGCGAGGGCGACCATCTGTTCCGCGACCACGCCTGCGGCGGGCACTGCACAGACGTCGCTCCGTTCCCGAAACGCCACCGATACTCCCCCGGTCGTCACGTCGACCGTCGCAAGGGGACGCATCAGGGTTGAGATCGGCTTCATTGCGGCACGCACGCGAATGAGGCCTCCGTTGCTGATACCGCCTTCGATACCGCCAGCGCGGTTCGTCTCTCGCTCATAGCCACCGTCGACCGGGTAGATCTCGTCGTGTGCGGCGGAACCGGGACGTCCTGCTGACTCGAAGCCGTCTCCGACCTCGACACCCTTGATTCCCTGGATCGACATGAGACCAGCAGCGAGAGCAGTGTCCAGTCTGCGATCCCAGTGGACGTGGCTCCCAATCGCGGCGGGGACGTCGTAGGCCAATACCTCGACCACCCCACCGAGGGTGTCCCGGTCCTTCCTCGCTGCGTCGATCGCCTCGACCATCGCGGATTCGGCCTCGGGATCTCCACATCGCACCGATGATCCATCGATCGAGGCCTGGTCGGTCGGCAACGCGACCTCCGGCCGTACCCGAACCGGTCCGATCTGCACAACGTGGGACAGAATGGTCACGCCAACTTCGGCGAGCAGGAGTTTCGAGATGTACCCAGCCACCGTTCGGGCTGCCGTTTCGCGTGCCGAGGCCCGTTCGAGGATGTCGCGGGCGTCCTGGGTCTGATACTTCATCATTCCAGGAAGATCGGCATGGCCGGGTCGCGGTGACGTCATCGTCCGGCGGGACACGCCCTCGGAGGGCGACATCTCTGTGGACCAACGCTCCCACTCAGTGTTGCGGATGATGACCGAGACAGGTCCGCCGAGCGTGCGGCCGAACCGCACACCCCCGAGGATCTCGACTTCGTCCTTCTCGAGACGCATGCGAGGGCCACGCCCGTGCCCGAGACGCCGTCTAGCCAGCTCTTCGGAGAGACCTTCGGCATCCACAGGGAGGCCGGCCGGAGCACCTTCGACGATGGCTGTGAGGGCGGGTCCGTGAGACTCGCCGGCTGTGAGGAAGCGGATCATCGAACCATCGTTGCACGGGCCGGTTTCAATGTCACGCTGCACTGTCCATGTACCAGGACGCGATCGTCCCGGCCCAGGCGATGGCGACGTAGGCACCAATGATGAGATACGGGCCGAACGCAATGGCGTCCTTGCGGCCCCGGATCTTCGTAAGGACCAGGATCAACGACACCACACCGCCGAGGAGGAACGCCGCGAAGATCGCCACGATCAGTGTGTCCCAGGACTGATAGGCGGCAAAGAGTCCGAGCAGGAAGGCCAGTTTGACGTCGCCAAACCCGAAGCCGCCGCGCGCGATGAGGGCAATCACAAGGAGGAGGATGAAGTAGAGCGCTCCGCCGATTACTGCTCGAAAAATCGGACCATCCTCTACGAAGCCGCCGCCAACCAACAGGATCAACCCGGCCACGGTGCCGGGGTACAGGATTCGATTCGGGATCAGCTTCGTGTCGATATCCGTCAGAAACAGCGTCACGGTCACGGCTACGAACCAGAGGTACGCGGGGAGGGCCCAGTCGACCCCGACCACCGCTGGTGTACCGGCGAAAAGCGCTGCCGTCACGACGGAGACGAGCGTGGCGCGTCCGGGATTCCGGCGGATCGCATCGAAGGACCGGTCGGTGGCTATGCCTTCGGCAATTACACCAGCCACAAGGCCGACGGGGATGAGAGCGAGAGTTGCGATCGCGAGCGGTGTCATGGCGCGGTGAGCCTATCGGGTTCCGCAATGGTGGCTGCGGATCTATTCGGCGGAGAACGCTGCTCGCATCGCATCGGCAGGCGCCGTTACACCGGTCCAGATCTCAAACGAGGCCGCGGCCTGCGCCAGCAGTAATTCCTTGCCATCGGCCGTTGGAAGGCCGGCTTCTCGGGTGCGGCGCACCGAGGGGCTTTCGGCCGAGCCGTAGGTGAGGTCGAAGAATCCACAAGCAGCGGCGATCACACGGTCCGGCAGATCTTCACCGTCCATACCGACTGGTGTTGCGTTGACGACGACTGCTCCCTCAACGGGCTCGCCCCAATCCACGACTGAACCTTGCACTCTGGTTCGTGCAAGGAGATCGTGGGCAGCGTTCGTGCGGCGGCCGGAGATGGCAACCGGCCGGCCGGCAAGCGCCACGAGCGCACCGGCAGCCGCTCCCCCGGTGCCGAGCAGCAGGACGGGAGCTTCGGCCGGCAGGCCACAAGTGTCCCAGACGGCGCGTATGCCTTCGATGTCGGTGTTGTAGCCCCAGACCTCGGCATCCCTGCGGGCGAGCGTGTTCACAGCGCCCGAGCGCATGGCATCTTCCGATGTGCGGTCGGCCAGTTCGAAGGCGAGCTGCTTGTGCGGCATGGTCACGTTTGCACCGGCGAGGCGTCCATAGCGAATCTCGTCGACGGCGATGACCAATCCGGAATCGTCGACACGCCGTGCGGTGTACGTACCGTCGATTCCGACCGCGATCAACGCTGCGGTGTGAATAGCCGGGGACCGAGAGTGGGCGACCGGATCACCGAGAACGACCAGCCTCATGGCAGCACGCCTTCCGCTTTGGCCTTGGCGATTCTCTCCTGGTGCTCTTCGTAGGTCTCAGAGAATCCGTGGCTGCCGTCCGGTGATATGAGGACGTAGAAGAGGTAGTCGCTCTCCGCTGGGTCCGCAGCCGCCTCGATCGACTCGATCTGGGCGGTTCCAATCGGTGTCGGTGGCAACCCGTCGATGCGGTAGGTGTTCCACGGCGACTCGATCTTGAGGTGTTCGGCGAGAACACGGCCGGGGCTCTCCCCCAGCGCGTACACAACGGTGGCGTCGATCTGCAGGGGCATGCCGGCCTCGAGCCGGTTGTAGATCACAGAAGAGATCAAGGGCCGGTCCTCGTCCGTTCCCGCCTCGCGCTGGATCAACGAGGCGATGATCAGCGCTTCATACTGTGTCACACCGAGGTCGGAGAGGCGCGTCCAATCGACGGTGGCCATGCGCCGTTCGGTCTCGGCAGCCATAGCCGAGAGCATCTCGGTGGGTGTAGAAAGTGCTGGCATCTCATAGCGAGCCGGGTAGAGCAACCCTTCCCACTTCACCAGTTCGCCTGCACCGTCTGGCAACTCGGTCGGAAGCAGCGCCGAGGTGACGGACCCGTTCGTCAGGGCCGCCTCGAACTCCGCGACCGGGATCCCCGTCTGTTCGGCCAGTCCCTCGATGATGCGCCGAACATCGTGGCCCTCGTAGACGATGATGCTCGACCCGGTCGCCTCATCGGGGCCGGTCAGAAGCCGATGCACCACCGATTCGGGCTCCATCAGAGTTACCAGGTGGTAGGTACCTGCCTGCAACTGCGAAGCCACTCCCTGGGTAGCAACCACATCCTCGAGGTCGCTTGCTCGAACCACGCCCGCCGCTTCCATGTCGTTTGCGATGACGGTGGCAGATGATCCCGCACTGATTTCGACGGTCACGGGAATACCCGGTTCCACGTCCAAGGTGCCGCCGGACACGAGGTTTGCGAGCACTTGCGCTCCGGCGCCCATCACCACCACGGCCACGACGACCGCTCCTGCGATGAGCAGCGGTTTCGGGAATCGCCGCTCAGCCCTCGTCGGATCTGGTTGGTCCGTCACCGTTGTTGTCCTTGCGATCGAGGTATGTCTGGAGGATCACCGCAGCAGCGACCTTGTCGCGCACGTCGCGACGCTTCGCACGCGTCACCCCGCCTTCGAGGAGAGCTGCCTCGGCCGTTACGGTGGTGAATCGCTCATCCTGGTATTCCATCGGCAGCCCCGTCGCTTGCACAATGAGCGTCCCGAACGCACGGGCGGCGACTGCGGAGGGTCCCTCGGTCCCCGAAAGGCTCGTAGGCAGTCCTACCACGATCTTGTCGACCTCGTATTCGCCACACAGTTCTTGCACGGCGATTGCCGGGTCGACTGCCCGGCGGTCGATCACCGAGTGGGGCGAGGCAATGGTACCGGTGGGGTCTGATAGCGCTACGCCGATGCGTCGCTCCCCCGGGTCCAACCCGAGGATCCGGGTCACGGTGCTGCGACCGCTGCTCTCGCGTCCGCGAGCGCGGTCTCGAGCGCATCGTCGAGTCGGTCGCCGTGCGGTCCGCCCGCCTGCGATAGCTTTGGGTCGCGACTGCCGCCGCCACCGAGCACCCTGGCGGCCGAACCGATGATGTCACCGGCCGACACACCTTCGGCGACCAGATCGTCAGAGACGAACGCGATCAGAGCGCCTTTGCCCTCACTGGTTGATCCGAGCACTCCAACTCCGCTCCCCAGTCGGTCCCTGATCTGGAATGCGAGAGCGCGCAGTCCGTCGCCGGTGAGCCCTTCCTGGCGTGCAACGAGCACGTTGCGTCCGCCGTGTTCCTCGATCCGGTCGAGCAGGGTCTGAGCCGCTGCCGAGCGAGACTGTTGCTCGAATTGCTCGATGCGTTCTTCCTGTTCCTTCGATCGAAGAACCAGTGCCTGGGCAGCTTCAACCAGGCGGCCGGGTTGGGCGCCCAACGTCGCTTCGGTGCGTTCGAGATCGCTGCGCAATGCACTGAGATACTCGTAGCCGGCGGTGCCGGTCACGGCATCGATCCGCCTGGTGTTCGCTGCGACCGATCCCTCGGACACGACGATCAGCGGTCCGATCTGACCGGTAGTCGGAACATGGGTACCACCGCAGAACTCGGTTGAGTAGTCGCCGGTCTTGACAACGCGCACGTCGTCGCCGTATTTGTCTCCAAAGAAGGCCAGAGCGCCCATCTTCTCGGCATCGCTCTTGGAGGTCTCGAGGGTGGTCACGGCGGCGTTCTCGATCACCCGGGCGTTTGCGGCCAACTCGACTTCGCGCAGCTGATCGAGGGATACGCCCTGGTAATGACTGAAATCGAAGCGGAGACGATCATCGGACACGAGCGATCCGGCCTGGTGCACGTGGTCACCGACAACGTTGCGCAGCGCCCAGTGGAGGATGTGCGTCCCCGTGTGGTTCTTCCTCACTCGCTCTCGACGCTCGTGGTTGATGGTGAGGTCCGCGTCCTGGCCGAGTGCGATGCTGCCGGAGGTCACGACGCCGCGGTGCCCGTGGAGGCCGGGAACGGCAAACTGGGTGTCCTTGACACTCACGGTGCCCGACTCTGTGGCGATAACACCGGAATCGCCGATCTGGCCACCGGATTCGGCGTAGAACGGAGTCCGGTCGAGGAACACCTCGACCTCGCGGCCTTCCTCGGCTCTCTCGACGGTCTCACCTTCGGAGACCATCGACAGGATCTTCCCGAGTCCCGTTTCACGCTCGTAGCCGGTGAACTCGGTCGGTTCGACACCGGAGAGCAACGTGCGGTATGCATCGGCCTTCGCTGCGGCGTCCGCACCCTTGTAGGCGGCACGGGCGCGTTCGCGCTGCGTGTTCATCATGGTGTCGAATCCGTCGAGGTCGACCTCGTAGCCGCGTTCGGAGACGATCTCCTCGGTCAGCTCCTTCGGGAATCCGAACGTGTCGTGCAGCTTGAACGCGGTCTCGCCAGAGAGCACGGCGCCGGGTTCGAGATGCGCCAACTCCCCGTCGAGCAACTGATGGCCGGAGCGCAGCGTTCTGCGGAACTGCTCCTCTTCACGGGTCACCATTTCGACGATGCCGTCACGCTGCGCCGCGAGTTCCGGGTACGTCTCGCGCATCACGTCGACCGTTGTGTCGACCAGCTTCGGCATGATCAGATCTTCGGATCCCAGAAGGAACGCGTGGCGGACCGCCCGCCGGATGAGGCGCCGCAGCACGTAGCCCCGGCCCTCGTTTGATGGCACGACCCTGTCCCCGATGAGGAAGGTAACGGCTCTGCCGTGATCGGCCATGATCCGGAGCGAAACGTCGGAATGCCCAGCCTCGCCGTAGCGAGTGCCGGTGACCCGCTCCGAGGTCGCGACCATCGGCCGGATCACGTCGGTCTCAAAGATCGTGTCGACGCCCTGCAGCACCGTCGCGATGCGTTCGAGACCGGCCCCGGTGTCGATGTTCTTCGCCGGCAGGTCGCCGACCACGTGATAGGGCTCATCCTGGATGTTCTGCATGAAGACCAGGTTCCACACCTCGACGTGGCGCTCGTCATCGACGGCGGGCCCTCCGGCATCGCCGAACGCCGGCCCCTTGTCGTAGAAGATCTCCGATGAGGGCCCGCACGGTCCGGGAACACCCATCTGCCAGAAGTTGTCCTTGTCGAGATGTTGCACTCGGTTGGCGGGTACACCGACGCCGTCGATCCAGATCTCGGCGGATTCATTGTCGGTGTGATGCACCGTATACCAAAGCAGGTCGGGGTCGAGCCCGAATCCTTCGGTGATCAGGTCGTAGGCCCACGGAATCGCCTTCTCTTTGAAATAGTCGCCAAACGAGAAGTTCCCGAGCATCTCGAAGAATGTGAGGTGACGTGCGGTCGTGCCCACGATATCGATATCGACCGTTCGGGCGACCTTCTGCACCGTCGCCGCCCGCGGATACGGCGGAGTCTCCTCGCCGAGCATGTACGGCTTGAACGGCACCATGCCGGCGTTCGTGAGCAACAAGGTCGGGTCGATCGGGATCAGCGAAGCGGACGGCACGATGGTGTGGTCGCGCTCAGCGAAGAAGTCGAGGAAGATGCGTCGAATCTGGTTGGAATCCATGAGAGCCGGAGGTTAGCCCGGCTCTGACTCCACGCCCGCGGTCGGCTCCTCATGCCCGGCGCGCTGCATACGCCGGCCCGTGGCGTTCATCATGCCGGCGACGGACACAACGCCGGCCCGAGCCATGTTCTCGGCAGTCATGCGCTCTCGGGCACGTTTCACCTTTGCACCGAGGTACGCCCCAGCACCAATCGTCGCGGCTGAACCCGCCATGAACCATTTCAGTCGAGTGAACATCGCTGCGAGGCTAGTCGTTCCCCGCGACGCGCTCGCTCGCGGCACTCGATTGCCGGCCCACGAACAGCGACGATGCCCTCAGATCTTGCGCACCACCAGTTTGCCCATCCCAATAGGGATCTCGGCTGTGTCGACCCGATCGTCGCGAGCTGCGCGCGCGATCAGTGGACCGAGGGTCGGGCGATGGTTGATCGTATTGTCCGCAACGAGCAGACCCCCTGGGACGAGATTCGGGACGATCACCTCGTAGCATTCGGAGTAGAGGTGCTTCTCGACGTCGAGGAAGCAGAATGCCACGTCGTGTTGGTCTGCCGAGGGTATCGAGCGCATCCCCCTCTACGAGGTCGATCACATCCCACACTCCGGTCATGTCGAACGTCTCGCGTGCAAGAGCGATCTTCTCCGGGAGCAACTCGAACGTACGGATCGTGCGACCGGTCGCTCGTGCGGCGAGTGCGAGCCACAACGTCGAGTACCCGGCGCTCGTCCCGATCTCTACGACTCGGCCCTCAGGAGAGCCCGCCAGCAGGACCGCGAGCAAACGACCTGTCTCCGGAGGGATCTGACGTAGCTTGGAGAGCAACGGCGTGCCGTCGCTGCGGTCTCTCAGGTCCACGGCTTCCAACACGGCCATGCGGTCCCAGATCCTCGGGTCAACGTCATGAAACATGAAGCCTTCCCGCAGTCGCGCCGGCTCTCATGTCGATCGATCTCTCCCGAGAACGCGATCGATACGCCCGAGGCGCTCGCCGATTTTCGATTCCTCGCCGTGATCGCCTGGTCGATACAGCGTCACACCGACTGCCTCTTCCGGCAGGTACTGCTGTTCAACGACGCCGAGCGGGTCGTCGTGGGGGTAGGCGTAGCCACTCCCGTGGCCCATTTCGCGTTGCCCGGAGGTCGCCGCCGAACGGAGGTGCATCGGCACGTTGGCACCCGGCGTTCCCTCAACGGCCTCACGCGACGAAGCGATCGCACCCACCAACGAATTCGACTTCGGAGCGGTCGCCAGGTAGACGGTGGCGTGGGTGAGCGCGTATGCCCCCTCCGGGATTCCGATCACTTCGACGGCCCGGAAGGCATCCACGGCGATGCCGAGACCGCGCGAATCGGCGAGACCGATGTCTTCCGATGCGAGGATCACCAAGCGACGGGCGATGAACTTCGGATCCTCCCCCGCTTCGATCATCGTGTGGAGCCAATACAGCGCGGCGTCGACGTCCGATCCGCGGACGCTCTTGATGAACGCGGAGATCACGTCGTAGTGGCGGTCGCCGCCCTTGTCGTAGCGGATGACGCGGCGCTGCAGCGCTTCAGCTACCTCGTCGAGTCCAACGGACGATCTGTTGCGGCCCTCCGCAATCGTCACCGCGAGTTCAAACCCGTTCAGCGCCAGACGGGCGTCGCCACCAACGCGATGGGCGAGGTCTTCGAGCGCATCGTCGTCGATCTCGACTCCCGGCACGCCCCGCACGGGATCATCGAGCGCTCGCCGGATGAGGTCGACGACCTCCGCCGGGGCCAGCTCTTCGGTCCGGAACACACTCGAGCGACTGATCAGCGGCGAGTTGACCTCGAAGAAGGGGTTCTCGGTCGTGGCACCCACCAAGATGATGATGCCCTCTTCGACCCCGGGAAGCAGTGCATCCTGCTGCGCCTTGGTGAAGCGGTGGATCTCATCGAGGAAGAGCACCGTGCGGCCGTCGCCGTTTTCGATGCGGCGGGTCGCCATGGCAAGGACCTCACGCACGTCCTTCACACCGGCCGAGGTGGCCGAAAGCTGTTCGAACCGAGCACTGCTGTTGATTGCTACGAGGCGCGCCAGCGTGGTCTTCCCGGATCCCGGCGGGCCCCAAAGGATCATCGATACGGGTCGTCCTGCCTCAACCATCGTCCGGAACGCCGCGCCGGGCGCGAGCAGACCCTGTTGTCCCACGACTTCATCGAGCGTCAGCGGCCGCATCCTGGCGGCGAGCGGAGCGTTCGCTCGCCGCCGCTCGGCGCGTTCGTCAGAAAACAGGTCCGGCTCAGTCAACTGGCGGCCCGTCCGAGGCCCACTCGGCTCGGACTTCCGACCGAACCTCGATGCCGAGTTCCCGGAGTTGCACGTCGTCGACACGGCCCGGGGAACCCGTCAACGGATCAGCCCCACTCTGGGTCTTCGGGAACGGAATAACCTCGCGGATATTCGGAACATCCTGGAGGATCGCCACGAAACGATCGATGCCGATGGCAAAGCCGGCATGCGGAGGCGTTCCATATCGCAACGCCTCGAGGAACCAGCCGAACCGTCGCTCGGCTTCCTCGTCGGAGATGCCGAGTACCTCGAACACTTGCGATTGCACGGCCGGATCATGGATTCTCACGCTGCCCGATCCCAACTCGGAACCGTTGAGGACCAGGTCGTACGCCTTTGAGATCGCGTGGCCGGGGTCCTCGCGCATTTCGCGCACGTTTACCGGAGCGGTGAACGGATGGTGGAGCGCCACAAAAGCGCCGTCGTCGTTGCGTTCGAATACGGGGAAGTCGACCACGAAGAGGTAGGCGAGCTCGCCGTGGCCGTCGGGTTGCCCGACATCGAGGCGAATCTGTCCGAGCACATCGAGCACCGTTCGGGTCTCGTCGGCGACCAGACACAGGACATCACCGGTTTCGGTAGCGAGTGCGACGCCGATTGCGGCCAATTCGTCTTCCGAAAGGAACTTGGCGACCGGAGATCGCAACGATCCGTCATCCTCGACGACCATCCAAACCAGTCCCTTGGCACCGAGCTCTTGAGCGCGGGCGGACAGGCCATCGAGGCCCGAACGAGACAGCCCGAGTGGTCCGGCGTTGATGCCGCGAATCGATCCGCCCGATGCCAAGACGCCGGAGAACGCCTTGAACTCAGTCGCCGCGAACACCTCGCTGAGATCCTCGATCTCCATGCCGAAGCGGATATCCGGCTTGTCGGTGCCGTAGCGTTCCATGGCTTCGTGCCACGTGAGGCGCGGGAATGGGCGGGCGATCTCGAGGCCCCGCAGGTCCTTGGTCACCGCTGTCGAAATGGCTTCGAGCGTCTCGAGCACATCCTCTTGGCCCCAGAAACTGCCTTCGAAGTCGAGTTGGGTGAACTCGAGCTGACGGTCGGCCCGGAGGTCCTCATCGCGGTAGCAGCGGGCCACTTGGTAGTAGCGCTCGACACCCGAGATCATCAAGAGCTGCTTGAAGAGCTGCGGCGACTGCGGCAGGGCATAGAAGTTGCCCTTCCTCAGCCGAGATGGCACCAGCATGTCTCGAGCACCTTCGGGAGTGGATGCAATCAATGTGGGCGTCTCTATCTCCATGAAACCGAGATCGTCCATGACATCGCGCATCGCGCGGATCGTCTTCGATCGCGCTCGCAGATTGTCGGCCATTCCGGATCGCCGGAGATCGAGGTAGCGGTACTGAAGGCGCCGGGCCTCGTCGACGTCGCTCCTGGCGTCGATCTGGAACGGGAGGGGCTCTGAAGGGCTCAGGACCGTCATCGTGGTTGCGGCGACTTCGACCTCTCCGGTTGGGAGTTCGGGGTTGGCCATGTCATCGGGACGCAAGCGGACGGCGCCGTCGATTGCAATGCAGAACTCGGAGCGGAGGCCGGTGAGTTCCTGTTCGGGAGCCGGAGCGTCGTCCGGATTCAGCACCACCTGCACGACGCCGCTGCTATCTCTCAGGTCAACGAAGATGACGCCTCCGTGATCCCTGCGCCGTGCAACCCAGCCCGCGAGGCGAACCCTCGTACCGGCGTCGGCGGCGGTGAGCGTTCCTGCTCCCCGGTCCTTCAGCTTCTCAGCCATGTCTCGATCTCCTCTAGGGCCACCGCATCTTGAACTCCGGTGGCCAGATTCCGCGCAGCAACGCGGCCGTCGTCCCATTCTTCACCGACCACCAGAGCGTATGCCGCTCCAGCGCGGTCGGCTGCCTTGAACTGCGCCTTCACCGATCGGCTTCCAGCCACGGCATCGGCCCGGAGGCCGGCCGCCCGTAGCCTTCGGACGAGAGCCTGGCCGTCGCCGGCGCGCTCCGCATCGGCGATGACGACGAACGCGTCCAGAGCGGGTCCCGACTTGGTCTCTTCGCGGGCAAGCAGGATCCGGTCTAGGCCCATGGCCAACCCAACTGACGGCGTCGGCTTTCCCCCGAGCATCTCGAACAGCGGGTCGTAGCGACCGCCGCCGCCGACCGAGCTCTGGGCTGCCTCGAATCCCAGCGGTACGTACTCCCAGACCGTGCGGTTGTAGTAGTCGAGCCCGCGCACAAGTGTCGGCGAGATCTGATGCGGGATTCCTGCCGCATCAAGGCCAGCTCTGACAGCCGCGAAGTGTTCAGCTGCCGGGGGCGATAGGTAGTCGACCGGCGTCGGAGCACCCGAGACCGCATCCGCATCCGCTTTCGAATCGAGAACCCGCAGCGGGTTCTCATACATGCGGCGAACAGCATCCTGTGAGAGATCGGCCTTGCGCGATTCGAGGAACGAGATCAGTTCGGCCCGATAGCCGGCGCGATCGGAGCCATCCCCGATGCTGTTCAACTGCACCTCGACGTCTCGAACGCCCAGCGTCTCGAGGAACCGGTAGCCGAACTCAATGACTTCGACGTCGGCCGCGGGTGCCTCCTCGCCGAGGTATTCAATCCCAGCTTGGGAGAACTGGCGCCGGCGGCCCTTCTGCGGCCGCTCATATCGAAACATCGGGCCCCAGTAGCAGCCTTTGAAGGTCCCGACGACCCCGCCCGCCTGGATGACCGCCCGCACCACGGACGCCGTCGCTTCGGGACGGAGTGTCACCGAGCGCCCACCCTTGTCGGTGAACGTGTACATCTGCTTTTCGACGACCTCCGTGTCTTCGCCGATCCCTCGCGAAAACAGCTCGGTCGACTCGAACATCGGCGTGAGGACCAGGCCGTAGCCGTAGCATTCTGCGAGTTCGAAGAAGGCGCGTTCTGCCATCAGCCAGTTGGCTGATGCGGGCGGCAGGATGTCGTCGGTGCCTTTCGGCGCGCGGTAGGCCATGACCCTCCGGTCAACGGAAGAACGGCAAGCGTAGCGGCGACGGCGTAGCCAGGGTTCGCGCCTCCCCATTCTGTGGGCTCAGGACGGCGTATACGACGTTGCGAACCCTGGGTACGCGGGTTAGATGTTGAGGTATTCGAGGATGAATGGGTTGGCGGTGCGCTCGCGGCCGATCGTGGTCTCCGGGCCGTGACCCGGAAGGACTCGCATGTCGTCGGCGAGCGTCATCACCTGGGTCCGCATCGACGTCATGAGCGTCCGGAAATCGCCGCCCGGCAGGTCGGAGCGTCCGATCGCTCCGGCGAACAGCTGATCACCGGAGAAGACGAGACCCTCCTGCTCCAATACAAAGATGCAATGCCCGAGGGTGTGACCGGGGGTATGGCGCACTTCGAACTCGAAACCGGCGAACTCGAGGCGCTGGCCGTGGGAGAGGTTCTCGTAGTGCTCCGGCGGCGCAAACTCCTCGACTCCCGGGGGGACGAACCCGAAGATCGAACGCAGCTGTGTCGCGGGATCCGAGACGAGGTAGTCGTCGTCTGGGTGCAGATATGCGGTCACGCCGGTGCGTTCCGTAATCCCCGCCACGCCACCTGCGTGATCCACGTGGCCGTGTGTGACCAGGAGCGCCACCGGAACGAGGTCATGGGCAGCGAGAAGTCTCGCAACGGCATCGACATCGGGAGGAGCGTCCACGATCACGGCCGGGCCGCCTCGCTCGGGCGCCATGACGTAGCAGTTTGTCGCCGCCGCCCACAGCTCGGCCGATGTGAGGATCATCGCCCACCTCCCGGCACCAGCCGGTATGCCTCGTAGACACCGTCGACTACGCGCAGATCTCCCAGGACCCGTTCGAGCTGAGCCGGGTCCGAGAGTTCGACCTCGTAGCGAAGGAACGCCACCCGGTCTCGACCGGCGATCGACGAAGACGTGTGGATGTTCGCGCCGTGGTCCGAGAGAACGGCCGTGACGTCACGGAGTAGGCGTGAACGGTCGAGAGCCTCCACCTGGACCCATACGAGAAACGACTCTGCCTGGTTCGGCGCCCAGGCAACCTCGATCAGGCGCTCCGGCTGGCCTTCGAGCGAACCGATGTTGGCGCAGTCGGTCCGGTGCACCGAGACACCGCGGCCGATCGTGACGAAACCCATGATCGGATCGCCGGGTACGGGCCCGCAGCAGCGTGCGAGGTTGACCAACATGTCATCGAGCCCCTCGACAATGACACCACTGATCGGTCGAGTGCGGCGCTTCGCCGGATCGACGAGCAGCCCAAGGATCTCCGAGGTGTCGTCGTCGAGTTCCGGTTCCGCTCTTCGTGCGAGGCGGTCTACGACCGTCTTCGCACTGACCCCACCGTCCCCCACCGCCCCGTACAGATGCTCGAGGTCGTTGAATCCGAGTTCAGCAGCGACCGCAAGCAGCTCGTCGTCGTGTCCGCCGGTGGCCATCGAGTGCCGCCGGAGCTCCTTGACCATCTCTTCGCGACCGCTCGCAAGGGCGGTCTCCCGCCGCTCCTTGGCAAACCACTGGCGAATCTTCGCCGCGGCCCTGGCCGATGTCACAAACTCGAGCCAGTCCCGACTGGGGTGCGCATCCTCGGACTTGGAAGTGAGCACCTCCACAATGTCACCCGATTCCAGCTGCGTCGTCAACGGCACCAGCCGGCCGTTGACTTTTGCTCCGACACAGCGATGACCCACCTGCGTATGGATCCGGTACGCAAAATCCACCGGGGTTGCGCCGCGTGAGAGGGTGATCACCGCGCCCTTCGGCGTGAGGGCGAACACTTCGTCTTGGTAGAGATCGAGCTTCAGGGCCTCAAAGAACTCCTCTGCATCCGCGGTCGCGTTCTGTAGGAAGTTGATGTCGGCGATCAACGGCTCCGCGCTTCCGTCGTCCCCTTCCTTGTAGCGCCAGTGCGCGGCGATGCCCGCTTCGGCACGTTCGTGCATCTCGAGCGTGCGGATCTGCACCTCGAGGCCCTTGCCGTCGGATGCAACCACGGTGGTGTGTAACGACTGGTAGAGGTTGAACTTGGGCATGGCGATGTAGTCCTTGAAGCGCCCTTGGATCGGCGCCCACATCGAATGCACCAGGCCCAGCGCTGCGTAGCAGTCGCGAACTTCGGGGACGATGATGCGGATACCGATCAGGTCGTGGATCTCCTCGAATTCCAGGCCGGAATCGACCATCTTGCGGTAAATCGAATAGACCAGCTTCGGCCGACCCGTGACCGTAGCCTCGATGCCCGCCCGATCGAGCGCTTCGTTGACCTCGTCCATCATCTGGACCAGATGCGCCTCGCGCTGGGGGGCGCGTTGGCGAATCTGCTCTTCGAGCTTGCGTCGGCGCGCGGGATGGAGCGCAGCGAAACTCCGCTCTTCCAGTTCGTGCTTGATCTCCTGCACACCGAGCCGGTGCGCAAGCGGTGCGTAGACATCGAGTGTCTCGGAAGCCACGCGACGACGCTTCTCCTCGGGCAGCGGATCGATGGTTCGCATGTTGTGTGTTCGGTCGGCGAGCTTGATCAGCAGTACCCGGATGTCCCTGGCCATCGCAACTGCCATCTTGCGGATCGTCGCCGCCTGCTGCTCTTCGCGGCTCGAGAACTTGATCCGGTCGAGTTTCGTGACCCCATCGACGAGCAGCGCCACCTCGTCGCCGAAGTCGCGCTCGAGGTCCGCGAGCGTGATCTCCGTGTCTTCCACGACATCGTGTAGCAGTGCGGCGGCGAGCGTGGCCGTGTCGAGGCCGTAGGTGGCAAGGATCTGCGCGACGGCGATGGGATGAGTGACGTACGGATCGCCGGTGCGACGCTTCTGGCCTTCGTGGGCGGCGGCGGCCACGTCGTAGGCGCGTCGGATCACGTCCACATCCGTGCCTGGGTGATGTTCGACGGCGATCGTGATCAGATCGTCAAACATCGCGTCCGGCGATTTGGTCGGACTCGTGGTTACGACGGCGTCTGCCATCCTCGGATTCTACCGGCGCTTCTTCCGCTTCCGGGGTGCCCGAGCCGTAGCGCCCGCGGGTCCGGCGGGGACGACGGGCGCAGCCGGGGCAGCGGGCGCCGCCACCGCAGACGACGGAGCCGTCGTCTCGTCGTCGACGGACTTCGGCACAGCGCCACCGTCGCCACGTTTACGGGCGGCGCGCTTGCGTGCGGTCACCCAGTCGGGTTCGCGCTCCTTCCACATTGCCAGCAGCGGCGCCGCGACGAAGATCGACGAGTAGGTGCCGATCCCAATCCCGATGAACAACGCAAGCGCGAACTCCCGCAAGGTATGGGCACCGAAGGCGAAAGATCCAACGAACAGCAACGATCCCACGGGGATCAGCGACGTCAGCGACGTGTTGATCGAACGCATCAGCACCTGGTTCATCGAGGTGTTGACGATCTCGGTATACGTGTGGCGATCATGCATCAGCTCCACGTTCTCGTTCACCTTGTCGAACACGACCACCGTGTCGTAGAGCGAGTAACCGAGGATGGTCAGCAACGCGATAACGGTTGCGGGCGTCACCACGAATCCAAGCGCGGCAAAGAGCCCGGAGGTGATGATGAGATCGTGGAACAGCGCCGCCAAGGCCGCCATCGCCATCTTCCATTCAAAGCGCCATGTGATGAAGAGCGCAACGATGAACAGGAACACAACGAGGGCCTCGATCGCAGCCCGCGTTACCTCGGCGCCGAAGGTCGGACCGACTGCGTCGATGGTGACGTCGTTGACGGTCACGCCGGTCACAACGGCCGTCGTCTCGATGAGTTCGTCCTGGCCTGCAGCGTCGAGCGACTCGGTCTGGATGAGGATGAATCCTTCACCCGTCAGCTGAACCCTCGCTCCACCCTGCCCGATGTCGGCGAGCGCAGCTCGAACGTCGGCGATCTCGGCGTCGGATTGATTCTCGACCGTGACGATCACGCCCCCGGTGAAGTCGATGCTCAGATTGAGCGGTCGCACCAGCAGCAAGATCAGGGACACCACGATGAGCGCCGCGGATACCCAGAGCGTCTTCTTCGAGATCCCGACGAAATCGAAATGGGTCTCGCCCCGATACATCCGGGTCAGCACGCTCATGAGGTCACCTCCGCCGGCTCGACCGACGTTGGTGGCGAGCTCTGTTTGCCCATGGCACCGCGCACCGAGAACCAGCCGCCCTCACCCAATGGGGAGTGCCCAACCAGCCACGTCGATGGACGCGTGAAGTAATAGGACACCGCGACGTCGACCAACGTGGCCAGGCCCAGTGTGAGAGCGAAGCCCTTGACCGGCCCGATGGCCAGCAGCCAGAGAAGCACCGCAGCGAGGAACGTGACCGTGTCTCCCTTGAGGATTGTGCTGAATGCCCCGGGATAGGCATGGTCGATCGACGGGCGCAGCGGCCGACCGCTGTGGAACTCCTCCTTGATTCGTTCGAAGTAGACGATGTATGAGTCGAGGGTGATGCCAATCGAAACAACGACACCCGTTACGCCGGCCAGTGTCAGCGTCGTCCCCTGGGTCTCCCCGAGCAGGATGATGGCGCCCACGAGGAACGACCCGAACACGGTGAGGCCGAGCACCGCGATCACGCCGAGAACCCGGTAGTAG
>CAZONX010000004.1:43725-58763 GCA_964581295.1 uncultured Acidimicrobiaceae bacterium
CGACCCGAACACGGTGAGGCCGAGCACCGCGATCACGCCGAGAACCCGGTAGTAGACCATCATGTAGACCGCGACGAGAGCGAGACCCATCAAACCGGCGATGAGGCCGGCGCGGAGGGAATCGGAGCCAAGCGAGGCCGACACGGATTCGACGCGTTCGCGCTCGAACGTGGTGGGCAAGGCGCCGTAGTTCAGGATCGCGGCCAGGTCTTCTGCATCCGCCTGCGGCGTCTCGGACGATCCGATGGTGATGACCACCTGGTTCGGATCGAGTCCTTCAGCGGGGCTCACTTCGGCCGCCACCTCGGGTGCCGAGCTGACGACGCCATCGACGACGATGGCGAGACGGCGCTGCGGCGATCCCGCGGGATAGCTCGCGAGTTCACCGGTTGCAGAACGGAACTTCTCTCCGCCTTCATCCGTGAACTCGGGCACGACCACCCAGGCCCCAGCTCCACCGACTCCGCCGCCGCCGCTGAACTGGGCACGCCCGCCCTTCATGTCGACTCCAGTGAGGAATTGTGCGCCGGCAACGTAAACCCCGAATCCCGCCTCATCGGGCAGATACGCGATCACCGCATTGACGTCGTCAGGATCGGACAGGCCGGTCACCGGGTCGAGGTTCTCCGGATGATCGCCGTCGGGGTCGGTCAGGGCAGGACTCTCTTGCACCAGGCTGACGACCGGCCGGAAGGACATCTCACCGGTCGTACCGACGGCCTCGAGGGCCCGCTCTCGATCTTCGACGCCCGGCAGCTGCACGACGATCGACCGCTCGCCTTGAACGGAGATCTCAGGCTCCTGGACGGATCCAAGGCCTTCGATGCGGCGTCGCATGATCTCGACGGCCGTGTCGAGGGTGTCGGGATCGGTGCCCTCCGGCCCCACGAGTGTCACCGCGAAGCCGCCTTGCAGATCGAGCCCCAGCTTGGGCGCCCATCCGGCGAGCAGCATGGCGCCGAGCGACCCCCACGCGATGGCGAGGGTGACGATCAGCGTGATGATCGCGGTCTTGCGGTTCACTACGAATCGTCTCCAACACGCTCAGCGATCGCGCGCTTTGCAATGCGCATGCTTGAGCCGCCACCAATGTCGAGCGTGAAGCTCTCATCGTCTTCGGATCGAACGGTCCCATAGATGCCACCGATCGTCCGCACCTGGTCTCCCACGCCGATCGAATCACGCAACTCCTTCGACTTCTTGGCACGACGACGCTGCGGCATGACCAACAGGAGGTAGAAGAGACCTCCGAGAACCACGATCGGCAGCAGGAACCCCAGGGCGCTACTTCCGCCCTCACTCTGCGCGATGACGATCGTCGAGATGCTCGACAGATTCAGCACTGGATCCTCCGTTCGGTGTGCCGGCAAAGGCTGCCGGGAAAGCGCCGGAACTCTAGCCGCAGAGGCGGTCTAGTCCCCCATCCTGGCCCGAACGACGCCTTCGGCAAACGCCGCAAATCGCCCATCAGCGACCGCATCCCGGGCGCCGCTCAGAAGGTCGAGTGTGTAGGTGAGGTTGTGGAGCGTCAGCAGCCGGTCGGCCAGCGGCTCCTTCGTGGTGTAGAGATGACGGAGATAGCCCCGGCTGTATCGCCGACACGTAAGGCATGTGCACGCGGTATCGAGTGCCGTGTCATCGGCGATCCACTCGGCCCGCTTGATCGAGATGTCGCCAGCGCGCGTCAACGCCTTGCCATGGCGTGCGAGGCGGGTCGGGATCACGCAATCGAAAAGATCCACGCCACGTGCGATCGCGGCGAGCATGCCTTCGGTGTCCCCCAGCCCCATGACGTAGCGAACCCCCGCGCTCGGCAGATGCGGAATGGCGGCATCGAGAGCAGCGTTCCGCTCGTCGGCGGTCTCTCCCACCGCAAGGCCGCCGATTCCAAATCCGGGGAATCCGAGTGCCGCCGTGCCCTTCGCCGATTCCTCGCGAAGGTCTGACTCGGCGCCGCCCTGCACAATCCCGAACAGGGCGCGGTCTGAGCGACGCTTCGCCGTCAATGCCCGCTCGGCCCAACGCAAGGTGCGATGCATGGCTGCCTCGGCTTCGGCATGCGCAGACGGCAGCGAGACCGGCACGTCGAGCATCATCGCGATGTCCGCTCCGAGGGCCTCTTGCACGGCGATAGCCCGCTCGGGTGTCAAATCGACTCTCGCCCCGTCGTAGGTGCTGCGGAACACCAATCCGTCCTCGCTGATCTTAGGGTTCAGCGACAGCACCTGATATCCCCCACTGTCGGTGAGGATTGGCCCGTCCCACGCCATGAAGCCATGGAGTTCGCCGAGCTGCGAGACAACCTGCTCGCCGGGCCGGAGCATGAGGTGGTAGGTGTTAGCGAGGACGATCTGGGCTCCAACCGTGCGCAGATCTTCGACATCCATCGTCTTGACCGTGGCGCGTGTGCCGACCGGCATGAAGTTCGGCGTCTCAACAACTCCGTGCGGTGTCGACATGATCCCGGTACGCGCTACGCCGTCGTCGGCGACACAATTCCACGTGACGGCGCTCATCGGTCGACCTCGATGAACATTGCATCTCCAAACGACAGGAAGCGGTAGCCGGACGCGAGAGCGTGAGCGTAGGCCTCCCGCCACGCGGACCCGGTGAACGCAGCGATCATCACAATCAATGTCGTTCGCGGGGCGTGGAAGTTGGTGAGCACCGCGTCGATCACCTTCGGCCGATATCCCGGAGCGATGAAGAGATCAGTCGTACCGGAACCTGTCCGGACCATCCCGTCGGCGCAGGCGGCGGTTTCGAGCGTGCGAACCACCGTGGTTCCGATCGCAACGACGCGACCGCCTCGCTCTCGCGTCGTTCGGATCGCCTCGCTGGTGCTCTCCGGCACGGTGTAGCGCTCGCGGTGCATCGGGTGATCGGAGATCGCACCATCGCTCATGGGACGAAACGTGTCGAGACCGACTTCGAGGTCGACATCGGCAATGCGCACTCCCCGGTTCTGGAGCGCCGCGAGAACACGCGGAGTGAAGTGCAGGGCCGCGGTCGGGGCGGCCGCCGATCCGACGTCGGCGGCGAAGATCGTTTGGTAGCGCTCATCGTCTTCGAGCGTTCCGTGGAAGTAGGGCGGGAGCGGAACCTCACCGAGACTCTCGAGTACCTCGTCGACATCGACCGGAGCGTCGATGGTGAGCGTCACGACGCCGCGATCCGGCTCCGTTGCCACCGTCATGTTCAGCGGCCCGGCGGTCATCTCAGTGCCTGGCCGGATCCGACGCGCGGGACGAACCAACGCCTCCCACTCGGAGGCAGATATCCGTTTTGTCAGCAGCAGTTCAACGTTCCCGCCGGTCGACTTAGTGGCGTGTACCCGGGCCGGCCGAACCCGCGTGTTGTTGACGACCACGAGGTCGTCGGATCTCAGCAATTCGGGAAGGTCCCGAAACCCGCGATCCACGGCCCCATCAACCACCAGTAACCGCGCCGCATCCCGTGGTTCAATGGCCTCTTGGGCAATCGCCCCCGGCGGGAGTTCGTAGTCGAAGTTGGAAACGTCCATGACAAGAGAGACGATAAGGGGTGTGAGTTGACAGTCGCCAGTCGCCAGTCTCCAGGCGACAGTCGACAGTCGCCAGTCATCTCCGAATACCCAGCGGCAACGATCCGAGATACAAGACCGGACCGTGAACGGGGTCGCGGTCTTCCTGTCGACTGACGACTGGCGACTCTCGCCTACTCCAACAGACTCCCCTGTGGCGATACCGTCTCCACCCGTTCGACGCCCAAATGCTCGTACGCTCGGTCTGTCGCGATTCGGCCGCGTGGGGTGCGCTGGAGGAAGCCCTCTTGCAGGAGGAACGGTTCGTAGGCATCTTCCACCGTCTCGGGCTCTTCCCCGACCGCGATGGCGAGCGTGGAGAGCCCTACGGGTCCTCCTCCGAACTTGATGACGATGGCATCGAGAATTGCTCGGTCGACCTTGTCGAGGCCCAGACCGTCGACCTCGAAGACCTCGAGTGCGCGGTCTGCGACCGCCTCATCGATATGTCCGTCGGCTCGCACGGCGGCGTAGTCGCGTACCCGTCGCAGCAGGCGGTTGGCGACCCGTGGCGTCCCGCGGCTCCTGCGCGCGATCGTATGGGAGCCTTCCTCGGTGATGTCCACGTCGAGAATGGCCGATGATCGGTGCAGGATTGACGCAAGGTCCTCGGGTTCGTAGTAGTCGATGCGTGCGACGTAGCCGAAGCGATCGCGAAGTGGCGGAGCGACGCGGCCGACCCGGGTGGTCGCCCCGACCAATGTGAACGGCGGCAGGTCGATCTTGATCGACCGCGCAGCCGGACCCTTTCCGACGACGATGTCGAGTTGGAAATCTTCCATGGCCGGGTAGAGAACCTCTTCGACCTGACGCGGCAGACGGTGGATCTCATCGATGAACAGCACATCGCCGGCTTCGAGGTTGGTGATCACCGCAGCCAGGTCACCCGGGCGATCAAGTGCAGGCCCCGACGTGCCTCGGAATTGCGCGTCCATTTCTGCCGCGAGAATTCCGGCAAGTGACGTCTTCCCAAGGCCGGGTGGACCGGAGAAGAGCACGTGGTCGATCGCCTCGCCGCGCCCGCGGGCCGCCTCGATCAGAATCGCGAGGCGCTCCTTCAGGGCACTCTGACCGACAAACTCGTCCATCCGATTCGGTCGGAGACCGACTTCGACCGAATCGTCTTCCGGTAGCGGGTCGCCGGTGAGCAGCCCTTCGTCTCTCACGTGTCACCTCGGCGGCCGAGCGATTGGAGGGACCGACGCAGCATATCTTCGACGCTGAGATCGGTCGGCAGCTCGCGAAGGGCGCCACTGATCTCGTCGGATTGGTAGCCGAGCCCTTCGAGCGCTGCTCGTACCTCGCCCACCGGTCCGGTGGACGCGAGAGCGCCGTCCGGCACTTCGAGTTTGGGACGGAGCTCGAGCAGCAGCTTCTGGGCCGAACGCTTGCCGATCCCCGGCACTCCGGTCAACGCAGCGACATCGTCGGAGACGACCACGCGGCGAAGGTCGTCCGACGTCATCGTGGCCAGGATGGCCAAAGCAACCTTGGGACCGACGCCCGAGACGCCCAGCAACAGCCGGAACAGGTCGCGGTCGTCCGATGTGGTGAACCCATAGAGGGCCATCTGGTCTTCTCGGACGTGGAGGTGGGTGTGTAACACGATCTCGGAACCGATTCCGGGCAGCTCGCCGAAGGTTCGTCCGGCGACGCCAACCTCGTAGCCAACGCCTGCAACCTCGATCAGAACGCTATCGGTGCCGGTGGCGGCGAGCGATCCGCGCAGACGGCCGATCATGAGATCCTCGCAGCGAGCACTCGGTGCTGGACGTGGCACAGGGCGACCGCGAGAGCGTCCGCAGCGTCGGCCGGTTTCGGTGCGCTCGCCAACCCGAGACGCATGGCGACGACTCGCTGCATCTGCTGCTTGTCGGCGGTTCCGGAACCCGTGAGGGCCAGTTTCACCGCCGACGGCGTGTACTCGGCAGTCTCGAGCCCGGCCTCGGAGATGACGAGAAGAGCGATTCCTGAGGCGCGGGCTACCGACATCGCGGTCTGGCGGTTGTTGTTCACGAAGATTTGTTCAATCGCCGCGGCCTGGGGTTCGTATTCGCTCACGATCGACCGCAGATCCCGAGCGAGTTCCACGAAGCGTTCTCCAAGCGGCTGCGACGGGTCGGTGCGAATAGCGCCGGCTGCGACGGCGCGCTCACCCGAACCGGTCGCTTCGATGATTCCGTAGCCGGTGCGCGTGAGGCCCGGGTCGATTCCCAATACGAACATATGTTCTACATGGTAGCGCCTGCGCGTGCCAGAACCCAACACCTGCCGCAGCACGCCGCGTCCCGGCATACGCAGTGGAGACGCGCCCGAGCGTCCTGGATGCTCTGTCGCTACGAGAAAGGCAGCAGTCCGTGATCTGCGCAATCGTTGGATTCGGTGTGGGCTTGTTCGGCTTCCGGTGGTTTGTCAAGCCGCGCTCTGTCGAGTTCTACGGATACGAGGATCCCGGGAACGAGAAATCGGCGATCGTGGCGTTACGGGATTGCCGACGGGTCCGGTGTGGAGCAGCGACAGAGCTGGTCGGCGTCACCCAGCCCTTCCGGCCGGCGCTAGTCGAGTGAGGCCAGAACGTCTTCGGGGATGTCGAAGTTTCCGTGCACGGCCTGCACGTCGTCGAGGTCTTCGAGGGCGTCAACAAGCCGCAGCACCTTGCGAGCGTTCTCCTCGCTGACCGGCACGGATACCGACGCGATCTGGCTCACTTCCCCCTGCTCCACGGTCACACCTTCGACCTCGACGGCCGCCCGTACGGCGGCGAGATCTCCCGCGGCGCAGGTGACTTCCCACTGATCGTCGGCCCCCTCCACGTCGTCGGCGCCACCCTCGAGCGCAGCCATCATCACGGTGTCTTCGTCGCCGATGACCAACAGGTAGCCCTTCTGCTCGAAGAGATATGCCACCGAACCTGGCTCGCCCAGGCTTCCGCCGTTCTTCGAGAACGTCGACCGAACATCGGCGGCCGCTCGATTGCGGTTGTCGGTGAGGATCTCAACGTAGAGCGCCACTCCCCCCGGGGCGTAGCCTTCGTACCAGATCTCTTCGTAGTTCACGCCGTCGGCATCACCGGCTCCGCGAGCGGCGGCTCGGTCGATGTTGTCCTTCGGGACCGATGCATCCTTGGCCTTCTGGACGGCGGTCACCAAGGCGGGGTTGCCGTCGAGATCCGCGCCGCCAGCCCTCGCTGCGGCCTCAATGCCCTTGATGAGCTTGGCAAAAAGCTTCCCGCGCTTGGCGTCCTGGCGCCCCTTGCGGTGCTTGATGTTTGCCCACTTCGAATGTCCGGCCATCAGCGCTCCTCGACAGACTCGATCAACATGGCGTGAAGACGGTCGTCGCCCGTCAGCTCAGGGTGAAATGATGTCGCCAGGATACGGTCCTGACGAACCACAACGGGATGAGTTCCTGCCGACCCAGGATCGTCAACCGCCGCGAGCACCTCAACATCCGCGCCGACCTTCTCGATCCACGGGGCACGAATGAAGACTGCCCTCATCGGATCATCGAGCCCGGCGACGCTCAGATCAGCCTCGAACGAGTCCACCTGGCGCCCAAATGCGTTGCGTTCCACGATCACATCGAGGACACCGAGTTGGGGTTGCGCCACACCCGTGGTGCCCGCAGCGAGAAAGATCATTCCGGCGCACGTGCCGAACACAGGCATGCCCGCGTCGATGCGGGAGCGAAGCGGTTCGATGAGTCCGTAGATGGTCGCGAGACGGCCGATTGCCGTGGACTCGCCTCCGGGAATGATCAAAGCATCGACGGTTGCGAGTTCGTCTGGCGTTCGCACCTCGACGCCGTGGTGGCCGAGCCGGTCGACGACCGCGAGATGCTCGCGAAAGTCGCCCTGGAGGGCGAGAGCCCCGATCCGCATGTCAGTCGCCCCGGTCTTGCATCCGGTCTTCGGCGGCCAGCGTGTCGACGTTGATTCCGACCATCGCCTCGCCGAGGTTCTTCGACACGGCCGCGACCTTCGCCGGTTCCTTGAAGAACGTGGTTGCTTCGACGATGGCTCTGGCGCGCACATCGGGGTCATCCGACTTGAAGACTCCCGAACCGACGAAGATCCCGTCGCATCCGAGCTGCATCATCAGGGCTGCATCCGACGGTGTTGCGATGCCGCCCGCGGCGAAGTTGACCACCGGCAGGGACCCCGACGCCGCCACCTCGCGCACGAGATCGATCGGGGCGCGGAGCTCCTTCGCTGCGTTCATCAACTCGTCCGGCTCGAGCGTCGTCAACCAGCGGATCTGACTGTTCATGAGGCGCATGTGCCGCACGGCCTCCACAACGTTTCCGGTGCCCGGCTCGCCCTTCGTCCGGATCATCGCAGCACCTTCGCCGACCCGCCGAAGGGCTTCGCCGAGGTCCTTGGCGCCGTTGACGAACGGGACGGTGTAGGAGCGCTTGTCGATGTGGTTCTCGCCGACCGGGGTGAGGACTTCCGACTCGTCGATGTAGTCGACACCAAGCGACTCGAGCACCTGCGCCTCGACGAAGTGGCCGATGCGGGCCTTGGCCATCACCGGAATCGAGACGGCGTTGATGATCTCTTCCACCTTGGCGGGATCGGCCATCCGTGCGACGCCGCCGTGGGCCCGGATGTCCGCCGGCACTCGCTCGAGCGCCATGACCGACACGGCTCCCGCCTCCTCGGCGATCTTGGCCTGCTCGGCATTGACGACGTCCATGATGACGCCGCCCTTCAGCATCTCTGCGAGCCCGCGCTTGACGCGATCCGTGCCGCGCTCGGTGGTGGTGTCCACGATGTTTCTCCTCGGTGTTCTCTGCCCCGAGTGTACTGAGCCGCCGCTCCGTAGAGCCGTGCGGCTATCCGTTCGCTTGAGCCGCTCTCGCGTCTTCATAGGCGCGAACAAACTCACTCGCGACGGTCGAACCGTCGAACGCTGCGACCCGCTCGAGCGCAGCATCACCAAGCTCGCGCGCTGCTGTCGGATCGCCGAGGGCACGGATCACCTGCTGGGCGAGCCTCTGTGGACTGCCCGTCTCGGCGTAGAGGGCGGTGGGTCCAGCGACGTGTGCAAACGCCGGAATCGACGACGCAACCACGGCGCAGGCCGAGGCCATGGCTTCGGCAACGGTGATACCGAAGCTCTCTCCGCCGAGGTTCGGAGCGCAGAACACATTTGCAAGACCGAGTTCGGCGCGCTTGGTGTCCTCGTCCACCCGGCCGAGGAACTCGACGCCGTCGATGTGCTCAGCCCGCTCGGCCCCGAGCACATGCAACGTGGCTACCGGAACCGCCTCGCGCACAGCGGGCCATGCGTCGAGGAGCACGGTGAGCCCCTTTCGCTCGTCGTCACGCCCAAGGAACGCGACGCGTGCGAGGTCCTTCGGCCCGGTGGAATGGTCGGCAACGTCGATTCCGTTGGGAACGATGCGGTAGTCGACCACTCCTTCGATCGAACTCCCGGATACCGGACTCGTTGCCGTCACGACCGTCGCTCCCCGCAATGCAACCCGCACCCCCATGCGGCCGGTTCGGTAGAGACGACGAACCCAGGCCGACGGGTCGGCATGGAACGTCGCAACCTTCGCCGGACCCTTGACGCGCAGAGCCGCGGGCGAGACTGCAGGCATCAACGGTTCGTGGACGTGAATGACATCGCACTCGGCCAGCGCCTGGCTCACAACACGTCCGATGCGCGGATCCAGCCGGACGGGAGCGGTCGACCGATTCGCCGCGACGACTCTCGTCGCCCCGAGCAGCACAGCCCCCGGAGGGCCCTCGGTGCCCGGCCCGACCACCATGGCGTCATGGCCGGCGTCGCGGAGCCATCCGGCGAGACGGATGACTTGGTCCTGAACCCCGCCCGGTCGCCCGAGATCGTAGGGACACACCAGCCCGACTCTCATTGCGTGGTCTCCTCCACAATGGCGTCGGATGGCCAGTTCGGTTGGAAAAGGTGCCAGTCGGTCGGGTGGACTCGAATGATCTCCTCGAACTCGTGGGCGAGGGCCTGGGTGCCGAGCCGGATGCGCTCGGATCGCTCGTCGGCGTCGGGGAGCGGCAGCTCAGGGTGCACTTCGAATCGCCACCCGTCACGATCGAAATAGCACCCGACGGGGAACAACGCGGCGCCCGTGAGTTCGACCAACGAGAAAGGCCCGGCCGGCATCGTCGTCATCTCGCCGAAGAATTCGACGGGTACGCCGCGGCCCGAGACGTCGCGATCGGCCACAAGGGCTACCACCTTGCCCTGTTTCAGGGCCTTCGTGAGCGTCGACATCGTGGATCCGCCACCATGAATGATGACGTCGATCCCGAACGCAGCACGCGTCTTGATGAACCACTCGGTGATCCGCCGATTGGGAAGGTCTTCGGCAACCGAGAGGACCCTGAGGTTCAACGCTTCGGCTACAGCACCGGCGACCTCCCAGTTCCCCATGTGCGGGGCGACCATGACGACGCCGCGTCCTGCTTGCTGTGTGGAGTACACGTCGTCAAGGCCGGTCGCTACCGCCTGGCGAACGACCCAGTCCTTGCGCCGTGGCCGGAACCAGAACACTTCGGCCCAGTAGCGACCATAGGAGGCGAACATCTCTCGACCGGCCGCCGTGATGGACTCATCGCTCGGTTCCGGACCCAAGACGCGCCGCATGTGGCGGCG
Organism: uncultured Acidimicrobiaceae bacterium; assembly: GCA_964581295.1. GTDB lineage: Bacteria > Actinomycetota > Acidimicrobiia > Spongiisociales > UBA5794 > JAHEEL01. The sequence goes on from CAZONX010000004.1 coordinate 53,926, forward strand.
AAGGAGGTCCATCCGTTTCCCGGCGACGAAGGACAGGCCGAATCCGATGCCCCGGCCGGTATCCCGCACCGCACGAGCCGGCAGCAATCCAAAGAGGCCCGAGAGGGCCCGATAGATGAGGTAGCCCGGAAGGCCCTTCACCCTGGGAGCTGCTGCCAGGTTCGGCGCATCCGCTGGATGACGGTGAGCCCGGTCAGCGCGACGAAGATCCAGAGCATCGGCTCAAGCACCGGCAGACCGAAGCCGGCCAGGATCACGCCGACCAGAGCGACGATCATTCGCTCGGCACGGCCCATCCATCCGCCCCGTCCTTCGGCTCCCCAAGATTCGGCTTTCGCTCGCACGTAGGGCACGAGCAGCGAGAAGGCGAGCGCCACGAGGCAGAGCAGGAGGCCGACCGGATCGTCGCGCAGGTACACGCCGAGACCGACCCACACCGCGATCTCACCGAAGCGATCGGACATCGTGTCGATGAACGCTCCGCGGTCTGAAGATGTCCCCTTGTATCGGGCGAGCGGCCCGTCGAGCGCGTCGAGAAGAACGCCGAATGCGGCGGTGAACCCCCCCTGCCACAACAGCCCGTTGGCGATGAGCGCAGCGCCGACAATGGTGACCGCGAGGCCGAGGACCGTGACCATCGTTGGAGTCACGCCGATCTTGCCAAGGACGCGCGCAATCGGCTTAAGAATGGGCGCCGCCTTCTTGCGTGCCTTGAGATCGATCATCCGATGCCTTTCACAACGGCGAAGGTACCACAGCTACCACCGCTCTTGCGTGCCGGTAGCATGGTACTTTCAAGACAACTTGCATAGCCGACCGCGCCCCCACTGAGAAGGATGTGATGGAATGTCCGACCGCCCCGCCCAGCTGAGCTTCGACGGTACCGAGTATGAACTGCCCGTCGTGGAGCCAACCATCGGCAATCCGGGGTTGTCGATCTCCCACCTGCGCAACGACTCAGGCGCCGTCACCTATGACCCGGGTTTCGCCAACACCGCAGGCGCCCGCTCCTCGATCACCTACATCGACGGCGGCGCCGGCGTCCTCCAGCATCGTGGCTACGCCATCGAGGACCTCGCAGCCCATGCCTCGTTCCTCGAAGTCGCCTATCTCCTCCTCTTCAAGAAGCTCCCGACCAAGGCCGAGCTCCAGGGCTGGGAAGACTCGGTCCGCCACCACACACTGCTCAACGAAGAGATGAAGCGGTTCTTCGACGCGTTCCCCAAGAGCGCTCACCCAATGGCGATCCTGTCTTCGGCCACGAATGCCATCTCGACGTTCTACGACGAATTCTATGATCCGAAGAACGAGGCATCGTTCCAAGAGAGTTCGATGCGGCTGATTGCGAAGATGCCAACGATCGCGGCATGGGCATACAAGAAGTCGATCGGCATGCCCTATTGCTACCCGATGAACGACCTTGACTATGTGGAGAACTTCATCCACATGATGTTCCACCTACCGGTCGAGCAGCATGAGGTCGATCCGGTATTGGCCAAGGCGCTGAACGTGCTCCTCATCGTCCACGCCGACCACGAGCAGAACTGCTCGACCGCGACCGTGCGAGGGGTTGGATCCAGCCAGGCCAATCTATTCGCTTCGGTGTCGGCAGGGATCGACGCCTTGTGGGGCCCGCTGCACGGCGGAGCAAATCAGCGCGTGATCGAGATGCTGCAGACGATCGTCGACAACCCGGACGCGTCGGCGAAGTCGGTGATCGCCCGGGCGAAGGATCCGAACGATCCGTTCCGGCTCATGGGCTTTGGCCACCGGGTCTACAAGAACTACGACCCGCGAGCCAGGGTGCTGCGCAGCTATGCCGACGAGGTGCTTGGGCGAATGGGCATCACCGATCCGCTCCTCGACGTTGCCAAGGAACTCGAACAGGCGGCGTTGGACGACGACTACTTCGCGGAGCGCAAGTTGTATCCGAACGTCGACTTCTACTCAGGCCTCATCTTCCGTGCGTTGAACTTCCCCACCCGGATGTTCACCGTGCTCTTCGCCATTGGACGGGTCCCCGGGTGGATGGCCCAGTGGAAAGAGATGAGCGAGGACCCGGAGACCCGGATCATGCGTCCCCGCCAGATCTACATCGGCGACATCGACAAGGCATACGTTCCGATCGAAGAGAGATAAGTCAGTCGCCAGTCGCCAGTCCTCAGTCGGTAGTCAGCAGTAGCTGGCCTCCGGCAGTAGCTGAGAACGTATTGCCGTGTCTTGCTACTTGCTACTTGCTACTTCCGGGGCCGGTACTGGTTCCGCGTACGTATCCACGACCGTCGCATCGACGGCATCGATCCTTGCGAGGGCTCGTTGGGTTGGTGGGTCGTCGGCGCTGAAGACCAGCACGTTCCACACGGGTCGTGCGCGCCATCCCGTGAAGCCGAGCGAGGCCGACGCGTGGCCGACCGGGAATTCGACGTGACGGTTCGCGATGTCGAGCGCTTCGCCTTCGCGAACCCTGAGATTCCACCCGGCGACGAGGTGGTAACCCCCGACCGCCACCAGCACGCCGACCGCTGTCCACCACATCGCGGACGGCAGCGCTCCGGCCAGGATCAGCCCGGCGAGCACTGCAGCTCCCACGAAGTAGACCACCGCAGCCTGCCGTCGGCGATTCGTGTCGGGGACGTGGTATTCGCCGACGACGTTCGAGTCGAGATCCTCCGGGATCGCGGCGGCCTCCGCTACCTCCCCGGGGATCTCGATCGCCCGTCGGTCTCGGCTCATGCGTGCGTCTCTCCGAATGCGCTCTCGACGAGTTCGGGGTCCAACGTTTGCTCGCCGCGGTTGCGGTGCCACCGGTCCCACACCACCAGCATCGACGGCAGCACAAGGATCGCCGCGAGGAGGGAAAGCATGATGGTGTATGCGGTAACGAGCCCGAACTGGCGGAACGGAATCGTCGTCGAGGTCATCAAGACCCCGAATCCGAAGATCGTGGTCATCGCGGAGCCGGCGAGCGCCCCACCCGTGTGGGTGAGCGTTGACTCGATCGCGACATTCTCATTGTCGTTTCGGATCCGATCCTCTTCGTACCGGTGCGTGACGTGGATCATGTACGGGATTCCGATACCTACAGCGAGGGCCGCCACGGTGGCGGTGATCGGGCCAAACGGGATTCCGGCGGCCCACATGATCCCGAACGAGAGCACCACAACGAGTACCACCGGCAAGGTGGTGATTACCCCGAGCATGGGGCGCCGCACCTCGAACCAGAAATTCGCAATCAACAGAATCACGACTGCGACCAGCGTGTAGATGAGCGATGACAGCTGGGACGTCTGCAACGTGTTGATGATCACATCGGAGATGATCGCCGTCGATGTGGCAGCGGTTTCGAGGCCGGCGTTGGTCACCGGAGCAAACGCGTCGTCCAGGTCGGTTCGCAGCTGGGCAGCCCCGGCCTCGCCGGCCTGCGTCTGGATCGTGAACAGCGCCGACGCATACGCTCCGGCATCGTCTCGATAGATCACTGCGCTCGCGGCCGCTGGATCCGCGGCGAACAGCGTCGCGTAGAGCCCTCCGACATCGGCCGAATCGGAGACCTTGAGGCTGGTCGCCGTCACACCTGCGGCCACTGCCGCTTGAGCGACGGTCGGGTTGAAGGTCGACGAGTCAGGATTCGCGAGCTGCAGAACGAGAGCGACCGGCGAATCGGCAGAAGGGAAATCTCCGAACTGGAGCACATTCTCGACTCCGGTGAGATTGGCCGTCGCGTCGACCATCGCGTTGTAGGCGTTCGGCGTAGCGACGTCGCCTTCGACAAAGACGTTGGTCTCCTCGCCGAAGCCACCGCTGTAGTCCTCGATCAGCGTCTCGAACGTGGTGCGATAGGGCGACGTAACCGGAACGAAGTCGATGAAGCTGAAGCTTGCCTCGAGCCGGCTCGTCCCGATTCCCCCGAGCACCCCGAGGAGGAGGGCAACGACAATGGTCGGGATTGCAGCGTGCTTGGCAAGCCACGAGGTGCGGCCGATCATGCGCGGCAGGAATCGAGCATCGCCACCCTTCAGGGCCTTTCGGTCCAGCGTCCCCCGGCGCTCACCACGGCTGTCGAGCAGCAGCCGCACGGCGGGCACAAACGTCAGCATGATGAGGAAGGACGCAGTGATTCCGATCGCTGCAAGCACCCCAAACTCTCGGAGTGCCGGAATGTCGTTCAGCAGGTTGGTCAGGAACCCGACGGAGGTCGTGATGGTCGCTAGCACGAGGGCGATCCCAACCGTTCGAATCGCGATGGTGACCGCGTCGCCGACCGGTTCGCCGTCGGCGGTGTCTTCCCGATACCGCGACGTGATGTGGATTGAGTAATCCACGCCCAATCCGATGAGGAGAATCGGGAGGATCTGGCTCATGGGCCCGGCTTCGCCGTAGATCAGGTAGCCGAATCCGTTCATGATCGAGATCGCGAAGCCGATGGCCGCCATCGTGACCAGGGTGTCGGCGATGGTCCGCCTGAGGCGCCCCGTGGAAAACGACCACACGGCGAAGACGAGAGCGAAGACAGACAGGGCACCGATGAGCAACGTCGACGTCTGCCAGTCGCCAATACCTGCCGGGAAGAGATCTGGGAAGCCCTTGGCCAGGCCCGGCAGCACCAACATGACGATGGCGCCGAACATCGCCGCGATTCCGACTCCCGCGATGATCTTGTTCTTGCGCTTCTTCGGAAGCACGAGGAAGACCGTCGTGAGCACGAGCAGAATGATGAAACCGGCGCTGGCGAAGAGGCGGCCGATCTCGGCCTGGAACTCGTCGGTACCGGCAAAGATCAGCTCCGTCGAGAACGGCTCGACCGTGTAGCCGTTCGGCAACGGGAGCGCCACGAGCGA
>CAZONX010000005.1:0-56052 GCA_964581295.1 uncultured Acidimicrobiaceae bacterium
CGATCTTCACCGCACTCATTCAGTCATCGTCTGCGACGACCGCCATCGTCATCACCATGGCAGCGACCGATCTGATCTCCCTCGAACTCGCGATCGCCCTGGTCCTCGGAGCCAACATCGGGACGTCGGTCGTGGCCCAGCTCGCCGCAATCGCTAAGTCGGTCGAGGCCAGGCGCGTGGCAGTGGTCCACACGTTGCTCAATGTCATCGGTGTCCTGATTTGGATTCTGTTCGTCCAGCTCCTCACTCCCTTGCCATTCGAGTCTCTCCTGTCGATGACGTACCCCGCCAGATCGCGTGGGTAGACAAGATCTTCAATGTGGCCAACCTCTTCATCTTCATCTGGTTACCGACATGGTTCGCGACGGCGGCCACAGCACTGGTCAAGAAGAAGGCGGACGGCAAACCGATCGATCATCGAGACGCGGTATCTGTCCGAAGACCTGCTGGCGATCCCGTAAATCGCTCTCGACCGAGCGCACATGGAGATCGCTCGCATGGGCACACGCGTCCGAGCCATGGTCGAAGCCGGTGTCCCAGCCGCCGTGTCAGGGCCGGCTGGGGACCTGAACGCCGTCGAGGCCGCAGACGACAAAGTCGATGAGTTGCACGCGCCGGTCGTCGCCTATCTCGGGCGGATCTCGGAAGTCGGCATCACGAAGGAACAGACCAACGAACCCCTCGGATTGCTCGAAGCGGCTGGCGGCATCGAGGCCATCGGCTACGCCGTGGAGACGAACCTCGTCACCGACGGACGACGACGTCTCGAAGCAGGCATCGAAGTGCTCCCGTCCACCCGGACCGTCATTGGCCGGCTCACGGTCGAGGTTGTCGCGGCGGTCGACATCGCCGTCGGAGCCGTCGGCCGAGGCAGCATCGAAGCCGACATCATCGAGGACCTGAAGCGCATCTACTACTACGCGAAACGTGCCGCTCGGGTCGGTGTCCCGAACGGCTGGTCTCCGCCGTCGGCGCTTCGAGCTATCCGGCGAGCCACCCGATGAGAGCGACGATCCCCTGCACGAGGCGCCAACCGAGGTAGATGGCCACCGCCCCGACGAGCAGCATGAACCCGATTGGCCAGCGCTCCGATGAGGGTTCTCCGCCGGACTCCACCGGCGATTCCCCCTGGCCTGCGCCGTCGGCGTCGGTCATACCGGAGGGATGCCGTGGCGCCGATCGCTGAACACGCGGTCTTTGCGCGCCGCATAGCGCAGACGCATAACGAGCTCACGCCGCAGCTCCTCAGGCTGGATCACCGCATCAACAACCGTCTCCGAGGCGAGCCGAAGCAGGTCGACATCTTCGACGTACTCCGCCCGTCGCTCCTCGACGAACGCCTCCCTCTCGTCTTCGGGCAGAGCCTCAATCTTGTTGAAGTAGACGGCGTTGATCGCGGCCTCAGGCCCCATCACGGCAATCTCGGCGGTCGGGAGCGCCAAGGTGGCCTCCGGGCGGAACCCGGGCCCCGAAAACGCGTACAGCCCCGCTCCGTAGGCCTTGCGCACGATCACCGAGATGCGAGGGACCGTCGACTCGGCGATCGCGGTCAGCATCTTCGCTCCGGCGCGGATGATGCCCTCTCGCTCAACTTCGGTGCCGATCATGAACCCCGGCACGTCGGCGAAGTACACCAGAGGTAGGTTCATTGCGTCGCAGAGCCACATGAACCGGGCTGCCTTGTCCGCGGAGTTGACGAAGAGCACACCGCCGAGGTGGCTCGGCTGGGATGCCACGATGCCGATCGGCTTGCCGTCGAGCAGGCCGAAAGCGGTGATGATCTCTGGCGCGTAGCGTTCCTTGACCTGGAAGAGCGAACCAGCGTCGACGACGCTCTTGAGAAGATCCGTCATGTCGTAGACGCCCTTCGGGTCGTCGGGGAGCACATCGGTGGTTCGATATCCCTCCTCCGGCAGTTCCGGCGCATATGCCGGCGGCAGCACTCGAGTGTGATCGGCCACGTAGCTGAAGTACTGCTGCGCCCAGGCAATGGCTTCTTCGTCGCTCGAAACGAGGGCGTCTCCACAGCCGGAGACCTCGCAGTGCATGCGAGCTCCGCCCATCTCTTCGAGTGTCGCCTCTTCGCCGATCACCATCTGCGCCATACGCGGCGAACCGAGGTACATCGATGCCCGGCCGTCGACCATCACCACCACGTCGCAGAACGATGGGATGTAGGCGCCGCCCGCTGCGGACGGTCCGAAGAGGCAGCAGATCTGGGGGACGCGTCCAGACAGCCGGATCTGGTTGTAGAAGATCTTGCCGGCGCCGCGCCTGCCGGGGAACAGGTCGACCTGGTCGGTGATCCGGGCTCCGGCGGAGTCGACGAGGAAGAACACGGGAAGGAGCTCGTCGTAGGCTGCCTCGAGTGCCCGGACGATCTTCTCCACGGTCAGACGGCCCCAGCTCCCCGCCTTCACCGTCGGATCGTTTGCAATCACCATCACGGAGCGCCCGTCGATGGCGCCGCGCCCGGTGACCACCGCGTCGGCTCCGTGGTCTGGTGTCTCAGCGTTGGCGAGGAGGCCATCCTCGACGAACGATCCCGGGTCGCACAGAAGATCAATGCGGTCGCGAACGAACAGCTTCCCGCGCTCCTTCAGTTGCTCGTGATATCGCTCGGGTCCACCCGTGGCGGCACGGTCGGTCGCCGCGTGAAATCGATCGCTCAGTGATCCGGTCATCGGTCACTCCTCTGTCGCTTGCGAGCCACGACGCGCACCGGCGTTCCGCTGAAGTCGAACGTCTCGCGCAAGCGCCGTTCCATGAACCGACGGTAGTCGGGACCGAGGTCACCCCCGCGCACGAACAAGATGAAGGTCGGAGGTTCGGTCTCAGCTTGCACGGCGTAGATGATGTGCGGCCGCTTGTTCTTCTTCACCGGCGGCGGGTGAGCTTCCTGCCACGCCCGCACCAAGCGGTTCAACTCGGGGGTTGGAACGCGCCGACGACGGTTCTCGAGCACCATGCGAACGGCGGCGGGAAGGCGCGTGAGGCGCGAACCGGTCTGCGCCGAGACGCGGAGGATCGGTGCCCAGTCGATGAACGCAAGCCGATCGGCGACCGAATCCTCGGTGTGAAGGCGCTCGTCCTCGTTTCGGATATCCCACTTGTTGAGCACGAGGATCAACCCGGCGCCGGATTTCACGATCTCCTCGGCCAGCCGCTGCTCCTGGTGCGTCGCACCTCGGGTGCCGTCGATCATGAGGAGAGCGACGTCGGCCTGGCTCAGCACTTCCCTGGCCCGCATCACCGCATAGCGTTCGACGGCATCGGTGATCTTGGTCCGCCGCTTGATACCAGCGGTGTCGATGATCTCAAACGCTTCACCGTCGAGTTCGACCACCAGATTGATCGGGTCTCGCGTCGTCCCGGGCACGTCGGATACCAACACGCGGTCTTCTCCGGCAAGGCGGTTGAGCAGCGTGGACTTCCCGACGTTCGGGCGCCCGAAGATTGCGAGGCTCGCAATCGCCGTGTCGGATACGGCATCGCCGAGATCCGGCAGCAATTCGACCAGTCGCTCGAGGAACTCGCCGGTGTTTCGACCGTGCAGCGCCGAGACCGGGAATGGCTCCCCGAGGCCGAGTGACCAGAGATGCGACAGGTCGGATTCGACTGACGGGCTGTCAACCTTGTTCGCCACGAACAGGTAGGGGACACCACTCTGCTGGAGGATCCTGGCGACACCGACATCGTCGTCGGTGAGGTCGGAAGTCCCGTCGGTGACGAACACGACCACATCGGCGCCGCCGACGGCAATCTCCGCCTGCTCGCGAATGTCGGCGGTGAGTTCCTCACCCGGGCGTGCTTCCCACCCTCCGGTATCGATCACGATGAAGTCACGACCTCCCCAATCGGCAGGGAACTCGCGGCGGTCACGCGTCACGCCGGCCTGCTCGTCGACGACGGCGGCTTTGCGGCGGACGATGCGGTTGACGAGGGTCGACTTCCCAACATTCGGTCGACCGAGGATGACTACGATCGGAAGTCGGCTCATGCGGCTGCTCCTTCGATGAGGCCTCCGGCCGTAGCCGGGGTGACGATGATTGGTACTGGAGAGGCGGCGCGGAGATCGGCGAGCGACGTGTCGTCGAGGAACGTGTCGCCCGAAAGCGCGACGTCCGGGAGGAGATACCGAGCCACCGGCATGCGTTCGTTGGCGATTGCGTGCTTCACGTCTGCACCAACGAGCAATCCAGCAACCGCGGTGTTGCCGCCAAAGAATTCGTTCTCGACCACAACGAGGTGCAGCGGCCTCCCGCTCAGTTGCTCGAGCTGTGGCAAGAGCGGACGGAGCGCTTCTGCGCCATATCTTCCCGTCAACACTCCCACCGGGCCGGGGTCGGCGTCGGGCTCCGAGCCAGTGTGCCGGGGGGCGCGGTAGCCCTCGCCGGGTGCGGAAGGAATCGTCCGCCACTCCCCCGTTATCACGGGGATCTCCCCACTTCCGCCTGCCGCGAGCGAGTCCACCTCGTCGGTGAACGCTCGAACCATGCCGATGCCGTTCTCATGCTGCGGAAAATCTTCATATTCGTCGCGCGGCGGAACCGGCCGGCCGGCAACGAGATAGAGCTCATCGGAGGCGAAGAAGAGGCGGCGCCCGATACGGCGAAGCGCCTCCTCCTGCCAGAAGTGGATGATGTCGAGGTCGGCGGCGGCTTCAGCCCGGGTGTGCACGCGGAGATTGGCCTCTGTGTTGTACCGAGACAGGCCGAGCGGAACGATGCCGACCGAAGCGAGCCCGCTGTATCGGGCAATGATCTCCGCTGCCGTCCGGTCGAGTACGTCGCCCGCGTTGATCCCCGAGCACAGCACCACCTGGCCGTGCACAGTCACGCCGTGGTCGAGCAACGCTCGGAGCCAGCGCAGCGACGTCGCACCGCGTGGATTGCGCAGCATCCGGGTGCGCACCTCGGGGTCGGTTGCGTGGATCGAGACATAGAGCGGACCGAGCCGCTCCTCGACCACCCGGGCAAGATCGAGTTCGGTGAAACGCGTGAGGGTCGTGAAGTTGCCGTAGAGGAACGAGAGGCGGTAGTCGTCGTCCTTGAGATACAACGACTCGCGCATGCCGGGAGGAAGCTGGTAGATGAAGCAGAACTCGCAGTGGTTGTCGCAGGTCTGGACACGATCGAAGATCGATGAGGACAGACGCATGCCGAGCGGCTGCCCAGCGTCCTTGCTGATGCTGAGGCTGCGCTGGCCATCGCCGTCACGGACCGTGAGTTCGGGGTCCGCATCGTCGATCAGTTGCTGATACTCGATCACGTCGGACGGCACCACCCCATTGACCGCGATCAACTCCGCGCCGACGGAGAGCCCCGCATTAGCTGCGGGGCTGTCATTCACAATCTCAATCACAGTGGGGTTCGACATCGGTCTGCCGATGGTACCCGTCCATGCTCCAGACCCGATGCCCCCTATCCTCGATCACATGATGCCAAGGGTGTTGCTGGCCGAGCCGAGAGGCTTCTGCGCAGGGGTCGAGATGGCGATCAAGGCACTGACCTGGATGGTGCAGACGTTTGAGCCACCGGTTTACTGCTATCACGAAATCGTCCACAATGCCGCCGTCGTTGATGCCTTTGAACGGGCCGGTGTGGTCTTCGTCGACGATGTCTCGGACGTGCCGGAAGGCCGGCCGGTGATGCTGTCCGCTCACGGCTCCGCTCCCGACGTCGTTGCCGCAGCGGACAATCGGGCGGCAGTCACGATCGACGCGGTGTGTCCGCTGGTCACCAAGGTGCACCACGAGATGCGCCGCATGTCCGATCGCGGCTACAACATCATCTATGTGGGCCATGAAGGACACGACGAGGCAATCGGAGCGATCGCCGAGGCTCCGGGCTCGGCGACGCTCGTGGACCCGGTCGACGGCCTGGGTGCGTTCACCCCCACGGACGACACAAAGGTCGCCCTGCTCGCCCAGACCACGCTTGGACTGTTCGAGTGGGAAGGGATCCTGGCCGATGCCGGGGCCCGGTATCCCGAGCTACAGACGGCTCGCAAGAGCGACCTCTGCTACGCAACAACCAACCGGCAGACGGCGATACTGCGTCTCGCGGAGACCGCTTCGGTGATTCTGGTGGTCGGTTCCGAGAACTCGTCGAACACCCAGGCACTGGTTCGAGTCGCCCGCATGGCCGGCGTCGACGCTCACCGCGTCGACGGTCCCGACGATGTGGACCCTGTCTGGTTCTCCGGCCACGACGTCGTCGGTGTCACCGCGGGCGCCTCAGCCCCCGATCAACGGGTTCGCGCCGTGATTGAGGCGGTCGCCCCTGGTGGCACGGTCGAAATCGTGCGCGTGACCGAGGAGGACGAGTACTTCCCGCTTCCGCCCAGGCTCCGAGCGTTCGTCAAGACCGTGCAGTCCCTGGTTGAGGGAGCGTTCGGCGCACCGAACCCGGGTGCAGAAGGTCCGATCGAGAACGATCGGGGTTGGGACGCAAGCGAAGCCCTCGCTCTGCTCGGGGTGTAGAACGGCGCACGGACGGTGCCCGTGCGGCAGCGGTTGGCGGCACCGTCAGCTGTTGATCTCGGCGACGATCTTCTTGGTCGAGAGCATCCCGTAGTCGAACAGGAATTCGCTGCCGTCGTTCATAGTTACCAAGACGCGCTTCATCATGCCCTTCTTCGCCACTTCGGCCGAAGCGATGTCGGATCGCGGAAGCACGACCTCGAATTCGGTATCGGTGTTGTGGACATAGGAGACATGCCCACCCGACGCCGCGAATGTGGCGAGAGAGCCCGCAATACCCTTGAAGACCTGGGCGTTCGACGAGTCGTAGAGCGTCACAAAACGAACCTCATCGGCACCGACCTTGAGCTTGCCCGTCAGCCGGCCGCCGTCTGTCGGCAGGTAGTTGATGGTCCATTCATTCGCCATGAAGCCTCCCGGCAGCGCGTGGGGCCGAGCCTAACGGCCGGGGGCCGCGCTGCCTTCTACAGCCAGAACCCTCGGTGCGATTCTGCCGCCTCTTCTTCACGCTGCGGCCCTCGCAGCTTCATCGCCGGCACGGCACGCTCCCCGATCTCGGTTGCCGTGACAAGGAATCCGATCGGCTCCGCGCCGAGGGGGGTTGCCAGCGAGCGCAACCGGGCGGCGGACAGACCGAAATCGACCCGGCGAACACCGGCCCAGAACATCGCCCCAACGCACATGGGACACGGCTCGCACGAGGCATAGACCGTCCCTTCGGCGAATCGATCCAGGTGACCGTCTGCCTCGAGGATGCGCACGAGTCGGGTCTCGGCGTGGGCGGTGATGTCGTCGTCCCGGTTCACCCGGTTGTGGGCCTCGGCGACGATCCCACCATCGATGGCCAGGAGCGCACCGAACGGGTGGTCTCCGGCAGATCGCGCCTCCTGAGCGAGCACGAACCCTCGGGACAAAAGCGCATGATGATCCACTACGAGTCAGCGTCCTCGCCCAGCGGGACTTCGTAGAGCCGGACGGGGTCGTCGAATCCCTTCAGAGCGATCGGCCCCCGGTCTTCGAAACCCAGCGGCTTGCCGACCGAGAGTTCCCGCACAGCGCCGGACACCAGGATCTGTCCCGGGCTGGCGTGTCCGCAAATGCGCGAGGCCAGGTTCACGGCGGCCCCGAAGAGATCTTCGTGCTTGCTCACCGGCTCGCCTGCGCTGATCCCGATGCGGACGCGTCCGTCTTCCGCTAATTGGGAGGTTGGTTCGCCGAACGCACGTTGGATCTCCATGGCGCATTCGACGGCCCGGCTCACGTAGGAGAACGAGGCGAAGATGCCGTCTCCGGTGTGCTTGACCTCGCGGCCGCCGTGGTCGGCAAGCGCCGAGCGCACGATCTGGTCGTGTCTGCCGAGGACCTCGAGCGCCCGGACGTCCCCGTCCCGGTTGCTGATCTGCGTCGATCCCACCAAGTCGGTGAACATGATGGCGCGAAGACCCGTGTCGATTTCCGCATCCTCGTGACGGGCGATGTCCGGCGAGTTGGCCTGCCAGTCGCCCATGAAACGGCTCACGGTCGGCTTCTCGACCTCGACAACGTTGGCTGGTACAAGTCCGTGAGAATCCTTGTGTACCGCGATCGCGGCTTCCTTCGTGGGTGCGTCAACAAGACAGAATGCCTGACCATCGGGGCTGTTGAACCAGTACGTCAGAAACTGCACACCGTGTTCATCCTGGATCGCGAGATCCCGCGCATGAGCGCCCTTGATGTCCTGCTCGGTGACAACGCCCAGATTCTCGTGAATATCCATGAAGATCGGCACCAACCGAGCATATCAATCCTCCGTCGCCAATCCCGACACCCAAGCCTCGGTGGTCGCAGCGCTAACGTCGCAGCCAAGCGAACGTGAGGGACACGGATGTATGTGATCAGGCGAGTCTGGGTGACCAAGCCCCGCGAGGCACGGCGTGTGGCTTCGATTGCGGCCGAGATCGGCGGCGTCTACGAGGCAATCGGTCAACGCGAGCCCGTACGGGTCTACTTCAATGGCGGAACCCTCCCGGGAGAACGAGACGTCGTGTACATGGAGTGGACGGCGCCGATGATCGACTCCCCGTACCGAGGCGACAACGAACTCCCCGATACCGGTCCCCTGGGCCAGGCCCTGCGAGACCTCACCGAGGACTCGTGGATCGAGTTCTTCGAGCTCCTCACGCCCGACAAGGCACTCCCCTCCGAGTAGCCGCCAACTCATCGGCATGGCGAAGGACTGCTCGCAATAGCAGTCGGTAGGGTGACGGCGATGCACGACGAATCAGCGCTACAGACCTACCTCGACCGCCTTGCCCGGACTCAACTCGGTCACCTCCCGACGCCGATCGAGCCAATGGAGCGATTGTCCGCCGACCTCGGCGGACCCGCGCTCTATGTGAAGCGAGACGACCTCACCGGCCTCGGGTTCGGCGGCAACAAGATCCGGGCGCTCGAGTACATCCTGCCGGAAGCAATGTCGCGCGGGGCGGATGTGCTTGTCACCGCTGGCGTCGTTCAGTCGAACTCGACGCGCCAGATCGCGGCCGCGGCGGCTCGTCTCGGAGTCGGGTGCCATGTGCTGGTGATCACGGATCGTGTCGAACCGATCGGCGACGACTACTCGGTGACTGGGAACGCGTTGCTCGGCCACCTCTTCGGAGCCACCACCGAGACGATGTCCCTACAAGACGACCGCGAACAGCGACTCGCCGATGCTGCCGACCACCTCCGTGCCGAGGGATTCGCGCCCTATGTCGTCCCCTACGGCTGTTCGAATCTGCTCGGCGCCACCGGCTACGTGAACGCAGCGCTCGAGATCACCCAGCAGAGCGAGGCCCTGGGCCTCTCGTTCACGCACGTCGTCCATGCGAGCGGAACCGGCGGAACACAGGCAGGCCTTATCGCCGGCTTCGGCGTCCTGGGCCGCGAAACGCGTGTGATCGGCATCGACGTCGACGCCGACCCTGCAGGGGTCCACGACCGGGTCGCGACGCGCCTTGCCGAACTGACCGGCGCCCTGGGAGTCGAATCCTTCTGTGACCGGATAGCGGTCGATCCGGGATACGCGGCGGGTGCCTACGGAGCCGTCGACAAGTCCACCATCGAAGCCATCGGCATGGCGGCTCGCCTCGAGGCGCTGCTGGTCGATCCGGTGTACTCGGGCAAGGGATTCGCCGGGCTCATCGGCCTCGCTCGTTCGGGACACTTCGGTGCGGACGCCCGGGTCCTCTTCATCCACACGGGTGGGGAGCCGGCGCTCTTTGCCTATCACTCCCTGATCTGACACGGCCTCGCGGCCTCGCCCCGCCGCCGGTCATGTCCATCACGCCGGTACCGTTGCGTCATGCAGTGGTTGAGCGAGCAGTACTTCCGACGCACCGGCTGGACGTTCGTGGGGAATGTTCCCGACGAGTCCAAGCTCGTCATCATCGGCTACCCGCACACCTCCAATTGGGACTTCTTCGTGTTCTTGGCGGTGATCCACCATTTCGATCTGCACGTCCGGTTCCTTGCCCATACCGGACTATTCATCGGCCCGTTCGGCTGGCTGCTCCGTCGATGGGGAGCCATTGAGGTACTCGGCGATGCAGGAACACGGCTAGAGACGCTGGTGGCGACGTTCGATGCCACTGACTCAATGGTGCTGGTCCTCGCGCCTGAGGGAACCCGGGCAAGCGGTTCAACGTGGCGGTCGGGCTTCTGGCGTATCGCGGACGAAATAGATGCTCCCGTGCTCATGGGCTTCGTCGACCGGGGGACGAAACGACTGGGCTTCGGCCCGGCGCTGCGTGTGACTGGCGAGCCAGAGGCTTGGATGGACCAAGCTCGCGTCTTCTACCACGACAAGCGGGGCCTCAAGCCCAACA
This sequence comes from uncultured Acidimicrobiaceae bacterium, assembly GCA_964581295.1. GTDB lineage: Bacteria > Actinomycetota > Acidimicrobiia > Spongiisociales > UBA5794 > JAHEEL01. The sequence continues at coordinate 10,330 of CAZONX010000005.1, forward strand.
ACCGAGGGCCAATCGAACTTGGTCAATGACGCGGGCGGTCGGAGGCTGGTCGTCACTTCCGCGGGTGAAGGCATCCACGCTCGTTGGCGGCGACGATACCGAGGATCTTCCCGACGACGGCGTCGATCCCCAGGTCACTCGTGTCGATGATCACGGCATCGTCCGCCGGTCGCAACGGAGACGCGGCCCGCGTGGAGTCGGCGTGGTCTCTGGCCGCGAGCTCGGCAGCGATCTGCTCGTGGGTCTTCGCTGCCGCCTCGGCGTCGCCCGAACGTCGTGCAGCACGGACCTCGGGCCGCGCTGTCAGGTAGATCTTCACCGAAGCGTCTGGGAAGACCACGGTTCCGATATCGCGTCCTTCCACGACCGCCGACTGTCCGTGGTCGGTGACCCAGGCGCGCTGGAGCTTGACGATGCGGGCACGCACGGTGGGATGAGCTGCGACGGTGCTGGACGCCGCGGTCACCTCGTCGCCACGGAGTTGCTCCGTCACGTCCATCCCGTTGACGGAGACGACACCGTCATCGATCGCGATCACGACATCCGCGATTGCGTCGACGACCGAACGAGGATCGTCGAGTGAGGCACCGCTGCGCAGCGCCAGCATTCCTGCGGCGCGGTATGTCGCCCCGGTGTCCAGATGCGGGAGTCCAAGCGCGGTCGCGACGCGTTGGGACACCGTCGATTTCCCCACGCCTCCCGGACCGTCTATCGCGATGACCACGCTGCCTCCAAGGTGTCGTAGAACCGAGGCCAGGATACGGCGGCGGCCGATGCGCCGGTGATCGTCACCGGCCCCCGGGCGCCGGTCGCTGCAACCGCTCCGGCCATGGCGATGCGGTGGTCTCCTGCCGCGGCCACGTTTCCGCCGTCGAGGAATCCGGTGCCCACCACGGCGAAGCCGTCGTCCGTAGCTTCCGCACCACCGCCGAGTGCTCGGATCATGGCCGTTGTGCTCAGGGTTCGGTCGCTCTCTTTGACCCGCAGCTCCGCTGCATCGCGGACAACCGTGATTCCCTCTGCGTAGGCGCCGAGGACCGCTACCAGTGGCAGCTCGTCGATAGCGGCCGCCACCGTGTCGCCGTACACCTCAACGGCCTGAAGTGCCGCACCCGTGACCGACACGGTGCCGATCGGATCGCCGTGGATCGAACCAGTGACCTCGCCGTGGACCTCTGCCCCCATGGCCTCGAGGATTCCCAGGAATCCGATGCGACCCGGGTTGAGGCAGATGCGCGGCGTCAGCACTTGGGCTCCGGGCACGAGGGCGGCACTGGCCCAGAGGTAGGCGGCGCTCGAAGGATCGCCCGGGATCTCGTAGCGTGCTCCCGGGATGGGGCCAGGCCGGATCTTCGTCTGCGCCCCTTCGGTGCTCGCGAGACCAAACGCCTCCAGCCACCGCTCGGTGTGATCGCGAAATCCAGCTGGTCCGTCGATCGAGGATTCTCCCTCCGCCTGGATGGCAGCAAGTTCGAACGCCGACCTCACTTGGGCCGATGCCACAGTGATCGACACATCGGCGCCGGTCAGGCGGGCGGCACCCGTGGTGATCGGCGCGGTGTCTGCCTCAGACAGCGCCAGGTCAACGCCGAGCGCTCGGAGGGGATCGACGAGGCGCTGCATCGGACGGGCGCTGAGCGACGCATCGCCAGCGAGTGTCACACGGAACGGTGTCGCGCCAAGGGCACCCGCAAGGAGACGCATCGTGGTTCCGGAGTTACCGCAATCGACCGGCGCACCGGGGTCGACCGGAACGCCCGGCGGCTCGTAGCGGTCTCCGGCGCGACGCATCCCGAGTCCGCCGAGCGCAGCGACCGTCGACGCCACGTCCCGGCCGGGAGCGAGTCCGACGATCTCACTCTCGTCTCCGGCAAGTCCGGCGAAGATCAGCGCTCGGTGCGACAGCGACTTGTCCCCGGGGATGTTCACACCGGCGCGGAACGGTCCGGAGATCGGGTCGAGTGTCCTGGTGTCGTCAGCCACTGGTCTCGTCCTCCCCCGCTGCATACAGTGCCCGGATTTCCTCGATTGAGAGGACACGATGCTCGCCGGGCGACAGCGACACGTCTCGGATGGGCCCAATCGCCGTTCGCACCAGGCGCTCGACGCGGTGGCCCACGACATCAAACATCCGGCGAACGATGCGCTTGCGGCCTTCGCCCATCGTGATCTCAACCAGCGAGCGGCCGTCCAACTCGTCGATGACCTTGGCTCCCACGGCTGCGGCCGGTCCGTCGTCGAGGTCCACGCCTGCGGTGAGCCTGCGCACGGTGCCCGGCTCGACGGAGCCTGCAACCAGGGCCACATAGGTCTTGTGTACTCCGTACCGGGGGTGGGTGATGCGCAGCGTGAGGTCGCCGTCGTTCGTGAGCACCATGAGCCCCTCTGAGTTGGCATCGAGCCTTCCTGCGGGATAGACCCGTGGATCTGCTGGCACGAGGTCGGTCACGATGGGGCGTCCTTGCGGATCATCCGCGGTACTGACCGTGCCGACCGGTTTGTACACGAGGAAGAACGCGAGGTCGGGAGCGATCGGGAGCGGCACGCCATCGATCGCGACCGAAGCCACCGCGGGATCGACCTTCTGTCCGACGTGTGCGCGCTCGCCGTCGACGGTGACGCGGCCCTTGCTGATGAGGACCTCAGCATGCCGCCGAGAGGCGAAGCCCGATCGGGCGATCAGCTTCTGGAGTCGTTCGATGATCCCTCCGGGCGGAACGGCCGTTCGAGCGTCTCGACGATTTCGGCCGGGGGCACGTGGTCGGCGAGAGGCGGCAGGTCCTGTGGGCTATTGATGCCGAGTTTCTCGAGAAAGAGGTCGGTGGTCCCGTAGAGCAGCGCTTGGCCCGGCCCGGGGGCAGTGCCGATCTCGCGTACCAGACCTCGCCGCTCGAGCGTGTGGAGAGCGCGTTCGGAGTCGACGCCGCGCACCTCGGCAATCTGTCCTCGAGACACCGGCTGGCGATAGGCAACGACGGCCAGGGTCTCGAGAGCGGCGTTCGACAGGCGGGTTGCGCGCTCGGATGCAGCGAACCGTTCGAGATAGGGCAACATCTCTGCCGCCGTGTAGAGACGCCAGCCGCCAGCGACGCCGCGCAGCACGAACCCGGCCTCGCGTTCGAGCAACTCTCGCTCCATCTCGGACAGCGCAGTTTCGACGTCGGTGATCGGCACTTCGATGACTTCTGCAAGTTCCGGCGACGTGACCGGTGTTTCGGAGACGAACAAGATCGCCTCAACGGCTGCGCGGATGTCTGTCATTCGAGGTCGTCTCCTCTCAGGAGCGCGTCGAGCCGCTCGGCTGCGTCGGCTTCGCTGTAGTTGATCATGATCGGCGACTGTCGATCCTCCTGCGAAACGCGCAGGATCCCCCATCGAGCCAGCTCCAACAGGCCCAGGAAGTAGGCGACGACCTCGACCGATCGCGAGCAGTGCGCGACCACATCGTCGAAGTCAGCTTCGACGGCGGCGGCCATGCGATCCTGGAGATCGAGCATGGCTGCCTGCACCGACGGCAGCTCCATATCGAGATGATCGACGTCGACGGAGTCGTCAACATCAGCAAACACCCGATTGGCGATCGCTGCGAGACCGGTTGGGTCGACCCGCAGGACGAAGTCGGGCGGCGTCGGCGTGACGCCCTCGAGACCCACCGTTCGGGCGACATGGCGCTCACTGGCCGCCAGGCGATGCGACAGGACCGCTGAGACGTCCTTGAACGTCAGGTTCATCAGCAGGCGCGAAAGCAGCCGATCCCGTTCCTCTGCGAGCGCCAGTTCGTCGTCAAGGTCGATGTCACGGTCGTCCGGAAGGAGGTGTCGGGCCTTGAGCTGGATCAGTGTGGAAGCAATCAGCAGGAACTCGCTCGTGACCGTCAGATCCATGTCAGACATCACGTCGAGGTACTCGAGATACTCCGCAACGAGATCCGACAGGCTCAACTCGGTGATCTCGACCTGGTGCGAGGTGATCAGCTGCAACAAGAGATCGAGCGGTCCTTCATAGACCCGTGTCTTCACCTCGTACGTCATGACGAAGATGCTATCGCCACCGGCGCCGGTGATCGTTGCATGGTCACGACGTGTCGGCCTCGTAGAGCACCTGCCATCGTTGCGCGTCTGCGCCCTCGATCGTCGACTCCGCATGATGACGGGCGAACTCGACGGCGAGGCGTCCGCATCCCGCCTCCTCGAGCTGCTCTGCGCCGAGGCGCCCGTGATCGCGGTACGCCCACATACTCTTGGTCATTGGTAGCCGAAACAGATCGAGGATGGTGGCGATCGATCGCGCCACGGGTCCGATGTAAGGCTTACACTTGCCGACATCGTGGAGCAATGCCGCCTCAATTGCTTCAGCATCGTCCGGCAGAACCACCGCAACTCGACGCCCACCCTTGAACGCGTGGCGTTGGTCCGCATCGCTCTGGAGCCAGAACAGCTCAGCGCACGGCTGGGAGAGGTACTGGTCGACGAAGTCCTGCTCTGCGGGTCCGAGCGGTCTGGCAAACACGTGTCCGAAGAAGCGACGGACGAGGTGCTGAGCCTTTGCGAAGGCTGCGCTCACGACGCGGCCTTGCACCCCACACAGCGGCGAGCGGCGGGCAGGTACTCGATGCGATCTGGCTCGATCTCCTCGCCACACGTCTCGCAGATCCCATACGTCCCCTCGGGAATCTTCCCCAGGGCCTTGTCGATCAACCCGAGTCGGATCGTGGCCGTCTCGACGAGACCGAGCACTTCGGTGCGTTCTGCGGTTACAGCCCCTGCGTCGGCGAAGGCGTCGCCATAGTCGACGTCGCCGGTGAGCTCGCCCGATTCGTTGGCTCCAAGGTCCTGCAGCTGTCGCACAACCTTGGCCCGCTCCTGCGTGAGAAGCGTTTCGGCAGCTGCGGTATCGATCGTCGCGGTCATCGGGGAACCCGTCCTCCTGTTTGGCCCTACCGGGCTCGAGGGTGTGCCGTCACGAACACCTCATGAAGGTGATCCGGAGACACACGCGTGTACACCTGTGTGGTCGTGATACTAGCGTGACCGAGCATTTCCTGAACGGTTCTTAGGTCTGCACCGCCCTCGACCATGTGCGTGGCAGCCGAGTGGCGCAGCACGTGCGGAGAGAGAGATCCCGGCTCGATCCCGCAGCGCACACCGTTTCTCTTCACGATCTCCCACAGGCCCTGGCGGGTCAACGCGGTGCCGCGCGCGTTGACGAACAGTACGTCGCTCCGCTCTCGCTCGCTGAGCAGGTCGAGGCGCACCGGCAGGTAGGCCGAGATCGCACGGCGGGCGTAGCTCCCGAGGGGAACCAACCGCTGCTTCGATCCCTTCCCGGTGACGATCACCGTCGATGACTCCAGGTCGATGTCGGTGAGACCAACCGCCGCGGCTTCGGACACCCGAGACCCAGTTCCGTAGAGAAACTCGAGGATGGCGCTGTCGCGTAGGCCGAGCCGCGTGGTCCGGTCGGGCGCCTCCATCAATCGGAGCACCTGGTCGACGGAGAGCGCTTTCGGGAGGCTTCGACCACGCTGCGGGACCTCGACGAGGATCGTCGGATCATCATCGGCCATCCCCTCGACGACTAGAAACCGGTGATAGCCACGCACCGCAGCGAGCCTGCGAGCGCGAGTGGAGCGTGCCAGACCACGACTCGAGAGATCCTCGGCGAAGCCCGCAGCGTCGGCCCCCGGACCCTCGCGTTCGAGATACGAGAAGTAGTCGGTGAGATCGCGTCGATACGCGGTAACCGTGTTGAGAGCAAGGCCGCGTTCTGAGCGGAGCGCCCCGAGGAATTCCTCTGCCTCCGGCGGCAGCGAACTCATCGGGCGGCTGCGAGAAGAAGCCCGACGATCGTCTTTGCGTCGCGGATCACCCCGCCGTGCACCATCGCAACGGCCTCCGACAGTGGCATGCGCACAATCCTCGCGTGCTCTTCTTCGGCTCCTACAGGCGCCGCCGGCACTTCGACGAGGTCGGTGGCGCGGTAGATCGTGATGACTTCGTCGCAGAAGCCGGGCGTCGTGATCAGATCGGTGAGGTGATCGAGACGTTGAGCGGAGTAGCCGATCTCTTCCGCGAGTTCGCGGAGCGCGGCGTCCTCACGATCCTCGCCAGGCATGTCGAGCTTCCCGGCGGGGATCTCGAGGAGGTCCTCGCCGATCGGTGCACGATGCTGCTCGATCAAGAACACATCGTCATCAAGCACGGGCACGGTCGCGACGGCCCCAGGGTGCTGGATCACGACCCGCTGGACGGTGTCCCCCGCCGGCGTGGTGATCGTTGCTCGCTGCATCAGCAGGAACGCTTCCTCGGCGAGCGTCCGGGCGCCGACGGTTCGGAAGCCTGCCACCTCAGAGGCCCGAGCGAACCGACTCGCCAACGGTTGAGTCGACGTCGGCATCCAATGCCCGACGGTGGGCGAGCGCCGCGGCAACGAAACCGTTGAACAGAGGATGCGGATCATCCGGCCGCGACTTGAATTCCGGATGGAATTGCGATGCGACGAAAAACGGGTGAGATGGGAGTTCGATGATCTCGACGAGGCGGTCGTCGGGTGACAGACCCGAGAAGACCAGACCCGCTTCTTCGAACTCGTGCCGGTAGCGGTTGTTCACTTCCCAGCGATGCCGATGCCGCTCATAGATCACCGGTTCGTCATACAGCTCTGCGGTGAGCGTCTCCGGCGTCAGCTTCGCCGGGTAGATGCCGAGGCGCATGGTCCCGCCCAGGTCCTCGACGTCGGCCTGGTCCTCCATCAGATCGATGACCGGGTGCCGCGTCGTCGGGTCGAACTCAGTGCTGTGCGCTCCGGCGTGACCGACCACGTTGCGGGAGAACTCGATCACGGCGCATTGGAGGCCGAGACAGAGGCCGAGGAAGGGCACATCGGTCTCCCTTGCATGCCGGATCGCTTCGATCTTCCCTTCGATTCCGCGAATGCCAAATCCGCCTGGCACGAGGATTCCGTCGAGATCCTCAAGGTGTGTCGACGCCAGCAGGCCTTCGACCTCCTCCGCCGGTATCCAGCGGATCTCGACATCGGCACCATGTGCCGCCGCCGAGTGGCGCAGCGATTCGACGACCGACAGGTAGGCGTCCGGCAACTCCACGTACTTGCCGACCAGACCAATCGTGACCGGCTCGACGGCCCGTTCCATTCGATCAACCATCGCGCGCCACGCGTCGAGGTCGGGCGGCGGAGTATCGAGCCCCAACTCGCGGCACACCACGGAGTCGAGTCCGGCGGCTTCGAGCGCGAGCGCCACCGCATAGATGTTTCCAACGTCGAGTGCGTTGATCACCGCGTCGGGTTCCACGTCGCAAAACAGGCTGATCTTGCGACGCGCCGGCTCATCGATCGGCCGATCCGAACGAACCACGATGATATCGGGCTGAATACCCCGCGAGCGCAGTTCGGCAACGCTGTGCTGCGTGGGCTTCGTCTTCAACTCCTCGCTCGTCGCTAGATAGGGGACGAGCGTGACGTGGATGTAGCACACATTCTCATGGCCGACGTCCTTGCGAACCTGCCGAATCGCCTCGAGAAAGGGAAGGCCTTCGATATCACCCACAGTCCCGCCGACTTCGGTGATGACGACATCGATATCGTCGTTCTGCCCGAGCTTGCGGATCCGGGCTTTGATCTCGTTCGTAATGTGCGGAATCACCTGAACGGTCGCCCCCAGGTAGTCCCCGCGTCGCTCCTTGCGGATGACCGACTGGTAGATCGATCCCGTGGTCACGTTCGAATCGCGGCTGAGATGCACACCCGTGTAGCGCTCGTAGTGGCCGAGGTCGAGATCGGTCTCGCCACCGTCGTCGGTCACGAAGACCTCACCGTGCTCAAACGGATTCATCGTGCCGGGATCAACATTGATGTAGGGGTCCAGCTTCTGGATCGTGACCCGAAGGCCGCGAGTTTCGAGCAGCCGACCCAGGGAAGCGGCAGTGATGCCCTTGCCCAGACTTGAAGTCACCCCACCGGTGACGAATACGTGCTTGGTCACGTCGCGCTCCACCTCGGAAGGCCGCAGCATACCGAACCCGAGCCCATGATCGATCGTTTGGCCGTCATGCGTCCGCCGCGATCTTCAACAGCTCCTCGGCATGAGCTCTGCCGCGGTCGCTATCTGGCAGACCGGCAAGCATCCGCGACAGCTCCTCGAGACGCCGATCGCCTTCGAGACGCTCAACGTTCGCAACGTTTCCCTCACGACGCACGACGAAGTGCGTGTCGGCGAATGCCGCGACCTGCGGAAGATGCGTGACACAGAAGACCTGGCGATCCTTCGCCAGCGCCTGGAGCTTCCTCCCCATAGCCAGGGCCGTGGCTCCGCCGGTTCCAGCGTCGATCTCGTCGAACGCGACGACCGCTACATCGCCGGCCCCCGCTGCGAGCCTGAGGGCGAGGATCAGGCGGCTCAGTTCACCACCCGAGGCGACTTTCGAAATCGGCCCCGCTTCGAGCCCCGCATCGGACGCGAAGTTGAGGACCACGTGATCACCGCCGGTGGGTCCCGGGGTGCGTTCGCCAACATCGAACTCCACCACGGGATCAGCGAAGCCGAGATCGCGGAGGTGTCCGATGGTGCCTGCCGCGATGCGCTTCGCGGCCTTTGAGCGATTGCGGTGGAGATCCGACGCTGCGACATGAACGTCTTCCATGGCCGAGGCAAGTTGCTCTTCGATGACACCGGCCTGGTCCAAGAGTCCTTCGATCTCGGTCGCGCGCTCGGCCACCGACTCCCCGAAGTCGATCACGGAATCGAGGTTGTCTCCGTATTTCCGCCGGAGATCCGAGAGAAGCGCGAGGCGCTGTTCGACGCGTTCGAGTTCCCCCGGGTCATGTTCCAGGTCCGAGGCCATTCGAGCGATCTCCGAGTTGAGCTCGGACAGCACCTCGGCTGCTTGGTCGGCGAGAGCCGTCAGGTCGGCGAGCGACGGATCGTTGCGCTGGGCCGCCTGTACTTCGCGACCGGCGCGCTCGATGGCTCCGACGGCGCCCTCCTCCCCCGCCGCCTCGCCGGCGGCGCTGAGCCGCTCCCGTAGCTCTTCCGCATTGCGCAGTCGGCCCACGCGTTCAGAGAGTTCTCTGTCCTCGCCCCGTGCGAAAGCGGCGGCATCGATTTCGTCACGTTGGAACCGGACCATGTCGAGTTCGCGCTCGAGCGCTCGACGATCGCCGCCAAGCGCGGCGGCCCGCTCTTCGACCTGGCGGTACGCGCTCCATGTGGCCGCATAGCGATCAAGCGTCTTGCGGCCCGCCGGACCCATCGCGTTGTCGAGTGTCTTGCGCAGCGCACTCGGATCGCTCAACATCGTGCGGTCGTGTTGGCCGACCACGTCGAGTACCCCACTGAGCGCTTCGGACAGATTCCCTGCCGTCGCCAGGCTCCCGTCGATGGTTGCTCTCGACCGTCGAGCGTCGACTCTGCGGCCGAGGACGCGCTCACCACCGTCGTCGACGAAACGAGCCTCCACGGCAGTCTCGTCGCCGTTCGGCCCGATCTGATCCTTGCGGGCCTGCTCGCCGCGAAGCAGCCGCAGAGCTCCCAGCAGGAGCGTCTTGCCGGTGCCGGTCTCCCCAGAGATCACCACGAGGCCGCGGCCCGGCTCGAGGTGTGCGGTTGGAATCAGGCCAAGATTTCGGACCGTCAACTCATCAAGCATGGGCGAGGCCGAATTGGTGCCGCACGGCTTGGGGGAACGGATGCGTGTCCAGCGTCAGGAACTGAGCGTTGAGGTCCCCCCGGCAGACCACAATGCGAGCACCCGGGTCAACCCTTACGATCTCTCGCCCGTCCACATTCACGCGAGCAGGCCGATCGATCTCGACCGTCACCTCGATTTGCGAGTCGGGGGATACGACCAGACTGCGTGAGAGCAAGCTATGCGGTGCGATCGGCGTCATGACCAGCGCCTCCACCTCGGGATCGACGACCGGTCCGCCTGCCGAGAGCGAGTAGGCGGTGGATCCCACGGGCGTTGCGATGATGAGTCCATCCGTGCGGTATTCGGCAAATCGATTCCCGTTGATGGCGACACCGATCTCGATGATGCGTTCGCTTACAACCTTCTCGATAACGACATCGTTGATCCCGCTTGCCGAGAAGCCTTTGCCGCGAACGGCGACAGTCATGACCGTGAACGTTCGGAGGCGCCCTGCCGAGAGCGCGTCGGCGAATGCGTCGATCTCGTCGATGCCGAACTCTGCGAGGTAGCCAACACGCCCGACGTTGATCCCGGCAACGGCAATCCCCCGCTCCATCGCGAGGGCCGCCGCCCTCAGCACCGTCCCGTCGCCACCGACGCCGACGACCGCATCGATTGCTTCGGGCAAATCATGATCGTTGGCAGGGAGGGCCTCCACGTTTCGCTCGGCACATGCCGCGATGAGCGCCGCAGCAGCTTCTGCTGCCTTCGGCTTCTCGTCATGGACGACCAGGGCAATTCGGTTCACGGGCGACTCTCCTCCAGAACGACGCTCCGTACGGTACCCCGATCGATGCGTCGTTCGACGATCCTGCCGTGCACGAGGAATTCTCGATTTCCCTCGGTTCCCCGGATGGTCGAGCCCACCAGTCCCACAACGCCGATGCCGGCGTCGCCGAGGGCATCCATCGCTTGTTCGATAGCTACCAGATGGACGTCCGGATCGCGCACGATGCCGCCCTTGCCGACGAGTTCGCGTCCGACTTCGAACTGTGGCTTGACGAGGAGGACCCAGTCGGTGTCGCCGTTTCCGAGCCCGGCCATTTGGGGAGCGACGAGAGCGAGAGAGATGAACGACAGATCCGCGACCACGACGCCAAACGGCGCTCCAAGGGCCACCGGATTGACATGCCGAATGTTCGTGCGCTCCACGACCGTTACCCGATCGTCGCTGCGAATGCGATGGTGAAGCTGGCCGTAGCCGACGTCGAGAGCGACCACGGAGGTGGCCCCGCGCTGGAGCAGGCAATCGCTGAACCCGCCCGTCGATGCTCCAACGTCGATCGCGTCGCGACCGGCAATCGGTACGCCGAACGAGTCGAGCGCTCCATCGAGCTTCACACCGGCGCGGCTCACAAAGGGCGGTGGCGGGCCTTCGACGGAGAGTGGCTCATCGGGCGCAACCATGGTTGAGCCCTTCGGTGCCGGGTTGCCGCGAACACGCACCCTCCCTGTCGCGATCAGCGCCTTCGCTGCTGTTCGCGACGGTGCAAGCTTGCGACGCACGAGTTCGGCGTCGAGCCGTCGCCTCGTCAGGACGTGGCGCTTCCGCTACCGCCGTCGATGTCGTCGAGGGTCTGTCCAAGGAGACTGGCAACGTGCTCGGCCGTATCGGGCGCCTCGGCGGCGTCGACGTCTTCGAGCTGCCGTTCGAGATCATCCAGGTCGTCGGCAGGATCTTCCGGTGAACCGGGTTCGTGTTCGGTCATGGTCCCATTATCCCTCGCCCGCTGCGGTGGGCGAGGACATCAACTCTCGCAGGTTCGCGATCGAATCGAGCACATGGTCGGGTTGGATAGTGATTGGCACGTCGGCTGCGTTCTGGGTGACGCCCGTGAGCACCAAGATCTTGCCCCAACCCGCAGCGTCGGCCAGAGCGAGGTCGGTCTCCGCGCGGTCGCCGACCACCCAGACGTCGCTGTTCTGAACGCGGCGTTCGATGAGCCGAAGCATCGGTGTGTTCGGCTTCCCACACACGATCGGACGCTTGAGCGTTGCGCGCTCCACCGAGGCGACAATCGCTCCGCATCCGGGATACTGCCCGTCTGGCATTGGGTAGGTTGCGTCGTCGTTCGTTGCGATGAATCGTGCGCCGCTGCGCACGGCGAGTACAGCGCCGGTGAGCCGCTCATAGGAGAGTGCCCGGTCGAGACCGACGACCACCGTGGTTGCGTTCTCGTGTTCGGAGGTGCATTCGATCCCATGATCCGCCAGCGTGCGGGCGAGTCCTTCGGAGCCGAATACGAGGCACGTCTCGTTGTCATCGACCAGCAACGCTGCGGCCGCGAGCCCCGATGTGATGACCGCTTCCGGGGATGCGTCGAAGCCCGTTCGTCTGGCAATGTTCGCGACGACGTCGTCGACGTGCCGCGAGGAGTTGTTCGTGGCGAAGAGCACCTGGTGGCCGGCACCTTCGAGGGCTTCGAGCGCGTCGCCCGCACCCGGCACTCCCTCGGAGTCGACGTAGACGACGCCGTCGAGGTCGAACACGAAGGTCTTCGGACTCCCGTCGCTGAGGTCCCTCGTCACGCCGGGAACCCGTGCGCGTCGCCGCCGTCCGACCGGTGCATCGTGATCGATCGCGCTTTGAACCCGTTGGACTCGAAGAAGTTCTTCGCCATGCGGTGGCCCGGGCTCACGCGAGCGTCGAAACGTTCGATGCCCCGGCCCGCGAACCATTCCATGACGAGGTCGAGCATCGCCGCGCCAACACCGACGCCGCGTGCCTCGTGGTCGGTGAAGATCAGTCCGGTGACACCGATGTTCTGGTCTTCGAGCGGCTCAAACAAGGGTTCTGTGGTCCCGACCAGGAAACCGACGGCAACGGCATCGATCTCCCCGAGCACCACGGCAGCGTCCGAACGCTCCACCAGGGCGGCCAGGCCGGCTTCTATCGGCTCCGCCAGACCGTCCGCATACGGCCAGATCGCCCGAATAGCTCTTTGTTCGACCGCGAGTTCACCGTACAGGCGAACCAGTTCGCCCAGATCGTCAGCAACGGCGAACCGGGCACCGACACGCATGAATGGCTCAGGAGGCATGACACATGATGCCCCGCTCCGCGAACGAATGAGAAGAAGACACAAGTAGCAAGTGGCAAGTGGCAAGTGGCAAGTGGCAAGACGAAAGCATGATCGGCCAAGATGCACATCCCGCACCTGGGCAAGGGGCCCGGTCTTGATACTTGCTACTTGTGTCTTGCTACTGCCAGGGGCTTGCGCCTGGTCTGCCATCCCCAACGGGTCACCAACCGCATCGCCTCGAGCGCGATGCTCGTGGACATCTTCGATGTGCCTGCGGTCCGTTCCCGAAAGACGATCGGGACCTCCGTGATTCGCAGGCCCGCACGGCGCGCTCGCCAAGCCATCTCCACTTGGAAGGCATACCCGGAGGCCTCGCAACTGCCGGCGTCGAGCGCCTCGATGGCCTCGGCACGAAACGCGCGGAATCCCGCGGTGGCATCGTTGACCTTGATTCCCAGCAGGAGCGATGCGTAGAGGTTCCCGCCCTTCGAGATGGCCTTGCGGTGCCACGGCCATCCCTCGGTTTCGCCACCTGGTACATACCGGCTTCCGATGGCGAGGTCGGCTCCCGCGTCGATCGCTGCGATCAGGCGCGGCAGGTCGGCTGGATCATGGGAGAAATCGGCATCCATCTCACAGAAGATGGCCCCACCCGACGCTCGCGCTTCTTCAAACCCGGCGGCGTAGGCCTGGCCGAGACCGGCTTTCTGGTGGCGATGGAGAACGCTGATCCCGTGGTCGCGTGTCGTGAGATCCTCGGCCCGATCGCCGGTGCCATCTGGCGATCCGTCGTCGACAATCAGCAGGCGGTACCCGTGGCTGCGCACCGACGCCGCGATGCCGTCGATGTTCTCGATCTCGTTGTACGTCGGCACCACAACGACGACATCATCGGGTTCCGTCGCCTTGGTATCGCGTTCGCGCGTTCGAACAGCCGGTTGTGGCTCCATGCATCAGACATCGGAAGCGGGCGGTCCAATCTTGACGTTCTTCGCACCAACGACCTGCGACGGAGGCGCCGCGGTCGTCAGGCTGCGCAATCCTTGCAGACCTTCTTGCGCGGGTTCGCGAGCTGGCTGCTCTTGAGCACGAGGAAGCAGCTCGAGCACACGAACTCGCCCTCGCTGGCCTCGACCACGCCCTGCTGATCCATCGCCAGCTCGGCCCGGCGAATCGCACGCATCTCTGCGGCTTCGTCTACGACGAGCGCTTCGGTGGTTTCGTCCTCGGTGAGCATCTCGAGCTCTTCTGCTTCGAGCTCGTCAAAAGCCTCGTCGTCAGATTCCGACTTGTCGTCGTCCTTCTCGTCACCATCGTCAGAATCGTCGTCCGCAACGTCGTCGGTCGAATCGACGTCATCCGACAGTTCTCCATCCGGATCTGGAACGTCCTCAGCAGCGTCGTCGTCGGCGAATTCCTCGGTAGCCATGGGTGCAACCTCCTGCGGCCGGGGAGCATACACCGGCAATGCGCATCCGGCCACGGATTCAGATCTTAAACCTCGCAAGACCCGGTTTCACGGTGGCCGTGAACGGTCCGGTACCGACGATCTCACCGTCAGCTTCGACCATCCACGCCTCCGGAACGTCCACCTCCACGGAAGCGCCGGTCGTCCGGCGGACCGCCCGATGCGTGAGATGGGTGCCGCGCACAACTCGGCGCAGCACCGCCGGCGCGGTTCGACGCGGTCCCGAGAAGACCTGCACATCGAACAGTCCGTCCATGGCGGCCGCCCTCGGAGCAACGTTCATGCCGCCGCCGAAGAACTGACCGTTCGCGATCACCACGTTCCAGGCGAGAGCGGTGATCCTTCGCCCGTCGGTGACGACGCGCACGTCACTCGGGTTGGTGCGGGCCAGCGCCGACCAGAAACCCGCGAGGTATCGCCGGGATCCCAGTCGATCCGGAAGACGCTCGGCTTCGACAACCGTGCGAGCCGCGATCCCAGAGTTCGCGACGTTGAGGAAGTAGCGGTGGCCAAATGCTCCGCTCAGCAGACCCACGTCCACCGCGTATTCGGCATCGCCGAGCAGGTGATCCGCCGCCGCATCCAGGTCGTTCGGAATGCCGAAGGTGCGGATGAAATCGCTCCCGGAGCCCGCTGGAAGAATGCCGAGGGTCGGAGGCTCCGCCCAGTCGTCCACGAGGAGCGCGTTCAGGACCAGATTGGCCGTGCCGTCACCGCCGACGGCAGCGAAGCAGGTGTATCCGCGATCGCGTCCCTCAGCAACGATCGGACGGATCGCTTCCCCAGACTCGGACACGCGCATCTCGAATTCGATTCCGCGCCCGGCGAGCGCATCCGTGACGCGTTCTTCACGAGCGTGTCCGCGTCCCGCCCCAGGGTTCACAACCACCCACCACTGCCTCATGCTTGACCACCAACGGCAACGATTCCCCTGTCGGTCTTCGCTATCGCTGCGGCGGCGACCGGGGCGAGCGCGGGGAATGCGTCGCGAAGCTGTCGCATGAGATCGAGCAGCTGGCGGCAGTTCCTTACGAAGTCGCCGGCAGCGAAGCCGTCGTCGCCGAATAGATCCTCGAGGTCGGCGCCCGAGACCCATCCGTAGGCGAACGGGGCGAAGCCCGGCTCCGGATACCGTGCGTTCGGCACCCGCATCCGATCCTCCACCGCGCAGAGGCGTCGCCAGATCTCTTCAATCAGTTTGTGCCGCTCTTCGACGGCGCCGACGAGCCGGACGGTCTCTGGGTCAGCGGTTCGCGGCTCGAAAGTGAACATCGACACGACCGCTGCGAACTCCGCCGGCCCGAGTCCGTCGAGGTGCCCCGCGCTCACCGATTCCGTCAGCATCAGGTCGAGTTCGCTGTACACGCGACGCAGGCGTTCGCCCTTCTCCAACAATGCCCATCGCGCGACATAGCCCAGTTCGGTCAGGACCCGCATTCGGGCGTCGAAACGCTCGACGATGTCGTCGGATGCCCGGACGCGCCTCCGCTCCAGTCGCCGCAGTTCCTTCGCCGACCGACGCGAGCGCGCGAGCCACGAGAGATGATCCTCGAGTTTCGGACACCCGCCGATCGACATCCCAGCCATCTCATCACCGATGACCGTCGACGCGGCCTCGTCGGGTTGCCACTGCCCGAGTGCTCGCGCAGTGGCAGCCAGATACCCGGCATCTCTTGCTTGCACCGGTCGGTTGAGGTCGAGCATGCCGAGATGGGATTGCACGCCGCGCAGATCGGCCAAGCGAGGTTTGGCCTCCTCCCCTCGTTCGGACAGCAGATGGAATCGCGGGTTCCCGCCGTAACCCCGGGCTATGACCACCCACCGGAGTCCATCACCCCGGTCGAGAACATCGCCCGAGTCGAGGGCGTCGAGGAGCGCACGTAATTCGTCGCCCGGATCGTCAGGCACCGCTGGTGTCGCGGCATATGCCTCGATGTCACCTCGCTCGCACTGCGCTGTAGCGAGATAGCGCTCGACCTCGGCGGAACGCTCGGCAATTCGCGCGTCGAGCTTGGCTGCGCGTTCCTGCACCCGGAACTGAGCGAATGAGGCCCGGAGTAGCTCCTGGGCCCGCTCCTTGGGGTAGTTCGCCACGAGATTCACCGCCATGTTGTACGACGGCTCGAACGACGACACGAGGGGATGGCTCCCGAGCGCCGCGACATCGGCGACCTTCTTGAACGGAACATACGAGCTGTAGAGGATCGCGGCGGTCCCGTGATCATCGATGCCGCGTCGTCCGGCGCGCCCGGTCAGCTGGGTGTAGTCGCCGGCGCGCAGCAGCTCATGGGACTCGCCGTTGAACTTGCTGAATGACTCGAGCACGACCGCCTTCGCCGGCATGTTGATACCCAGAGCGAGCGTTTCGGTCGCGAACACCAGCTTGACGTAGCCGGTGGAAAAGAGCTGCTCGACCGTCTCCTTGAATGCGGGGACCATTCCGGCGTGGTGGGCTGCGACGCCGCTCTCGAGCATCGCGACCCACGATGCGAATCCGAGCACGGCGAGATCCGTGGGGTCGAGATGGGCCGTGGCTTCGGATGCCACCGCACGGATGTCTTCTCGTTCGGACGCGGATGTGAGCCGCAGACCGGCCGCGGCGACCGTGCGCGCGGCCTGGTCGCACCCGGCACGCGAGAAGATGAAGTAGAGCGCAGGGAGCTTGCCGTGAGCAAGCAGCGACTCTGCCACTTCAAGGCGCCGCGGTGTGGCGAACCGCTTCTGGCGTCCACGGCCCTTACGCAACAACGACACGACCCGCGGATTCGGTCGCGCGGCATCTTTGCCGAACACCGGGAACCACTCGATTGCATCGCTGTGATAACGGTCCCGAAGCAGGTAGACCGACTCGAGCGGGACCGGACGGTGCTCTTCGACGATCAGTTCGGTGGCCCCTCGCCTTGCCCGCATCCAACCAGCGAACTCCTCTCCGTTGGCGACCGTCGCCGAGAGGTTCACGAGTTGAATCTCCGCGGGGAGATGGATGATCGTCTCTTCCCACACCGAGCCCCGGTACCGGTCCTGCAGGTAGTGGACTTCATCGAGAATCACAACGCCCAGGCCGTCGAGCGCCGCCGAGTCGGCATAGATCATGTTGCGGAGCACCTCGGTGGTCATGACCACCACGGGGGCTTCACCGTTCACGCTGTTGTCTCCGGTGAGGAGTCCGGCACCGTCCTCACCGTATCGGGCCATGAGGTCGCGATGCTTCTGGTTCGATAGCGCCTTGATGGGCGTGGTGTAGAACGCCCGCTTACCGGCAGCGAGGGCAATCTCGATCGCCGCTTCGGCGACCAAGGTCTTGCCGGCTCCCGTCGGAGCGGTGACCACCACCGAGGCGCCGCGTTCGATCGCGGCAATGGCGTCGACCTGGAATTGGTCGGGTTCGAAACCTTCGGCCTCGAGGAATGCTCGGGACGTCTCGCCGAGTTCAGCGATCATGTCGCCGGCGACCTGAGGGGGACCATGATGCTCGCCGGGCCGGTGGCCATCGCCGAGCGCCACTTCGCGAACGAATCCGAACGAGTACCGGTCGAAGCGGCGGAAGATGACGTCGGGATGCCCATGCGGGCCATGCTAGGGCGTGCCTCTGGGATTCCCGCGTGGCCGATTGACCCGCAAACCTAAGGTGCCCCCGGGATCAACCCGGAGGCACCGATGACCCCTCAGCTCATGCCCGCCCGGTCACGAATCTGATGCGGCGAGTTCCCAGAACCACTCTTGGCCACCAAGGGCCTGGCTGAATGCGTCGATCTCCTCTTCGGTGATCGGGCTTGCCGTCGCCACGATGTCGTAGCCAACTCCCGTGGCGAGGAGAACATTGACGACCCGCCGACTCGCGGGCCGGCGTTGCGTGGTTCCGCAGAACGGGCAATCGAAGCGGTAGCGACCCTCGTCGGATCCGACGGCCATTTCGAGACCGACATCGTCGATCGTGAGTTCTACATCTCCGCATGTGGTGCAGGTCGTTCGGATGGTGGTCATGCTGTCTTGCTCCATTGCCAGCGTCGCATAACTCATCGGCATCCCGGCCATTCCCTAAATGACTATTTCCGCCTAGTCATTCTGTGCGGCGGCGTCATAGCGCGTCCGTATGCGCTCGCGCAGATCGGCCGTGGCCCGTTCGACGGCGTCTCCTTCGACGATCCTCGCTGCCGGCCCAAGCCGGACAAGCAGGCGAGCCGCAACGGCAGGATCGCCAACGCTCATACGGATCGTCATCGCCTCGCCGCTCTCGGCGAGCACCTCGACGGGGTAGTACTCGGCAACCCACCGACCGGCAGGCGCGAGGTCGATCGTGACATGAGCGTCGTCGTCACTTGGCGTGTATCGAACCGTCGCCGGGCGCGCCGCGGGCGCCGGCTCGAACTCCTCGCCCGTTCGCTCGGCCGAACGGATGCGGTCGACGCGAAAGACGCGCTCCGCGTCGGCGCTTCGGCAGTGGCCGGACACGTACCAGTTCCCGAGCGTGGTGAAGACACTCCACGGCTCGATCTCTCGCACCTTGCGCTCCCCTGATGCAATGGAGGTGTGATCGATGCGAACGACGGCTCCGTCGGTTGCCGCACTTCGCAGTTCGGGTACGAGCGAAGGTTCAGGGAGATCCACGACCACGGCCTCGGTTCCCTCCGGCAGCAGCGTCTGCTCCAATTTGGCCAGAGCGCGGTCGAGCGCGTCACCGCCGGACCCCGACGACTGCACCGCCTTACCGGACGCCAGAATCCCGAGAGCTTCGGGGGGCGTCAGCCGGAGCGGTCGGGAGAAGTAGTCAGCCATCTCGACGATGACCTCGTCGTCGTCGATCGACGCATCCATGAGGTCGCCGGGTCCGTACCCGGGGAGGCCGCACACGAACACCGTGTTCAAGTCGCGGACGAGTTCGGAGCGTTCATAGCCGAATCGTTCGCAGATCTCATCGACTGGGGCACCCGGGTTGGCGATCACCCAGGGCAGCATCGCGAGCAGGCGGTTGATGCGCCCGGCGGTCTTGGGAGAGTTCGTCATGATCCCTCCACCATCGCGAGGAACCGTTCTCGCAGCTCGTCCGGCCCGACGATCACGGCGCGATCCTCAAACCCAATGAGCCATCCGAGGAATGCATCGGTTGCGGCCACCTGGACCGTCGCCACCATCGATCCGTCCGGTCTGGCGTCGATGTCGGCACCAGCGTCCAATTCGCGTTCGGCGATCCATGCGATGTCTTCGTCAAACTGCACGGTCGCGAGGGTCCGATCGTCTCCGGCATCCCAAGGGTGGTGGAGCACGGCGTCGGAGGGGTTCACCTCGGGTCGGGGTGCGAATGCGTTCGCCTCGTCTCCTGTGCGAGGGTGTTCGGCGCGGTCGAGCCGAAAGACCTTCACGTCCCTGTCTCCAACCTCTGCCCCCGCCAGGTACCAGCGGCCCCGCCGGTGGACCAGACCGTACGGCTGGACCCTGCGCTCTCGCGAGCGATAGCGGAAGAGCAGTAATCTCCGCTCGGAGATCGCCGAGAATGCCAAGGCGACCGTGTCGGCCTGGTCACCGAGGTCGGCGCCCAATTCCGTCCCCTCGAGGCTCCCAACCGCTCCTCCGAGCTTCATCAGCGCTTCCTGACCCGACGGGCGACCCCCAAAGCCGACGGCCTGCACCGCGAGGGCGAGAGCGGTGCGTTCCTCGTCGGTCAGGCCAGGGTCCGCAAGCGCATATCGGTCGTCGCTCACGACATAGCCAAACTCGACCTCGAAGACATCGGTGGCCTCGCGCTCGATCGGTATGCCGAGTCTGCGAAGCAGATCCTTGTCCCGTTCGAACGTTCGGTGGAACGCGGTGTCGCTGTCGCGGTCGTACCCCGCCACCGTATGGCGTATCTCCTGTGCGGTGACCGGCCGATCGACCGTGAGCAGGAATGCCAGGAGATTGAGGATGCGCTCGATGACTTTCTGCATAACCGCGACGCTACAGGGAGGCGATGAGTTTCTCGACCCTTTCGTCGACCGCTCGGAACGGGTCCTTACAGAGGATCGTCCGCTGCGCCTGGTCGTTGAGCTTCAGGTGGACCCAGTCCACGGTGAAGTCGCGGTTCTTGGCCTTCGCCGCCTTGATGAATTCTCCCCGCAGGTGCGCCCTCGTCGTCGTTGGCGGATGCATCATCGCCTTCTCAATGCGGTCGTCGGTCACCACCCGGTCAACTAGGCCGCGCCGTTCGAGGATGTAGTAGAGGCCGCGCTGTCGATTGACGTCGTGATAGGCGAGGTCGAGCAGCGACATCCTCGGGGAGGACAACGGAAGGTCGTGTTTCGCTGCGTACCGATCGAGCAGGTGCAGCTTGGTTACCCAGTCGACCTCGCGAGACAACGTCATGGGATCCTTCTCGAGCCCCGTCAGCAGGTGCTCCCACATGCCGATAGCTCGGTCGACCTCGGGCGGGAACTCTCCGGTTCTGGCGTACCGCATCGTCCGCTCGAGGAACTCCCACTGAATGTCGAGCGCCGACAGCTCCCGGCCGTTCGCGAGCCTCACCAACCGCCTACACGATGTGTCCTGCGCGATTTCCCGGATCGCTCGAATCGGGTTCTCGAGCGTCATGTCGCGAAATATCACGTTGTCTTCGAGCATCTGGAGCAATGCCGCCGTCGTCCCGACCTTTGCATAGGTCACATACTCCGACATGTTCGAATCACCGGCGATCACGTGAAGGCGGCGATACCGCTCAGCGTCGGCATGTGGCTCGTCCCGCGTGTTGATGATCGGACGGCTCCGCGTCGTCGCAGACGAGCTCCCTTCCCAGATGTGTTCGGCTCGCTGAGCGGTCGAGTACACGGTTCCTCGCGCGGTGTGCAGGAGCTTGCCGGCGCCTGCGTAGATCTGCCGGCTCACGAAGAACGGGATCAGAGTATCGATCGTGCGCTGAAAGTCGTCTTGGCGGCCGACGAGATAGTTCTCATGGCAGCCGTAGGAGTTGCCTGCGGAGTCCGTGTTGTTCTTGAACAGGTAGATGTCGCCCCGGATCCCCTCTTCGGTGAGTCGCTCCTCTGCCGATTCGACCAAGCCTTCGAGGATGCGCTCGCCGGCCTTGTCGTGCGCGATCAAATCGCTGAGCAGGTCGCATTCCGGGGTGGCGTACTCCGGGTGGCTTCCAACATCGAGGTAGAGGCGAGAACCGTTCTCGAGGAACACGTTGGACGATCGTCCCCACGACACGACTCGCCGAAAGAGGTACCGAGCGACCTCATCCGGCGACAGCCGGCGCTGGCCACGCAGCGTGCAGGTGACGCCATATTCGTTCTCGATACCGTAGATCCGTCGGTCCACCGGGACAGCGTACCCCGGTAGCGCCACTGCCAGTGCAAACCAGCGCCTGTGGCAGAATCTGTGTATGCGCAAACACGAAGAAGACTCGCCGGCGGAGCACTACGAGCCGCTGGTCGTCATCGGAGATCCGACAGAGGCGAACCTGCTCGCCGCTCGCCTTCGGTCGCGTGGCATCGCCGTGCGTCTCCACGGTGAATCGTTCGGGCCCTACCCGGTCGGCGTCGGTGGTCTCGCTGAGGTGGAACTCTGGGTCGATACGCAGCGGATCATCGAAGCACGCAGCATCGCAGAGGACTGGGTCGGCTAGGGCAGCACCGTACGAGCGTCAGCGCGTGTTTGCCGGTCCGCCGACCTCGAGACGGCGGAAAGCCCGACGCTCGGCTGACCGTTCGAGTACTGCGGCCTCCCACCCGGCATCGGGCACCTCTGGATCCGTGGTCTCGCGAATCGCCCCCATCGTCAGATCGATGGCTTCGTCGAGAGTCATGGCGTCGCGATAGCCGGTGCTGATCGGCCCGAGGAGGCGTTCCTCATCGCCGCCGAGCGTGGCGAAACCCTGCTGGTCACGCAGCGTGCCGTCGTAGCGCACGTGATACAGGTGGTTTTCATCAGCGCCGAGCTCGGCCACCACGACCTCTACTTCATACGGCTTCACTTCGTGGGTGAAGATCTGCCCAACGGCCTGCGAGTAGGCATTGGCCAGGCCCTTGCCGGTCACGTCGGCCCGCGCATAGGTGTAGCCCTTGACGTCCGCGTAGCGAATCCCTGCAACGCGTAACGTCTCGAACTCGTTGAACCGTCCCACTCCGGCGAATGCCACGCGATCGTAGATCTCGCTGATCTTGTGCAGTGAGCGGCTCGGATTCTGCCCGATGAGCAGGATGCCGGCGTCGTACTCCACCACCGCGATCGGGCGCCCGCGCTTGATGCCCTTTCTCGCGAACTCGGCCCGGTCCTTGATCAGCTGTTCTGGCGGTACGTAGAACGGAGCGGTCATGGGCGGTCCTCCAGAGCGGCGGCGGCAACCGGAGCGAGCTCGCTATCGGGAACCTCCCGGTAGCCATCGGCGGTCACCGTGACGACATTGGGATAGATCCCCCGCTTCGGATCAGGACCTCCCGTTGCTGCGTCTTCCTCGGCGGCAGCGATCAGTGCCTCGAGTGCCAGCCGGATCGCCTCCGCCTCGCTGAGGCCTTCGCTCCACCCGCCCTTGAGGAACGCCCGTGCTTCGGCTCCGCCGGACCCCGTGGTGGCATAGTTCTGCTCGTCGTAGCGTCCGCCGACGACGTCGTAGCTGTAGAGCTTGCCGCGCTGCTCCGGGTCGTCGTATCCGCAGAAGAGCGGCACAACGATCAGTCCCTGGAAGGCGAGCGCCAGGTTTCCGCGCACCATGCGCGCCAGGTAGTTGGCCTTCCCGTCGAGACTCAATCGTGTCCCTTCGATCTTCTCGTAATGCTCGAGCTCGGTCTGGAAGAGCTTCGTGAGCTCGATCGCCATTCCTGCGGTTCCGGAGATGGCAACCGCGGATCGGTCGTCCGCCGGATAGACTTTCTTGACCCGACGATGCGCGATTACGTTTCCCGCAGTTGCCCGGCGGTCACCGGCCATGAGGATGCCGTCGGCCCACCGCATTGCCAGGATCGTCGTTGCCTCGGGTACCTCAAACTCTCCGACCGGAGCATCCCACGAAGGCATGAGATCGCGCTGGCGGAGCAGTGCGGTGAAGCTGGCAAGCGGAACAACTCCGTCATCATTGGCCGACATCAGGGGCCGGGGATTCACTGGCCGCCCTTCTGGACGTAGTTCTTGACGAATTCTTCGGCGTTCTCTTCGAGCACGGAATCGATCTCCTCGAGCAGATCATCAATCCGCTCGGCGACCTCCTCCGTGTTCGCTGTCGCGTCGGCCGCAACGCGATCGGAGGCGCTGCCCTGCCGGTCGGATGACCGCTGTCTGCGTTCTTGTTCAGCCATCGTTCCCTCCTAGCGCCCGCACCATCGCTGCCGCATCCGGTGAGGCTTCGAGCAGTTCGCCGACATGGCGGCTCGTGCCCTTCAGTGGCTCCATCATAGGAACGCGTTTGAGTGTTTCTTCCCCGACGTCGAACACCAGGGAATCCCAGTTGGCGGCGACCAGGCCCTCCGGATAGCGCCGCACGCAGGATCCCCGAAAGAACGCGCGGGTGTCGGCTGGCGGATCGACGACGGCAGCCTTCACCTGGTCGTCGTTGAAGAGACGCTGCATCGCGCCGCGATCGACCAGCCGTTGGTAGAGGCTCCGCAGCGGGTCAACGTCGTGATACTGCAGGTCCAGCAGTCGCAGCTTCGGATGGTTCCAGGCGAGGTCGTCTCGTGCACGGTATGCGTTGAGAATCCGCAGCTTCGCAGTCCAGTCGAGCCGGTCCGAAGTGTCCATCGGCTCACGTTCCAGGTCCACCAGCACCTGCTCCCACCCTCTGAGCACGTCCTCCCACACCGCGGCGACGCCCGAACGCCGGGCGTGCGCTGAGACCGTCTCAAAGTAGCGCCACTGCACGTCCAGTGCCCGCATTGCTCCGCCGCCAACCGTCTCGAAGGTTGCGTTGAGGGTGGGATCGTGGCTCACCGTCCACAGCGCACGTACCGGATCGGCAATCTCGATCGCACTGGCGAATACACCGTCTTCGATGGCATCGAGCACGAGTGCGGTCGTCCCGAGCTTCAGGAACGTCTGGATCTCACTGAGGTTCGCGTCGCCAATGATCACGTGAAGCCGGCGGTAGCGCGAGGCGTCGGCGTGGGGTTCGTCGCGCGTATTGATGATGGGCCGCTTGAGCGTGGTCTCGAGGCCAACCTCTTCCTCGAAGAAGTCGGCGCGTTGGGTGAGCTGAAAGCCCGCGTCCGGTTGCCCGTTCTCGGCTCCGACTTTGCCGGCTCCGGTGAAGATCTGGCGGGTGACGAAGAAGGGCGTGAGGTGCCGGACGATGTCGCTGAACGGCGTCGCTCGCGCGATCAGATAGTTCTCGTGCGCGCCGTAGGAGTTGCCCTTCCCGTCGCTGTTGTTCTTGTGCACCACCATGCGCTCTTCCGGTCCGAGTAGGGCCTGAGCGGCAGCCACGGCTTCGACCATGACGCGCTCGCCCGCCTTGTCGTAGAGCGCTGCCGTCCACGGATCGGCACACTCGGGCGACGAATACTCCGGATGCGCATGATCGACGTAGAAGCGAGCGCCGTTCGTGAGCACCGTGTTCACCAGGCCGGAATCGGTGTCGACGGCCGGGGCGGTCCGTACCTCGGTCCCGCGCAGGTCCCTGCCGGGGCTCTCATCTTCGTAGGACCAGCGGATACGCGACACGTTGCCGGGGTATGAGTTGACGACCGCCGCGGACGCGACGATGGGGTTGAAGCCCGGTTGGTTGAGTACCGTGATTCCGAACTCGGTCTCGGTTCCGAGAACCTTGCGCAGTGCCATATCCCTCAGAGGTATTGGCCGGGGGTGACCGCCTCGACCGCCCGGCTCTCCCGGTCACCCTCGATCAGCGTACGGACGTAGACGATGCGCTCGCCCTTCTTGCCGGAGATCTTCGCCCAATCGTCGGGGTTGGTCGTATTCGGCAGGTCCTCTTGCTCGCGGAACTCTTGCACGATGGCAGCGATCAGGTCCGCCGTCCGCAGGCCGTTCATGCCCTCGGCGATGTCCCGCTTGATGGCTTCCTTCTTGGCGCGGCGGACGATGTTCTCGATCATCGCTCCGGACGCGAAGTCTCGGAAGAAGAGGACCTCGCGATCACCGTTGGCGTAGGTGACTTCCAGGAACCGGTTCTCGGATTCCTCGCTGTACATCTTGTCGACGACCGCCGCGACCATCGAGGTGATCAGCGCGTCTCGATCATCCCCGTGCGCAACGAGTTCGGCGGAGTCGTATGGCAGATCGTCCGTCAGGTAGATGCGGAAGATCTGCGCAGCTGCAGTGCGGTCCGGGCGCTCGATCTTGATCTTGACGTCGAGCCGTCCTGGTCGAAGGATTGCCGGATCGATGAGATCCTCGCGGTTCGATGCTCCGATGACGATGACGTTCTTCAGGGCTTCGACGCCGTCGAGCTCCGAGAGCAGCTGCGGCACGATGGTCGACTCGACATCGGACGACACGCCGGTGCCGCGGGTCCGGAACAGAGAATCCATCTCATCGAAGAAGACGATCACTGGCACGCCCTGATCTGACTTTTCCTTCGCCCGTTGGAAGATGAGCCGGATCTGCCGCTCTGTCTCACCGACGTACTTGTTGAGCAGTTCCGGCCCTTTGATGTTGAGGAAGTACGAACGGGTGTCTTCGCTGCCTTCCTTCTCGGCGACGGCCTTTGCCAAGCTGTTGGCGACCGCCTTGGCGATGAGCGTCTTGCCGCAGCCGGGTGGACCGTACAAGAGCACGCCCTTCGGTGGAGCGAGTCGATACTCCTTGAAGCGGTCCTTGTGCACATACGGCAGCTCGATGGCGTCGCGTATCACTTCGATTTGGTCGCCCAATCCGCCGATCTGCTCGTAGGTCACGTCGGGGACCACTTCGAGCACCAGCTCGCCGACTTCGGGGAGGATCAGCTTTTCGAGGACGAGGCCGGTGATTGGATCGAGCCGGGCGTGGTCACCGGCCCGCAAGAACTCGTCCTCCACGGCCTCGGAACGACCGACGACGCGCTCCTCGTCACCGCGAGCGATCACGATCAAGCGATCGTCGGAGATGACCTCTTTGATGGTGACAACCTCACCCGCCGGGTCGTAGGCGCGCGCGTCGACGACGTTGTATGCCTCGTTCAGGATCACTTCCTGGCCGATGCGCAGAGCCTTGACCTCGACGGTGGGATCGACGTTGACCCGCAGCTTCCTGCCGTTGGCGTTCACGTCGACAGTGCCGTCTTCGTTCCTGCGTACGACCGTCCCGAACGGATTCGGTGGCGCCGTGAGGTTCTCAACCTCGTCGCGCAACAGCGAGAGCTGCTCCCTGGTCTCCTCCAGCGCGGCGGTGAGCTTCTCGTTCTGGCCGCCGGCTTGGGCGAGTCTTCCCCTGGCCTCGAGCAGCCGCTCCTCGAGCAGACGGACGCGACGCGGCGCATCCTGGATACGGCGCGTGAGCACCTCGATCTCCTCCTCGAGGAGGCGGATCTGTTGACGCAGTTTCAGGTCGTCGGGGTTGCTCACGGCCGGGTCCTCCCCCATCGGCTGGTCGGCGGGTACCGGAATGCCCTCCGAGTGTAGGCGGCGGGACCGCATGCGGGAACACCCGCACAACGGCCTAACGCGAACGGCGCTCCGATGAACTCGTTGTTCCTCGGAAGGACGACTATGTTTCCCCCGTCAAACTGCGAAAGGACACAAGCCATGAAGGTCTGGATCGATCAGGATCTGTGCACCGGAGACGGCATCTGCGAAGAAATCGCCCCGGACGTATTCGTGCTCCTCGACGATGGGCTCGCATACGTGCGCGACAGCGAGAAGATCTTCGCCACCTCGGAGGGAAACCCCCAGGGGGCCGAGGGTCTCGCGAGCTTCCCCGACGATCAGATGGACGCCGTCGTCGAATCGGCCGAGGAATGCCCGGGAGAGTGCATCTTCATCGAGCCATAGACAACGCTGTTCTCTGCGTCGTGAGGCCGCACCGTTGGTGCGGCCTCACTCGTTATTGGTTGCTTCTTCCCAGGACCTTGCGCGTCACGGTGATGAACCCGGTGTGTCCGACCATCCGATGCGACGGGCGCACCGACCGTCCGCTCACCGACCAGTCGCGCATCATCACCTCGAACGTCGCCGTCTCGATGAACTGTCCCGCTTCGTCGATCGCCGAGCGGACTTGCTCGACCTGAGGAACGTTGGGAACGTAGCAAGCGAACACTCCACCGCCGGGAAGGTGCTCCGCCGCCGCGCCGACGGTCTCCCACGGATCCGGGACGTCGAGAACGATGCGATCCGGCGCAACGGCTTCGACAGCTTCTCCGACTTCGCCGACCTGCAAATCGAGCCACTCGGGAACCGCTCCGAAGAACCCCGCAATACGCTTGCGGGCCAATTTGGCATGGTCGGCCCGCCGCTCGATGCTCACGACGCGCCCGGTCGGTCCCACGGCCCTGGCCAGCACCATGGTGAGTCCGCCAGATCCCGTCCCGGCCTCGAGAACGGTCATCCCGGGGCCGATGTCCGCCCACACGATCAGCGCTGCAGCGTCCTTGGGATAGAGCACCGTGGCACCGCGCGACATCTTCAGTACGTAGTCGGCAAGGCGCGGCCGTAGCGCCGTCAGGAAGGTCCCATTCGTGGTCTCGAGCGATGCCCCTTCAAGGGCACCGATGATGTCGTCGTGAGGCAGCGCCCCTCGATGCGAGTGAAAGTCGCGACCGGGGATCAGATCGATGAGGTACCGCCGACCCTTGACGTCGAACAGCAGGCAGGCGTCGCTCGCCTCGAACGGGGTGCCTGGCTGGTTCGTCACCCGAATGCTGGGATGATCGCAACCGCGAGCGACAACACCATCGTGAGCACGATCAGCCAGATCAGCACCTTGATCCACGTCTTCTGCTTGCGCATCTCGGGTCGCCTACCGATCGATTCGTGCTTCGCCGATGGGCTTGCGCCCGCGCATCACCCGAATCGTGACGCTCTCGTTGGTGTCGATCGATGTCGAGTAGATCCGACGCGGAGCACTGCGCTTCTTGCTGTAGCCGTAGGCCATCATTGCCGCCCCGAGGGCGATGCGAGGTACGTCGTAGTCGCGCGCAGCAGTCCGGGCGCTCCCAAGACCGAGACGGAAGAGAGGATGGAACTTGCGGTACCACCACCGCTTGATGAAGAAGGCCACTCCGCTCATGTCGACTGGAATACCTCGATATGAATCCGCTTCCTGCGCGAGCGCCAAATCCCATACGCAATGACGGCGACAGCTACTACGACCACCGCGCCGACGATCACCGCAACGTTCGCTTTGGCGTCTTCTTCTGTCGCGACAACGACGCCTTCGATATCTCGCAGCTTCGCTTCGAGTTCGTCACGCGTGACGGTCATGGCCGGCCTCCAGTCATCGCAGGCACTTCCTTTGGCTCCGACTTGGGGCCGAGCTTCACCAGGATCGCGATGAGGGCGACGCCCACTACCACGACGATGAAATAGGCGAGCGCTTCCCAATACGGTCCTTCGGGCAGAAGGGCGACCAGGCCGCGAAGGCCGGCGACCGCCAGCAGGACGACGCCCAACGCCCACAGCACTGCGGCACCAAGAGAGAAGCCGGCGAAGTGCCCAAGCTTCTTGCCTTGTTTCACGGTTTCCTGGCGGAGGTAGCTCTTCGCGAGTTCGACGAACTCGGAGACCATTGCCGGAAGTTCTTGCAGTGTCGTCATGTTTAGTCCTCAGCCGGGTCGACGGCTCACCAGGCTAATCGCATTCGCGTCGGTCATGCGCGCTCCCTGCAATGGGGTACCATCACGATCCAACATGGACCCGGGAGACCACGGCACAGACCCCCACGAAGATCCATTCGGCATCGCAGGACGTCGCAGGGCTCGGCGCAACATGGTCCCACTGGTGGGTGGCCAGGCGGTTTCGCTGTTCGGCGACTACATCGCGTTCTTCTCACTCCCCTACTTCGTCCTCGCTCTCACCGCACGACCACTCGATCTCGGACTGACTGCTGCAGCTGAAACGCTTCCCATGCTCTTGTTCGGCCTTGCCGCCGGCGTCATCCTCGACCGCTGGCGGAACCTCAAAGGAGCGCTCGTCGTCGTCGATCTCGCACGCGCCGCGGTATTTGCGGGACTCGCCCTGGCAGCGGCCGGCGACGCCGGAACTCGTTTCCTGGTGTTCGGCGTGGCGTTCATCATCGGAACGCTGTCGGTGTTCTTCGACTCCGGACTCCAAACGCTGATGCCATCGGTCATCGATGACGACATGCTGATCGATGCCAACTCGCAGCTCGCCGTTGCACGGATGGCGACGCTCAGCATCGGTCCGCTCGTTGGGGGGATCCTGATCGCCTTCAGCGGCGGGTTCGCCATCGCCTTTGCGCTCAACGCCGCGACGTTCCTGATCTCCGCGGCGTTCCTGACGGCGCTCAAACCGGTGAGGGACCGTCCCTCCGCATCCGGCGAGGCGTTTCGCGACTCCCTCGTCGACGGCCTGAAGTTCCTGATGGGTGACCACCGGCTGCGGTGGGCAACGCTTGGCGGAACGCTGACCAATCTGGTATTTCAACCGCTCGAGGCCCTCCTCGTGCTCTTCGTGGTGACGGAAATCCTGGATCAGCCTGCAGAAGCGTTCGGCGATTTCGCCGACTTCACTGCCGTCGGCACGACCGTGGGCTTGTTCTATGCGCTCAACGCGGGCATAGGCGCGATCGGAGCCGCTGCGGCTCCGCGCGTCTCGACACGCCTGCCACTCGGGACCATGTATGTGATCGGCCTGTTCTTCGTCGGCGGCGGATTCCTCGCCCTGGCATTGATCGGTTCGTTCATCGCTGTGATACCGGCCGGCCTGACGTTCGCCGGTATGGCGTGGGTGAACGTGTCGCTCACCACGATGCGGCAACGCCTCACACCCCCGGAACTGCTGGGTCGCGTGATTGCTGCCTCGCGCACGCTCGCGTGGCTCGGACTACCGCTCGGCGCTGCCGTGGGAGGCCTGATTGCCGGGTATGTCGGCGTCGTGCCGGTCTACATCGGCGGTTCGCTGCTGGTGATCGCCATCGCGACGGCACTGTTGGGCACCGCGCTCGTTCGCGATCCGGTCATGGCGGATCCCGACGACGATCCCGATGTACCTACGTTTG
Organism: uncultured Acidimicrobiaceae bacterium; assembly: GCA_964581295.1. GTDB lineage: Bacteria > Actinomycetota > Acidimicrobiia > Spongiisociales > UBA5794 > JAHEEL01. Next base: position 40,599 of record CAZONX010000005.1, read on the forward strand.
GGGCTCGCGGCAGCGCCTGATTCGGAGACGGCCGCCGGCTGAAGAGAACGACCTAGTAACGCTTGCGCTGTTTGACACGCATGCCGCGACGACTCTTCGCCATCCATCCGATGGCGAACCCCAAGGCGACCGCGAGAACGATCCAAACGACGATCTGTGAGCCGACGTACAACACCTAGCCCTCCAAGGCGATGAATTCGATGCGACGATTCTTCTGCCGACCGGCTTCGGTCGAGTTGTCCGCGATCGGTCGGGTATCACCGTAGCCGACCGCCGCGAAACGCTCGGGATCTTCCCCCTGACCGACGAAGTAGATCACCACGGCTTCGGCCCTGCGGCGCGAAAGGTCCAGGTTCCGTACAGCGCTGCCCTGCGCATCCGCGTGACCGGCAATCTCGACTGATACTGCCGGGAACTCGTTGAGGGCGACCAGCAGCTCGTCGAGCAACGCAGTGCCAACCGGCGTGAGCTGATCGCTGGCAAACTCGAACTCGACGACCTTGCCCTCAATCAATTCGGTGAGTGTGCGGTCGAGTTCTTCGACTTCCGCTTTTGTTGGCGCCGGCGGCTTTGGCGGACCGAGCACGCCGTCGGTGACGTCGAAGCCATCGTCGGCGAAAGCGAGCACGAGCACCTCGGTCGCTGCAGTGAGGTCTCTCTTGTCCTGCCTGGTCTCGGTCTTGCCTGCCGTTGTGACCACCTCACCTGAAGGGTTGACGATCACCGATCCCTCATCGAGGCCGTTTGCGAGCGTTCCGACGAGGGCGATTGCCGTGCCGATCCACTCGTCCTCCGAGTCGAGCCCTTCGACGACCTTGACGGAAGCGGCATCGACCGTGGCGAATCGGATCTCGCTCTGTTCTTCACTGCCGGAGGCAAGCGCCGCAAGTGAATCCACCAGGAACGTCTTCTGCTCCTCGGTCGAGACCGCGCCGGCTACCGTGAGCGTGTCTCCGGTCCATGCGAATGCCACGGGGGATCCGTCCACGTCCACGACGACGGCATCGGGCGTCTCGATCTCCCATACGCCGAAGGAATCGACCGATCCGACGCCGGCGAGGACCTCGACCGCCCGCACACCATCTTGCACATCCTGGCCTTCTCTGTACTGGCCCTTCAATGCAACGCTGAATCCGCTCGCGTCTGCGGTGATCTCTTGGAAACCCGCGACGCGCAGAGCCTGTTCCGAACGCGCTTCGATGTCCGACTCGACAGATCCCGAGCCGACGAACACGGCGAGGGCAATAAGCAAGATGACGGACAGCACGGTGCCGGCCACGAAAGCGGCCCATGAAGCGGCCGGGTCTATCTCGCTCGGCGGCGTGAAGCGCGACGTCCTTGGACCCGACGACGTCGAGGATTTCCGATCGAGTTGCTGAAGACGTTTCGATGCTTTGTTCGCCATGATCTCTCAAATGCTACGGAGTGCGCCAGCAACCGCTCGCGCCACACAGAGTTATCGGCTGGCGTCTAGCCGACCTCAACCGATGATTCGTCGAGGACCACGCGAATCGCTTCGTAGTCGCGTAGAGCGTTGGTCAGCATGTCACCGGTGGCTTCCTTGAGTGCTCGGAGCCGGCGGGCGAGATCCTCGTACTCGTCACGGCTCTGGGCGAAGCGCTCGATCGCTCTCCGCCGTTCGGCCTCGTAGACCTCCGACGCACGCCGCGTGGCCTCGGCCAGGATCGAATCTGCTTCGCCGCGGGCTGCCTGGATGAGGCGATCCGACTCAGCGTCTGCGTCTGAGCGTGCGCGATTCGCATCGCTGGTGGCCGTTGCCACCTCGATCTCCGCGAGACGGCTTGCCTCGGTGCGCGCAGCCTCGGCAGCGTCGGCCAGGTCGGCTGCCTCCGCGTTCGCTGCGTCAAGCCTGGCTTGCGCCTGCAGCAACAACCCCTCAGCATCCTTGCGGGCTTGTTCGGCGGAGGCCCGCGGTTCGGAGAGCAACTGCGAAGCCTCGATCTCGGCATCTCGCAGCATCAACGCAGCACGGTCTTCGGCATCGGAGAGCAGCTTGTGCTTCGCTTCAGCGGCCGCGACGTAGGCGCTCTCGACCGAATCCTCTGCTTCCCGGTTGCCGGCGCGTCGGCGTTCGAGCTCGCGGTTGTGGATCAGGGTGTCTCGGAGGTTGTCCTCGAGTAGGGCGACGGAAGCGGCCGTATCCGCGAGGAACCGATCGACCTGTCGACGGTCGTATCCGCGACGTGAGACTTCGAACGAGTGACCCTCGACCGATGCTGCCAGCGAATCCATTGACGACCTCCTCATACCCGGTACCGCCCTTCACCGGGACGATCAGTGTACGGCGACCACTCTGCGCGGTCAACAGGTTCTTCTCAGCCACCCGCGGTAGTATCAGTGGCGCCTGAGCGCGGCGACTGGGATCATCCGAGCGATCGCGGTCCCGGGTAGCCTGCTGCGATGCTGTTCGACCAATCCATTCCCCTCGGTACGGGTGATTGTGAAGCGCTCGCAAGCGGCTGGTTCACTCAGCCGGTAAATGCGTGGTCGAGCCTCGCTTACACGGTGATCGGTGTGCTGGTGGTGATCACAGCGATCCGTTCATCCAAACCCAACCGCACCGTGGCGCTCTCGTTCGGCGTGCTCATGGGTGCCACCGGCGTCGGCAGCTTTCTCTATCACGTCCCGCAAGGCGGGGCCGCGGGCTTTGCGCACGACATCACGTTCCTCGCGACCCTCTGGTTCCTTGCCGTCATGGACCCGGCATCTCCATACGGAGTGGCGCGCCGAACCGCATGGCTGACATGGGGCGCTGGCACCGCGGCGATGTCGGCCATTCTCCTTATCGCTCCGGATGCGACCAACGTGCTCACCGCGATGGCCGTGGTCGCACTCATCGGATCCGACTTCCTCATGCATCGTGTCGGAGGGATCAACGGCCGCTGGTATGCCGCGGCGCTGCTGCTATTCGCCGCCTCGCTCGCGTTCAACCTCGCAGGGCGCACCGGTGCACCCACGTGTGACCCAGACTCCGTGCTGCAATTTCATTCGGCGTGGCACGCGTTGTCGGCGGCCGGCCTCGGTGCCTATTTCGTTGCCATGACCGTTCCAAGAAACCAGGAGCCGAACCCATGAGCCTGCCCGTGACGCCTGCCGACATCATCTCCGCAGCGCAGCGCATTGAACCGTTTGTCCACCGCACGCCGGTGTTCACGTCAACGACGATCGACCGCGAGCTCGGCGCCAGCGTATTCTTCAAGGCGGAGAATCTGCAGAAGGTCGGCGCGTTCAAGGCGCGTGGAGCGACGAACGCGATCCTGCAGCTTCCTGACGATGTGCCTGGTGTGGTGACACACTCGTCAGGCAACCACGGCCAGGCGGTCGCATACGCAGCCTCGATACGCGACCTTCCCGCGTGGGTCGTGATGCCGCGCACGGCTCCGACACTCAAGATCGAAGCGGTTCGCTCATATGGAGCCGAAGTCGTGCTCTGCGACCATGCCGAGCGTGACGCCACCGCCGCCGCCGTCGCCGAACGCACGGGCGCGGTCCTGGTGCATCCGTTCGACGATGCGGCGGTTATTGCCGGCCAAGGCACCGCAACGCTCGAGCTCGTCGACCAGGTTCCGCGCCTCGATGTCGTCGTGGCTCCGATTGGGGGCGGTGGGCTGCTCTCTGGAGCCGCGACCGTGTGCGCCGACCACACGCCAACGATCCGGGTGATCGGAGCCGAGCCGTTCGCTGTCGACGACGCGTACCGCTCCCTCAAGTCGGGGATCCGTCAGCCCGGCGTCCAGGAGCCCGCGACCATCGCCGACGGTCTCCTCACCGGCATCGGAGCACGTGCGTTTGCGATTCTCACGGCGCTCGACGCCGAGGTCATTCGAGTCACCGAGGCTGCGATCCTCAGCGCCGCCCTATTTCTGGTTCAGCGCATGAAGTTGAGCGTCGAGCCGTCGGGGGCGACACCGCTCGCCGCGCTTCGCACCGAGCCGGAGCGGTTCCAAGGCCGGCGCGTCGGAGTGATCCTGTCGGGTGGCAACACGGATTTCGCCTGGTTACAAGCAGCCACCTCGCTCCCAACGCGTACCCAGGGTTCGTGACGCCGTATTTGACGTCCCGAGCCCACAGAACGAAGGCTGTCACATCGCGCCCGGGAACCAGTCTTTGATCTGAAATACCTTGCGCGTCGCGACGGCGTCTTCCATGAGCTCATCCGGGATGCGCTGCGCCGATCGGGAGACCTGGCCTGGACGCGCACCGGTGGCAACGGGACGGCCATGGGACAAATCGCAAACCTCTTGCGCCCTTGCCGAAATCTCGGCAGTTCCGATCTTGCGGGCGTAGTTGATGATGGTCTCCTTCTGCAGACCCAGCAGCGGTCGCAGGAGCGGCACATCGGCGGCCGCTGAGACCCCCACGAGGTGCGGCAGCGTCTGCGACGACACCTGTCCAAGAGCGTCGCCCGTAACCAGAGCCAGGATCTCGCGCTCGGATGCGATTTGAGATGCTGCTTGAGCCATGAGCACCTTGAGCGCAACCTGGCGCATCCGTGCGTCGACATTGGCGATCAGCGAGTCCTTCACGGGTTGGAACTCAACGACGTGCACCGTGGGGTCGGTCCCGTAGCCCCAGCGCTCCCACAGCAAGCGAGCCACGGCGAGCGCATGATCCGACTGAGAGCACGACAACGTGAAGTGGACGAACTCGATCGAGCTTCCTCGCGACATCATCATCCAGGCTGCGACGACGGAGTCGTACCCTCCCGAAATCAGTGCGAGGAGCGGCTCCTGCGTCCCCACCGGAAGTCCAGCGGGCCCCGGATTGCGTTTCACGACGAGGAAGGCCCGATCGTCGAGCACCGTCACGTCTACGGACTCCTCGGGATCGTCGAGGTAGACCGTCCCTCCTGCGGCTACGAGCAGGGCACCGGCCTTGGAGGCGAGGTCGTACGAGCCCCAGTCGTGGTTGCCTCGCCGCTTCACACGGACTCCGAACGTGTGGCCGCTCACTCGGTCCCTCGCATACCGAGTCACTTCGGCGGCGAGATGGTCGACGTCACCCGCCTCGAGTTCGATCACTTCGTTCACCGACGCTACGCCGAATACGCGAGTCAGCCGGTCGACCACTTCGACTGCGACTGGACCGGGATCCAGCGCAAACCGATGCGAGCCGAGACGCTCGAACCGAGCGTCACACCCGGCTTCGGCAATGGCCTGTTCCATGCTGGACCGGACGCGGCGAATCATTCCCGGCTGCGTGCGTCGGGATTTGAGGAAGATGTCGCCGGACAGCGTGACGTGTATCAACGGGACCCTCGCCGTGGTGCAGGCGAAGGATACGGCGGCCGCGGCGTTGCCGTTGACCCGGGATCACGTCCACCGCGGCGACGTCCGGATTTCGACGAGCGAAGGACCGTCGGAGACGGCAAACGCCTCAGCGAGAACGGGTGCCAGTTGCTCCGGCGTCTCCACCCGGAATCCTCGCCCGCCACATGACTCCGCGAACTCAGCGAAGTCCGGATTGACGAGCGACGTCTGCCAGACGGGGCGCAGCGCGGACACTTGCTCGCGGCTGATCTTCGCCAGTTCGTCGTTGTTGAGCACCACGTGTGTGATCGGCATCGAGTAGCGCACCGCAGTCGTGAACTCCGCGAGGTACTGCCCGAGCCCCCCGTCTCCGGAGATCGACACGATCGGCCGCGTGCCATCCGTCGCAGCGAACGCACCCATGGCGGCCGGAAGTGCAAATCCAATCGATCCTAGGTATCCCGACATCAGCACGTCCTGGCCGCCCTTTGATTCGAAGTAGTGCCCAAACGCGTAGGTGTTGTTCCCCACGTCGACCGCAATGACGGCGTCGCGTGGCGTGAGGGCGCCGAGCGTTTCGAAGATTCGTGCCGGATGCATCCAGCCTCGCTCGTCGGTCAGCGAGCCTCGACGGCGCTTCTCCTCTCGCCAGTCGTCCCATCGTCGGGCGATGGCATCTACCGCGGCAGGGTCGCTCCGCTCAGCGGTGCGATTCTGCAGTTCATTGACGAAGACGCCAATGTCGGCCCAGATCGGGAGATCCACCGGGTGGAACTTGCCCAGCGTCATCCGATCGGAGTCAACCTGGATAGTGGTCTTCTTCTGGGGGATGCCGGTGTGGTTTGAGAATGACGCTCCGAGTACCAGGAGCAAGTCGGCTTGGCTCATCGTCGCTGCGGCGACGCGTGTGCCAGACCGGCCGAGCGTTCCGCACGCCAGCGGGTGGTCGTCTCCGATGAGGCCCTTCGCCTTGAATGTGGTGACCACAGGAACGTCCGTGGCTTCGGCGAACGCAATGATCGGGTCTGCGAACGCCCGGGCGCCATGGCCCGCGACGATGACCGGATGCTTCGCCGCAGCAATCAGAGCGACGGCCTGATCAACTTCACCGGGCGGAGGTGCGATGGCGGCGTTTGAGAGGCGTCCGATGATCGGTCGCGGTGGCGGATCGTCGAGGCCGGTCATCTCCTGCACCTCGTCGGGGAGAATCAGATGCCCGACGGATCGGTCGACGATTGCGTGTTTGAGAGCGAGAGCCATCAAATCGGTCGCGTTGTGTGGCGTGAGCACCGTCTGGCTCCAGGACGCGACGGCCGAAAACGCCCGGTCGAGCGGTACCTCCTGGAATGCCCCGGGACCCAACACCTGGGTATTGACCTGGCCCGTGAGCGCGAGCACGGGCGAACGATCGACGTTGGCGTCCCAGAGCCCGGTGAGCAGGTTGGTGGCTCCGGGCCCGGCGATCGAGAAGCAGGCGGCAGGACGGCCGGTGAGCTTGCCGTAGGCGGACGCGGCGAACGCGGCTGCCCCCTCGTGGCGCACTCCGAACGCCCGGAGCTGTCCCTTGGCCTCTGCCCGCCGAAGCGCCTCGGCGAGTCCGAGATTGGAATGACCGACCATGCCGAAGACGGAATCGACGCCCCATTCCACCATGACCTCGACCATTTGGTCCATGAGGCTCGGCGCGGTCTCGACCCGGGGCAAACCCACAAAGGTCGCCCCCTCTCGCTCGACAAGTGGGAACGGTGTCGCGGCGTCGTCGAATCCCTCAGGAGGCTCTCCGGTGATCGGGTCGTACTCGTAGCCGTGCCATGGGCAGATCAGCCACCCGTCTTCGATCGTCCCCTCCCCCAAGGGTCCTCCCTGGTGCGGACACCGATTGTCGAGAGCGCCGAGCCCTCGCTCGACTCTCGCGAGGCAAACGGCGCGACCGCCCGCGATCACGGACGTGACGTACCCGGGACTCGTGTCTGCGACGTCGATCTCATGCCAGTCGGTGCGGTCCATGCGGATCCTCTCGTCCGGGCGTTGCTGCAGCAACACTCGTGGTGCGGCGACCATTCCACCGGCGGACGAGCCTCCGAGGCACCGACCACATCAAAGAGCGCACCCGCAGAGGCCCCCAAAGAGACAGAGGGCTGAGTGGATCATCCCCGCGGATGCGCTGCGGCCGACTCTACTCGCGGCGGCAGGTCCGGTGCATCGGGTGGTGGGAGACAAGGGAGCGCCGTGAGAGACGGAGGCCGAAACGCCGACGGCCAAACGATCAACAACCCCAAGAGGTGGTGCCCTTGGGGTTGTTGGTGTCGGAGAGAAGACTCGAACTTCCACGGGGTTTCCCCCACATGGCCCTCAACCATGCGCGTCTACCAATTCCGCCACTCCGACGTAGCAGCCGGAAGTATAGGAACTCCCCCACTCAATCCGGATTGGGATTCAACCGGCGGGAGCACTCTACGCGTCGGCGCGATACCAGTCTTCGACGTTCCAGGTGAAGCCGGCTTGCGTCGGGTTGTGCTTGAAGCCGCCGATCTCGTCCGCCCACACCGCCGCCGTCACCGGCCGCGCATAGAGCGGGTGGAATACGGCGTTGTCGGCGAAGATGTTCTCAACTTCCTGGATGAGCGCGGTCAGCTCGTCGCTATCGACGGTTGCGTTCATCTCATCACGGGCAGCAGCGAGACGTTCCGTAGCGGCGTCGGTGTAGGCGCCCTCGACCGCCGCACCGTAGCGGTAGTAGTTCTGGCCATTGGGCGGCGGATCGGCTTCAGGGTCCCAGAGATCGGTGACGCCGACGAGCGCTCGCAGGCCCGGGTATCCGACCCACGCCCACTCGCTGGTGTCCCACGTGCCGTTGTCGAGCGTCTCGCCATAGAACAGCTGCGAGTCCTCGAGTTGGTTGCGGTAGGGAATGCCGGCGGCCACGAACATGTCGACGAAGAGCTCGGATAGCTGCACCCTGGCATCGATGTTCGACGTAGCGGAGAACACGACCTCGCATTCCTTGCCGGTCTCCTCCACGGCTTCCAGGTAGAGCTCATTGGCTTTCTCCGGGTCATGGTCGTACTGCGCCCACGCCTTGCGCGACAGCGACGGCGTGAAAACGTCGACGTAGGAATCGAGCGGAGCGACGTAGCCGCCGATCAACTCATCGACGAGGAATTGTTTGTCGATGGCGTGCCCGATGGCCTGGCGCATGGCGAGCGATTCGTTGCACGAATTCTCGTTGCGCTCGAAACGGCCATCGCCGAATTGGAAGTTGAAGTGCTCCCAGACCGGGCCGGCGAGGACCTCCACGCGTGCGCCGTCCGGTTCGAGGGCCTTCAGCGTCGCAATCGTTTCGGGGTTCGAAGCGGGTTGGATGACGTCGACCTGTCGCTCCTCGAATGCGGTCAGGAGCTCCTCGGAATCCGGCATGAATTCGAACACCACACTGTCGAGGTACGGCAGTTGTTGGTCGGTCACCGGATCGATCTTCCAGTAGTTGTCGTTGCGCACGAGTTCGATGTACTCGCCCTTCACCCACTCGTCGAACATGAACGGACCGCCCGAGATCCACATCGTCTCGTTCCAGTCTGCGACGAAGTCGGAACCCTCGACCGCATGCTTGGGGATGATCGTGCCGAAGATCAGTTCGTGTTGCACGGTCGGTGCTGCGAGCGTGTACTCGAACGACTTCTCTCCGACGACGATCGACTCGGGGATGATGTCGCGGTAGGTGTCTTTGAGCACAGGGATGGCAGGATCCATGATGGTCTCGTACGTGAACTCGAAGTCGTCACCGGTGATCGGAACACCGTCAGCCCAGACCGCTTCGTCCCTGATGGTGTAGGTGACGGTCATCGTCAAATCATCATTCACAACCACGCCGCCGTTCGCTGTGGTGGGCAGTTCGGTGGCGAGTTCAGGGACCAGGTCGAGCGTGTACCCGTCGATCTCCTGGATTCCAGTCAGGTAGCCCTGCCCGATGATGGAGACGATGAACGTGTGTCCGCCGGGTGCCATCGGATTGAGCGTCTGCGGTTCGTCGTCGTCGGCCACGATGGCCTCGCCGCCGTAAGGCTTCTGCGGCTTCGGTTGGGTGGTCGTGGTGGTCGTCGACGGAGCTTCGGTCGTCGTTGTCGTGCTCGGCGCGACGGTCGACGTCGTGGTGGAAGTGGCGGCATCACCACCGGACGTGCAGGCGGCTGCAACAAGGGCAATCGCCACGAGGAGAACGATCAACGCGAGCAAGCGGCTGCGCGGCATTCGAGTCAAGGTGTGCCTCCTGTTATCCGGGCGTTGGTATTTCGACCGCCCTCAGTCCCGTGTGGGACTCAGGCCATCAACCACGTCAACCAGAGCGTGAATACGGTGAACGAGACAGCTGTGATCACCGTGAGACGGTCAAGATTCCGTTCGACCACGGTGGAAGCGGTGACGTTCCCACTGCTCATCCCTCCGCCGAACATATCGGACACGCCGCCGCCCCGACCCGCGTGCAGCAGAATCAGGAAGATGAGCGCGAGCGAAACCAGCAGCTGAATGACGGCAACGATTCCCTCCAGCACAACCAGAACCCTTCGTCGTTGGTCCGCTTGCAGCGCGGACCTGTGGCCCGGAAGTATGACCGTCTCCCGGCGCTACTGCAAGAACCCACCATGGCGCCCTCCGCGCGTCGACCTGGTCGGAGAGGCCGACCCATCACAGCGCGGGTGATCCGTTCGTGCCTACCCGTTGTTCCGTGCCGGCGCTACGCGCCGGACGCTTGGCGAGCCACCGCCGCAGCGGCTGCCGCTGCCGCTGCCGGATCCCCGAGATAGGCATGTTCGATGGGGCGCAGGTCTGAGTCGAGGCGATAGACGAGCGGGATCCCTGTGGGGATGTTGAGCCCGGTGATCTCCTCGTCCGAGACGCCGTCGAGATGCTTCACCAGCGCCCGCAGACTGTTGCCGTGCGCGGCCACGATCACGCGCTTGCCAGCACGAATGGCGGGGACGATCCGGTCGTACCAATACGGCAGCATGCGATCAACGACATCCGACAGGCACTCCGTCGCCGGTGCCAACTCCGGCGGCATCCATGCGTAGCGAGGATCGTTGAGGGGATGCCGCGGGTCGCTGACCTCCAGCGGGGCCGGCGGGATGTCGTAGGAGCGTCGCCAGATGTGCACCTGCTCGGCGCCGTACTCGTCGGCGGTCTCCTTCTTGTTCAAACCCTGCAACGCCCCATAGTGGCGCTCGTTCAGGCGCCAGTGCTTCTCTACGGGCACCCACCCCAGATCCATCTCATCGAGCGTAACCGCAGCTGTGTTGATCGCTCGGCGAAGCAGCGACGTCTGCACCACATCGAACGTGAGCCCCGCTTCGGCCATCAGGCGGCCGGCGGTGCGGGCCTCTTCGACGCCCTGGTCGGAGAGCGGAACGTCGGTCCACCCTGTGAAGATGTTCTCCAGATTCCAGAGGCTCTGGCCGTGCCGGAGCAGCACCAGCGTGTATTCCATGTCAGACCTTTCGTTGCGATTGGCCATCAGTCTGCCACGACCGGATGACCGGTGAATTGGAACAGCGCCCACGTGGGCGTGCGAAGTCCGGACCATGGGCCCGACCTCGTATTGAGCGTTGCCTCATCGACGAGCGGCAACAGATCTTCGTGACGACCGCCGTTGTCGCGGATCGCTTCGCTGATCGCAGTCTTCGCGATGGCATCGCCATCCTCGTACTGCCCCTCATCGTCGGGGTAGACCACGACCGTGACCGACAAGATGACGCTCGCCGTAGCGAGATCTGCGCTGACTTCGATCTCAGCGGCCGCATCACAATCGCGGAGTCCATCGATAACGCGGTCGATGTGCGGCCGCAGTCCTTCATCGGTGTCCCACGGGATCCGACGCGAGACGACGAATTCCGCCTGCGCGCGCCAGAGAGCTCCGCTCACACCCAGTAGCGAATCACCGAAGCGAACGTGTCCGGATCGAGACTTGCACCTCCGACGAGGCCGCCGTCGATGTCACGCTTGGCCATCAGGCCGGCGACATTGCCGGGGTTCATCGATCCGCCGTAGAGGATCCGCGTCGACTCGGCGGCATCGCCAGCGATGTCTGCGATCGTGGTCCGCACGAACGTCGCCATCGCACCGGCGTCGTCGTCGGAAGCAGTGCGGCCGGTTCCGATTGCCCAGATTGGCTCGTAGGCGACCACGAGACCCGCAATCTGCTCTTCGGTCAACCCGGCAAGACCAGCGCGCACTTGGCGCCCGATCTTCTCCTCGGTCACGCCGTCCTCGCGTTCCTGCTCGGTCTCGCCGCAGCAGAGGATCGGCGTCATGCCTGCGGCAAGCACGGCTTTGACCTTGCGGTTCACGATCTCATCCGTGTCCCCGAAGTACTCGCGCCGCTCGGAGTGGCCAACGATCACAAACGTGACGGAGAGCGCGGAGAGCATGCCGGGAGCGACCTCGCCCGTGTAGGCACCCTTCTCCTCGAAGTACACGTTCTGCGCCCCGAGCTTGATCTGCAGGTGGTCGGTCTCGATCACCGTCTGAGCCGAGCGCAGTGCGGTGAACGGCGGACAGACCGCGACATCGACTCGCTCGTAGTCGGGGTGGTCGAGGCGGTAGCCAAGTTTCTGCACCATCTGGATGGTCTCCAGATGCGTTGCGTGCATCTTCCAGTTGCCGACGATCAGGTCCTTGCGCATGTCAACTCCATCTCTCGAGTGCAGCGATGCCTGGCAGGTCCTTGCCTTCGAGGATCTCGAGACCCGCCCCACCACCGCTTGATACGAACGAAACTTCATCGTCTCTTCCAAGGAGACGCAGGGCGGCAACCGAATCGCCGCCTCCGACGACCGTGTAGCCGTCGGACGACGCCACGGCTTGAGCGATACCGGCCGTCCCGTCACGGAACGCCGGCCACTCGAACACCCCCATTGGGCCGTTCCAGAAGACGCTCTGCGCCTCCTCAATAACGCCTCCGAACCGACGGACCGTTTCCGGTCCGATATCGAGCCCCATCATCCCGTCGGGGATTGCCGTGCCCGGCACCACGCGGTGGTCCGCGTCGGCGGCAAAACGGTCCGCGACCACCAGGTCATCCGGCAGCACGATCTTGGCGCCGCCCGGTCCCTCGAGGATCTCCCTGACTTCTCCGATCATCGACTCCTCGACCAGCGAGTCGCCGACTCGGTAGCCACCCGCCTTGAGCAGCGTGAAGCACATGCCACCGCCTACGAGCATCAGGTCAACCGATGGCAGCAGGTGCTTGATCACGTCGAGCTTGTCGGAGACCTTGGCACCGCCGAGCACCACCACATACGGGCGCTCGGGCGAACCAAGCAACCGGTCAAATGCCCGGATCTCACTTTCAAGCAGACGGCCGGCAGCCGAGGGAAGACGTTCGGCGACTCCGACATTCGAAGCGTGCGCTCGATGGGCGGTGCCAAATGCGTCGTTGACGAACACGTCGGCAAGCGCTGCCATACCGGCAGCTACCTCCGGATCGTTCTTCGACTCCCCCGCCTCGAAACGCGTGTTCTCCAAGAGGACGACGGCTCCATTTGGCGCATTGGCGATCACCGCCGCTGCTTCCGGTCCGAAGACCGAAGGCGACTGCACGACAGCGAAGCCGCCCAATTCGGCCAACCGTTCGCCCACCGGTGCCAGGCTGAGTGCCGGGTCGGCTCCCTTGGGACGGCCGAGGTGGCTGGCGACGACAACCTGGGCTCCGCGTTGGCGCAGCGCCTCAATCGTCGGCAAGCTGGCCTGAATGCGGAAGTCATCGGCGACCGCGCCCCCGTCGAGCGGAACATTGAGATCCGATCGAACGAGGACACGGCGCCCGTCGACCTCGAGGGTGTCGAGCGTCGGGAGGGTCACGTCAGGCCAGTTTGTGCACGAGGTCGACGAGCCGCGTCGAGTAGCCCATCTCGTTGTCGTACCAACCGAACACCTTGACGAGACCGTCGGTCACCATCGTCGACTGTGCATCGAAGATCACCGAGTGGGAATCGCCGATGATGTCGGTGGAGACCAGGGGCTCTTCGGTGTAGCGGAGGATGCCCTTGAGCGGCCCCTCGGCTGCGGCCTTGAAGGCAGCGTTGATCTCCTCAACCGTGACGTCGGTCTTCTCGACGGTGACAACCAGGTCGGTGATCGATCCGTCGGCCACAGGCACCCTGAGTGACGTTCCCGAGATCTTCCCGGCCATCTCGGGGATGACCTTGCCGACGGCGGTGGCTGCACCGGTCGAGCTTGGGATGATGTTCACCGCCGCAGCGCGAGCGCGACGGGGATCTGAGTGAACGAGGTCGAGAATGCTCTGGTCGTTCGTGTAGGCGTGGACGGTCGTGAGCGCACCCTGCTTGATCGTGTACTCATCGTTGAGGATCTTGATCATCGGAGCGACGCAGTTGGTCGTGCACGATGCGTTCGAGATGATCTTGTCCGTCGCAGGGTCGAGCCCATCGTCGTTCACGCCGAAGACGATCGTGTAGTCCGGGTCGCCCATTGGAGCCGAAACCAGCACCCACTTGGCCCCAGCTTCGATGTGCTTGGAGGCGGCTGCATGCGTGCGGAACACGCCGGTCGACTCGATGACGACATCGACGTCGAGATCTGCCCACGGCAGGTCGGCCGGGTCGCGCTCGGCAAACACCTTGATGCGGTCGCCGTCGACGACGAGTTCGTCGCCGTCGAGCACGACCGATCCCGGGTACGGGCCGTGGACCGAGTCATGGCCGAGTAGGTAGGCGAGCATGTTGGCATCCGACAGGTCGTTGATAGCAACGATGTCGATGCCGGCAACGTCCTTCTTCAGCTGGGCAAAGGTGGCAGCGACGTCGTCGAGGTCGCCGATCGTGGCGTTCGAGACGGTCCTGCGCATGTTGGCCCAGGCATCATTGCCCTTGGACGCGCGAAGGAAGTTGCGGCCGATTCGACCGAAACCGTTGATTGCTACTCGCATGTTGAACCTCCCTAGAGGTGATTGGCTATGTGCGAACAAGTCCCCGAAGCACCGCACCAAGACGAATGGGGTCGTGGCACGGTCGCTCGGCTTCTGCGTCGAGCAGGTCCGCGGTCACGACATCGGCACCGTATGTGGCGGCTGCCTCTGCGTCCATGCCGACCACCTCGAGAGGCGGGTCGACAAACACCGGAGAATCGGAAGCAACGATAGCACTGGGTGGGCGCACACCGGTCACGCGCAGCAGCGAGTCGAGGTGGTCCACTGCATCCATTCCGAGAGACTCGCCGTCCTGGGTGACGATGTTGGCGACGTAGATGAGCGGTACCGCCGTTCGATTGATGGCATCGACGATCCCCGGCACGACCAGCGCCGCGGCGATCGACGTGTAGAGACTGCCCGGACCTAGCACAATCTGGTCCGCGGACTCGATGGCAGACACGGCGCTGGCGCTCACCGGCGCATCTCCCGGGAGCACCCGAAGGACGCTCACATTCCCGCGCGCGAGCGACACATTGACCTGGCCGCGTACCTCTCGTCCGTCGACGTCCGCGGTGAGCTCGAGGTGCCACGGTGATGCGGGTATCACCGACCCGAGAGCACCGAGCAGCCGTTCGGACGATCGAAGCGCCGCCTCGAAGGAGCCTTCGATTTCGGTGAGCGCAGCGATGATCAGGTTCCCGAGGGAGTGGCCGCGCACGTCTGCGCCTTCGAACCGATACTCGAACAGCCGACGCCACACCGAGTCGTGCGGTGTCAACGCGACCAGCGACTTGCGGATATCACCGGGCGGTGGAATGTCAAGATGCGGTGAGAGCCTCCCCGACGATCCGCCATCGTCGGCCACGGTGACGATGGCGTCGATGTGCCCGGCGTAGCCGCGGATTGCGCGCAGGGCTCGCGCGAGACCCTTGCCACCGCCAATCGCCACCACGTGCGGTCCCGATTCGGCGAATTCGAGCGCCTCGAGCAGCGCTTCGCCCTCAGTGCCGATGGGCATGCTGTTCGCCGAGACCGGCGTCGCGATGGTGAACGGTCACCTCGCGGCCGGCGTCTCGCAAATGCCCGCCGATGGCCTCGGCAAAGGCGACCGAACGATGTCGGCCACCCGTGCAGCCGATGCCGATCGTCAGGTACGTCTTGCGCTCGCGCTCGAACTCGGGGAGCACGAAGTCGAGGAGGTCCGTGACCTTGTCGAGGAACTCCCCCGCCTCGTCGTGCGAGAACACGAAGTCACGGACGG